>JBDTNY010000088.1:0-38616 GCA_039933515.1 Actinomycetota bacterium
GGAACTCGTACTCCACGTCGGTGGCGGCCTTCGCGTAGTGCGCGAGCTCGTCGGGGTCGTGCGGGCGGAGCCGGAGCTTCTCCTTCGAGACGCCGAGGTCGAGGTACCAGTCCATCCGCCGCTCGACCCAGTACGCGAACCACTCGTCGTCGGAGCCAGGCTCGACGAAGAACTCCATCTCCATCTGCTCGAACTCCCGCGTGCGGAAGATGAAGTTCCCGGGCGTGATCTCGTTGCGGAACGACTTGCCGATCTGCGCGATCCCGAAGGGAAGCTTCTTGCGCGCCACCGCTTGGATCGCCGGGAAGTTCACGAACATGCCCTGCGCGGTCTCGGGGCGCAGGTACGCGATCGCGTCGTCGTCCTCGATCGGCCCCAGGAAGGTCTTCAGCATCAGGTTGAACTGCTTGGGCTCAGTGAACTCCGCGCCACCGCAGTTCGGGCAGAGCACGACACCGTCGGCGTTCGTCTGCAGCTGCAGATGGTCCTCGCGGAACCGTTGGTGGCAGTTCGTGCACTCCACTAAGGGGTCGTGGAACGTCTCGAGGTGGCCGCTGGCTTGCCAGACCTTCGGGCTGGTGATCACGGCGGCCTCGACGCCGACGACGTCGTCGCGGAGCTGGACGTTCGCACGCCACCAGGCGTTGCGGATGTTCCTGCGAAGCTCGACCCCGAGCGGGCCGTAGTCCCAGGACGAACGCAGCCCGCCGTAGATCTCGGCGGACTGGAATGCGATCCCTCGGCGTTTCGCGAGGGAGGTGACGGCCTCCATGAGGTCGGTCATGAGCGATGGTCTCCTCTCCCGGCCGCTGGCAGCGACCGCTGGCGTGACCCCCATGCTAGCCGGGCACGAGCGGCGACCCGCGTCAAGCGGTCCTCCTGCGAGCCGATACCTTTCGGATGGACACCTGTCCGAGCTGTGGGGCGCGTGTCACCCCCGACGCCGCCTGGTGCGGCCAGTGCTTCACGACGATCGACCGCACGGTCGCGCGTGGGATCAATGCACGCGGGCCTCTGCCCAGCCAGGAGTTCCATCAGGCGACCTACTCCCGCTGGCACGGAGGCGAGACCAGCTTCGGGCCGGTGGGACGCATCGTCATGACGGTCGGCGTGCTGCTGGGTCTCGTCATGGGATACCCACTCACGCGCGGCCTGATCTTCGCGACCGTCGGGATCGATGTGCCGGGGACCGGGTTCCTGTTGATGTACGGGGGGCTCGCGGCGCTCGCCGGACTCTGGCTCATCAGCCGCGTCTGGAGGCGCACCCGCGTCACCTGACGAATCGGCCCCCTAGCAGTCGTCGCCGATCGCGCCGAACCGGCGACTGCGCTTCTGGAAGTCGCGGATCGCCTCGAAGAGCGTTTCACGGCTGAAGTCGGGCCAGAGCACGGGCGTGAACCACAGCTCGGCGTAAGCCGCCTCCCATAGGAGAAAGTTCGAGGTGCGCTGCTCGCCGCTCGGGCGGATCAGGAGGTCGGGGTCGGGCATGTCGGGGTGATACAGGCGCCGGGCGATCTCGCGCTCGTCGACCTTCTCGATCCGGATCTTTCCTGCGTCGTGGTCGCGCATCAGCTGCTTGACCGCGTCCACGACCTCGGCTCGCCCGCCGTAGTTGAAGGCGATCGTGAGGGTCATCCCCGTGTTGGTGCGGGTCATCTCCTCGGAGGTCTGCATCTCCTTGAGGACCGACCGGGGCACCCGCCAGTCGCGGCGCCCCGCCCAGCGGACCCGGACGTTCATCTCGTGCAGCTCGTCGCGCCGGCGGCGAAGGAGCGATCGGTTGAACTCCATCAGATACAGGACTTCGGCGGCGGGGCGCTTCCAGTTCTCGGTACTGAACGCGTAGACAGTGAGCCACCGCACCCCTACCTCGTTCGCGCCCTTGACCGTGTCCCAGAGCGCCTCTTCGCCGGCGCCGTGGCCCTCGGTGCGCGGGAGCCCGCGCTGCTGGGCCCAGCGGCCGTTGCCGTCCATCACGATCGCGACGTGTCCGGGGACCCGCTCGCGGTCGATGTCCTGCAGGTAGCTGCTCACTTGGCCGTCCTCACCATCATCGGCACCGACTTCATCCGGCGCTCCAGGTGGTATTCGGCGAACCCGAACAGCAGCGCACGGGACTCCTTGCGGACCCGATCCTCCGGCGACCCCAACGCGCCGGCGTCGACCATGTCCGCCATCGCGAGGTCGGCGAGGTAGGACAGTGCCGCGCGCGACACGTGCCCGGCATTGCCCTCGGCGCAACGTCCGCACACCGCGCCACCGAGACCGGCAGAGAACAGCTCGGGATCGGTGGCCCCGCAGACGGCGCACGCCGTGAGCGACGGATGGAACCCTGACAGCGAGAGGAGCTTCAACAGGAACGACTCGGCGACCGCGTCGGGCACCATGGGCTTCGTGTCGAGGGCGCGGAGGCCGGCGAGGAGGAGGAGCACGAGCTTGACGTTTCGCTCGTGCTCCTCGGCGACCTTGTCGACGGCCTCGAGCATCGTTTCGCCCGCAGCGAACAACGCGAGATCGTCGCGGATAGAGGCGTGCGGCGCGATGATCTCGGCCTGCGTCACGGTGTCCAGCGCGCCCCGTCCGCGGTACAGCATCAGGCTCACGTGCGTGAACGGCTCCAGGCGGGCGCCGAAGCGGCTGGTGGTCTTGCGGATGCCCTTGGCCACGGCCCGGACCTTGCCCGAGCCCTGGGTCATGATCGTCACGATCTTGTCGGCTTCGCCCAGCTTGTGCGACCGCAGGACGATGCCCTGCTCCTTATAGGGCGGCATCAGCGAATCGTAGCCGCCCGGACACCCCGGGCACCCCGGCAACCGTGTGGTGTTTCCGTTGCGGCTCGATGGGTTCAGTCCTGCCCTCGAGATGCCGAAACACACACGGAGCCCGCCGTCCTTATCGGCATCGGGCACTTGCGGGGAGGACGGCAAGCGTGAGCGGCACGATGATCGGTACCGACAGAGACGTCGGGGCGGCCCTGGATCGAGTGATCCGGGCGTTCCGCGATCAGAACCCGGGGTTCTTGATCAGCGACGACGTGATCCGGCGCTATCACCTGGCCATGCAGTCGCGCGGGTTCGTGATCCTCTCCGGACCCAGCGGCACCGGCAAGACCTGGCTCGCGCAGGCGTACGCGGGCGCGATCGGCGCCAGGCCCAAGCTCGTTGCCGTCGACCCCAGCTGGTCCTCGAACGAGGATCTGCTCGGCTATCTCTCCCCGCTCGACGGCTTCTACCACCACACCCCGTTCAGCGAGTTCGTGCAAGAGGCCGCCAGGGAATGGTCCTCGGCCGACCTCGCCAACCGCACCGCACGCGAGTTCCACGTGATCCTGGACGAGATGAACCTCGCGCGCGTCGAGCACTACTTCTCCCGATTCCTCTCGGCGATGGAGGTCCGCTCCCGTGAGGGGATCGCCCGACTCGACCTCGCGCCGGGTCACACCGTGGAGCTCACCCCCAACCTGAAGTTCGCCGGCACCGTGAACATCGACGAAACGACGCACGGCTTCGCGGACAAGGTGTACGACCGCGCCCAGCTCCTGGAGCTCCCTCTGCTGAAGAACTACGTGGAGCAGTACCTCGTCGCCGAGCCGTACCGGGACCTCGTCCTGGAGATCTGGGGGATCCTGCGCCCGATCGCGCCCTTCGGGTTCCGGGTGCTCGAGGAGATGCACCACTATGTGGTCGCCGCGGACGAAGTCGGCATCGCGTGGGAGGTGGCGCTCGACGAGCAGCTCGTGCAGAAAGTGCTGCCGCGCGTCCGGGGCGCCGACAGCAGCCTCGACGAGGCGCTGGAACGATTCGTCGCCGCGCTCGGGGGCGGGTTCCCGCTCGCGAGTGCCAAAGCCGAGCGGATGCGCGAGGACTATGCCACCCATGGCTTCGCCAGCTACTTCTGAGGCCCCGCGGGACGCGCGCATCGAGTTGCTCACCGCGGTCGTGCGGGGTACCAGCGGCCGGCCCGGATTAGCGTCGGTGATCGTCCGGCTCCAGGAGGCACACCGCAAGGACCTGATCCGAGTGGAGCGATGGACGTCGGGCGATCTCGCACGCCATCCCGAGCCGCGCGAGCTGATCCGCAGCCGCCGACGTCAGGGGAACCTCGACGAGCACGGGCGGCTCAAACGCGTCTACGACTCGCGTCGCATGCTCACGCCCGACATCCACGAGAACCGCGTCGTGCTGCATGCCGTCCGTGACGTTCGGCGCGCGCTCGTCGTCAGTGAGGAACCCCAGGCGGCGGCGTTGCTGCTCGAGCTGGACGCGGCGCTGGCGCAGGCACCGTTCCTGGACGACGTGGGCACACTGACGGGGCTCCCCGGCGTCCCGACGGCGACGCTCGCCGGGGACCCGCTCTATCGAACCGCGTACCAGGCATGGCTCACACTCCGCCGTGGATGAGGCACCGGGCGCTCTGCGGCCTCGCCGCGGTACGCTGAGTACCTCGGGCAACGCGCCCGAGGGTTCGTGCCGAGCGACCGACCCGTGCGATCTCCCCGCACGCCTCCTCGCCACCACGGATCGGCGGTACGCGTCGAGAGGCGGCAACGATGGCGAAGGCGAACGACGGCAAGGTCCAGTTCGGCCCTCCGGCGCGCGGCAAAGAGGCGGCCTCTCGTGCCAACTCCGGCCGCCACTGCGACTTCTCGGGGTGCTCGACGGTGCTGTCGACCTACAACGCCTCATCGACCTGCTGGCTCCACACGGGACCCTCGACGCGCCACGCGTTGTATCAAGGCAAGCGGTAGCTGCTCAGGCGCCGATCGGGTGCCAGACCGTCTTGAACTCGGTCAGCCCGGTGATCTCGTAGGGACTCTGCGCCGCCTCGGAGAACGGGTCCACGTCGGGTCCACGGTGCACGCGCTTCACGTTCTCGGCCGAGAGCTCGGTCACCTCGACCAGCAGATCGGCCGGGACTCCCGTGACGTCGATCGCGTTCACGTCCATGTGGCCCGCGAGCCACGGCACCAGCTCCGCGGTCACGCCCGTGAGGATGTTCACCACGCCGCCAGGCACGTCGCTGGTCGCCAGCACCTCAGCGAGGGTCACCGCGGGCATCGGCGCGGCCTCGCTCGCGATCACCACGGCCGTGTTCCCGCTCACGATCGCCGGCGCGAGTCGTGACACCAGGCCTAGGAGCGATCGGTCCCCCGGCGCCACGATCCCGACCACCCCCGTCGGCTCAGGAAGCGTGAAGTTGAAGTACGGGCCGGCCACCGGGTTCGTCGCTCCGGAGACCTGGGCGAACTTGTCGGCCCACCCCGCGTACCAAACCCAACGGTCGATCGCGGCGCTCACCCCGCGCGCAGGATCGGACGCCCCCGCGACCGCGAGCTCGGCCTCGAACTGCGCACGCCGGCCCTCCATCAGCTCGGCGACCCGATACAGGATCTGACCGCGGAGGTACGCCGTCATGCCGGCCCATGGCTCCTGCGCGGCGCGTGCTGCGACGACCGCCTCCCGAAGGTCCTTGCGCGACGCCCGCCCCACGTGCGCGAGCAGCCGCCCGTCGTGAGTGACGACCTCGTACGTGCGCCCGGACTCGCTCCGGGGGAACGCCCCGCCGATGAACAACTTCGCCGTGCGCTTCACGGGCAGACGGTCATCGGTCATCGCGAACCTCCGTCGAGCTCCAGGTACGGCTCGAGGCCGTGGAGCCCGCCCTCACGGCCGAACCCGCTCTCCTTGTACCCACCGAATGGCGAGGTGGGATCGAACCGATTGAACGTGTTCGCCCACACCACGCCGGCGCGCAGGCGGTCGGCCGTCCACAGGATCCGCGATCCCTTCTCGCTCCAGATCCCCGCCGAGAGTCCGTACGGCGTGTTGTTCGCCTTCTCGACGGCCTCTTCGGGCGTGCGGAACGTCAAGATCGAGAGCACCGGCCCGAAGATCTCCTCGCGTGCGATGCGGTGCGACTGTGAGACGCCCGTGAAGAGCGTCGGCCGGAACCAGAACCCTCGCTCCGGAAGCGCGCACTCCGGCTGGTAGATCTCGGCGCCTTCGGCGACCCCCGACCCCACCAGCTCGGTGATCTTGTCGAGCTGCGCCCGGGAGTTGATCGCACCGATGTCGGTGTTCTTGTCGAGCGGATCGCCCACGCGCAGGGTTTGCAAACGGTCCTTGAGCTTGGCGAGCAGCGCATCGAACACCGGCTCCTGTACCAGCAGTCGCGAGCCGGCGCAGCACACATGTCCCTGGTTGAAGAAGATGCCGTTCACGACGCCCTCGACCGCCTGGTCGAGCGGGGCATCCTCGAACACGATGTTGGCGGCCTTCCCGCCGAGCTCCAGGGTCAGCCGCTTCCCGCTGCCGGCCGTCGCCCGCCGGATCGCTTTGCCCACGTCGGTGGAACCCGTGAACGCGATCTTGTCGACGTCGGCATCGACGAGCGCGGCCCCGGTGGCACCGGCCCCTGTGACGATGTTCACCACGCCCGGCGGCAGGTCCGCCTCCTGGATCACCTGGGCGAGCAGCAGCGCGGTGAGCGGGGTGGTCTCCGCCGGCTTGAGCACCACGGTGTTCCCGGTCGCGAGCGCGGGTGCGAGCTTCCAGGCGGCCATGACCATCGGGAAATTCCACGGGATGATCTGCCCGGCCACGCCGATCGGCCGCGGCGAGCGCCCCGGGAACGCGTAGTCGAGCTTGTCGGCCCAGCCTGCGTAGTAGAAGAAGTGCGCGGCGGCGAGGGGCAGATCTACGTCGCGCGACTCCTTGATCGGCTTGCCGCCGTTCATCGACTCGAGCACCGCGAACTCGCGCGCGCGCTCCTGGATCTGGCGCGCGATCCGGTAGAGGTACTTCGCGCGCTCGCTGCCGGCCAGCGCCTGCCATGCCGGCGAGGCTGACCGCGCGGCCTCCACGGCGAGCGCGACGTCCTCCGCCCCGGCCTCGGCCACCTCGGCCAGCGGCTCTTCGGTCGACGGGTCGATCGTCGGGAAGTACCGGCCGGACTTCGGCTCTGCGAACTCGCCACCGATGAACAGCCCGTAGCGGTCCTCGATGCGGACGACGTCCTTGGACTCGGGCGCGGGCGCGTACTCCCATGTCGCCGGCGGGTGCTCGATCGCCTCGCTCATCCGCTCCTCTAGTCGATCGTGAAGTAGTCGGGTCCCGCGTACCGGCCGGTCGTACCCTTCTCCAGCTGCATCAGCACGTCGTTCAAGAGCGAGGATGCACCGATCCGGAACAGGGCGGGGGTCATCCACGACGACCCGAGGGTCTCGTTGAGCAGCACGAGATACTGGATCGCCTGCTTCGAACGGCGCACGCCTCCCGCGACCTTGATGCCCACCCGCCGCCCGGTCTGCGCATGGAACTCGCGCGCGGCCTCCATCATGCAGAGCGCGGTCGGCAGGGTGGCGTTCAAGCCGATCTTGCCTGTGGAGGTCTTGATGAAGTCGGCGCCGGCCGCCATCGCGAGCACGCTGGCCTGCCGCACACGGTCATACGAGCCGAGCTCCCCGGTCTCGAGGATCACCTTGAGGTGCGCGGACCCGGCCGCCTGGCGCGCGGCGACCAGCTCTTCGAACGCCTCGCCGTAGCGACCGCCCAAAAGGAGCGATCGGTTCAACACGATGTCGATCTCGTCGGCCCCGGCGGTCGCGACATCGGAGATCTCTCGGAGCCGCGCGTCGAGTGCCCCGAGCCCGCTGGGGAACCCGCCGGCGACGCTCGCCACCGCCACGCCGGTGCCCCCCAGCTGCTCCACGGCCACCGGGACAAGCTGCGGGTAGAGGCACACGGCCGCCACCGACGGTATCGAGGGATCGAGGGGATCGGGACGTACGGCCTTCGCGCAGATCGCCACGATCTTGCCGGTGGTGTCGGTGCCCTCCAGCGTGGTGAGGTCCATGCAGCGGATCGCGAGCTCGAGCGCCCGCCGCTTCGAGTCGTGCTTGATCGAACGGGTGGCGAGCGAGGCGGCCCGGCTCTCGAGACCCACGGCGTCGACCGTCGGCGCCCGAGCCACGAGACGCGACGCCTCGGCCGGCGAGGCGACCGGGGTGGCGGGCGCGCTGCGCTCGATCTCTGCTGCCTGGGACAACTCGCCACTCCTGGTCGGGGACGGATGTCATCGTAGCGGACCCCCCGTCCGGGCCATTCCTCGGTAGGCTGAGGCGCTGTCGTCGATCCCCACGAGGTGCATACCGCGATGCGAAGACTGATCATCGGGCTGGCCGGCGTTCTTTCGCTCGGAGGCCTGACCGCCTGCTCGAGCTCAGGTAGCACAGGGTGTGAGGATCCGGTGGCCACGACGTCGGTCCGGGTGGTCGATTTCGCCTACGACCCGGCATGCGTCGCGGCCGATCCCGACGCGACGATCGAGGTCTCGAACACCGACGAAGCCACCCACACCTTCAACGTGTCAGGCACCGATGCCGCGGTCGAGGTGGGAGCCGGAGAGACCGGCGAGGTCGACCTCACCGGGGTGGCCCCCGGCACCTACGGGGTGTTCTGCACCTATCACCCCGACATGGAGGCCGAGATCCGGATCGGGTGAAGCGGTTCGACCGGCTAATACCCGAGTCGGTTCAGGGCCTTCGGGTCACGTTGCCATTCCTTCATCACCTTCACGTGCAGGTCCAGGTACACCTTGGTCCCGAGCAGCAGCTCGATCCCGGCGCGGGCGTTCGTCCCGATCGTCTTCAAGGTGGCGCCGGCCTTGCCGATCAGGATCCCTTTCTGGGAATCGCGCTCGACGACGATCGACGCATGGATCCGCGTGAGGTCGCCCTCGCGCTCCATCTCGTCGATCTCGATCGCGACCGAGTGCGGCACCTCTTCGCGGGTCACGTGCAGGGCCTGCTCACGGATCAGCTCGGCCACGCGTGTTTCGACCGGCTGATCGGTGACCTCGCCCTCGGGGAACAGTGCGAGGCCTTCCGGGAGTCGCGCGATGATCAGCTCGCGCAGACCGTCCACGCCGTCGCCGCGCGCCGCCGAGACGGGGACGATCTCGTCCCACTCCCCCAGCGCCTGCGCGGCCTCGAGCTGCGGGAGCATCTTCACGCGCGCGAACGCGTCCTCCTTGTTCACGACGCAGAACCTCGCCGCGTGAGACGAGGCGACCTGTCGCTCGTACACGAAGGCATCGCCGCGCCCGACCCCCGCCGAGCCATCGACCACCATGACGACGACATCGACACCGTCGACCGCGTCGGCCACCAGCTCGTTCAGCCGGGATCCGAGGAGCGTACGAGGCTTGTGGAACCCCGGCGTGTCGGTGAATACCACCTGGGCATCATCGGTCGTGAGGATCGCTCGGATGTCGGCACGCGTGGTTTGCGGCTTGTCGGAAACGATCGCGACCTTCTGCCCCACGAGCGAGTTCCCGAGGGTGGATTTCCCCACGTTGGGGCGTCCGACCACCGCGACGATGCCGCTGCGGAACCCGCTCATATGCCGAGGTCGTGCGGCCCGAAGGCGACGGGCAGGAGCTCCTCGACGCGCCAGACGATCCGAGCAGATCCGTCGGCCGACTCCGCGACCACGGGGATCGCGGGCCCGAACTCGGACAGCACCTGCAAGCACCCTCCACAAGGGGGGGTCGGGGTCTCGGCGTCTGTCACCACCGCGATCGCCTGGAACACGGTCTCACCGCAGGCGACCGCCATCGCCGCCGCGTTCCTCTCCGCGCACACCGAGAGCGGGTAGCTGGCGTTCTCGACGTTGACCGCGGCGAAGAGCTTCCCCCCGGCCAGGAGCGCTGCGCCGACGTGGAACCCGCTGTACGGCGCGTACGCACGCGAACGGATGTCCCGTGCCGCCGTGACGAGTGCGTCGAGATCGACGGTGTCACTCATCATTCGGCGTCGCCGACCTCCGCCGGCACAGCGTGTGATCCGGCGCCCTCGTCGTCGGGCGGGACCCGGGTGATCAGCACACGCGCGATCCGGCGACCGATCACCTCCTCGGCGCGGAACGTCAGGCCCTCGAGGGTGACCTCCTCGCCTTCCTCGGGGATCCTCCCGAACAGATCGAGCACGAGGCCAGCGATCGTGTCCCACTCCTCGTCGGGAAGCGTGGCGTCGAGCTCCTCGTTCACGTCATCGACCGAGGTCTTGCCGCTCACCCGATACACGCCGCCCCCGACCTCCTGGATCTCGGTTTCCTCGCGGTCGTATTCGTCGGTGATCTCGCCGACGAGCTCCTCGAGCAGGTCCTCGAGCGCCACGAGGCCGGTCACCGAGCCGTATTCGTCGGTGACGAGCGCCATATGGAACTTCTCCTGCTGCATCTCGCGCAGCAACGCGCCGACCTTCTTGGACTCAGGCACGTACCGCGCCTCGCGGACGATCTCGGCGAGCGGCAGGTCCTGCTTGCCCTGGTGCAGCGCCTTCAGCACGTCCTTGGCGAAGATGATCCCGACGACGTCGTCCAGGTCCTCCTTAGCGTTGTAGACCGGGATGCGGCTCGTGCCGTGCGTGAGCACCAGCGCCTGCACGTCGCGAAGGGTCTTGTCATCCTCGATGCAGATGATGTCGGGCCGGGGGACCATCACCTCGCGCACGATCGTGTCGCCGAACTCGAAGATGGAGTGGATCAGCTCCTTCTCCTCCTCCTCGATCGAGCCTTCCTCGGAACCGACCTCGGCCATCGACCGGATGTCGCCCTCGGACACGAACGGCCCGGCCTTCAGCCCTTTGCCGGGAAGCAGCACGTTCGCGAGCCCGATCAACGCGCGCGTCGGCGCGGCCAGCAGCCGACCCAGGAAGAACACGAGCGGCGAGAGCGCCAGCGCGACGCGATCCGAATGCAGGATCGCGAAGGTCTTCGACATCGCTTCCACCAGCACGAAATACAGGAGCGTGAACACCAACGAAGCAACGGTGACGCCCAGGCCCCCGAACGCGTTCTCGGCCAAGATCGCGACCAGGATCGCCGAGCCGTTCTGGACGATCATCACGGTGAGATAGACCGAGTTGAGGTACCGGGGCGGGTCGGACTCCAGCCGAACCAGCAGCGCGGAGTTGCGCCGCCCCTCCTCCTCGAGCGAGAGCGCGCGCACGCGGGTCATGCGCGTGAGCGAGGACTCCGCCATCGCCATCAGGGACCCCAACAGGACGAACACACCGGCGAGCAGCCAGAGCCAGGTCACGT
Organism: Actinomycetota bacterium; assembly: GCA_039933515.1. Taxonomy (GTDB): domain Bacteria; phylum Actinomycetota; class UBA4738; order UBA4738; family HRBIN12; genus JAOUEA01. The sequence goes on from JBDTNY010000088.1 coordinate 11,103, forward strand.
GACCTTCACCCCGCTGTAGCGCTCCTGTCGCGCCCACATCTCGGCCTTCTCCGCGTCCACCTCGTGGTCGTACCCCAACAGATGCAGGATCCCGTGCACGAGCAGGAGCCGCAGCTCTCCGGCGGTATCGGCAGGGTTGTTGCCGGCGGCGACCGAGGGCGCGATGACGACGTCGCCCAGCATGCGGTTGCCGGCCTCGTCCACGTCGTCGGGGTCCAACGGAAACGACAGCACGTCGGTGGGACCCGGCTCGTCCATGAAGCGCACGTGGAGCTCCTCGATCTCTGCCGACTCGACGAACGATACCGAGAGCTCGACGCGCTCGAGTCCCTCGCCGAGCAGGGCCGCGCGAGCGAGCGACGTCAGCCCCTCGACGTCGAGCGGCGTGGACTGCCGGTCCGAGACAAGGACCACCGGATGGTTGGCGTCGTCGCTCATCGTGCCGCTCAGCTCTCGACCCCGAGCGTGGGCTGCGTATGCCGCCCGTACGCCTCGACGATGTCCTGCACGATCCGATGCCGCACCACGTCGCGCCCGCCAAGATGGACGAACGAGATGCCCTCGATGCCGGTCAATATCTCCTCGACGACGGCGAGCCCCGAGCGCTGGCCGTTCGGGAGGTCGATCTGCGTCGCATCGCCGTTGATCACGGCCTTCGAGCCGAAGCCGAGGCGGGTGAGGAACATCTTCATCTGCTCGGGCGTCGTGTTCTGCGCCTCGTCCAAGATGATGAAGGCGTCGTTCAGCGTTCTCCCGCGCATGTAGGCGAGCGGCGCGACCTCCACGGTCCCGCGCTCCATCAGTCGAGGAAGCGTCTCTGCGCCGGTCATCTCGAACAGCGCGTCGTACAGCGGGCGCATGTAGGGGTCGATCTTCTCGTAGAGCGTGCCCGGCAGATACCCGAGCCGCTCCCCCGCCTCGACGGCGGGACGGGTGAGGATCAATCGCGAGACCTGATGTTCCTGGAGGGCCCGCACGGCGGTGGCCACCGCGAGGTAGGTCTTGCCCGTCCCTGCGGGTCCGATCGCGAAGGTCAGGGTCGAGGACCTGATCGCGTCGACGTACTCCTTCTGGCCGGCGGTCTTGGGGGCGATGCCCTTGCCCCGCGCGGTGAGCAGCTTGTCGCCGAGGATGTCGGATGGTCGCAGCGCGGGCCGTCCCTCGATCGCCGGTCCATCGCCCTTGACGAGCGCGATGGCCTGCCCGACGGAGGAGTCGGAGAGCTCGTGCCCCTTCTCGAGCAACGTGAGGAGCTCCTCGAAGATCCGGGCGGCGCGCTCGGACTCTTCCTCGGGACCGCTGATCGTGATCTCGTTCCCGCGCACGAGGATGCGACAGGCGAACGCCGATTCGATCAGCTTCAGGAAGACGTCTCGCTGGCCCAGCAGGGCCACCATCGACTGATCGCCGGGGACGAGGATCTTCACCTGGGTAGTGGCGCCTGCCACGAGTCTCGTATCCCGGGGCCTCGCCCCGTTCCTCCTGTGTCGACGACGGCCGCCTTCGAGGCGGCCTGCGTGCCTATGGTAGCCGGGATAGGCACCACCTTCAGCCCGGCGGCCACGACATCGGGCGTCCCCCCAGCAGATGGAAGTGCAGGTGAAACACGCTCTGGCCTGCCCCGGCGCCCACGTTCGTGACGAGCCGCCACCCGCTCTCCGCGATCCCCTCGGTGTTCGCCAGGTGCGTGGCCGCCTGCATGAGGTCGGCCAGCATGCCGGCGTGACCGTCGCCGAGGTCGGCCACCGACTCGATGTGCTCCTTGGGGATCAGCAAGATATGCGTCGGCGCCTTCGGGTCGATGTCGCGGAATGCCATGGTCCGATCGGTCTCGCGCAAGATGTCGGCCGGGATCTCGCGGGCCGCGATCTTGCAGAACAGGCAGGTGGTGTCGACCATCGCCCGAGCGTACCCCTTTCAGAACTCCGGCCGGCGAAGCGCACCGGTCGCGACGTCCTTGCGGGTGGGCTCGCTCCGAAGCTCGGCGAGGCGCTCGACCAGCTTGCGCTCCTCGCGTGACAGATCGCGCGGCGTGACGACGTGCAGGGTCACGTAGAGGTCGCCGCGTCCCCGACGGTTCACGTTCGGCACGCCCTTGCCCTTGATCCGGACCACGGTGCCCGATCCGGTGCCTGGCTCCACCGTGATTCGCTCGGTGGCGTCGAGCCCGTCGATATCCACCTGCGCACCGAGCGCCGCCTGGGTCATCGTGATGTCGAGCGCGGTGAACAGATCCTGCCCTCGCCGGTCGAAGGCGGGCGAGGATTCCACCGCAAGCGAGACGTACAGATCGCCCGCCGGGCCGCCCGACGCGCCGGCATGGCCGCTCCCGGTCACCCGGAGCTCCATCCCGTCAGAGACCCCGGCGGGGATGTCGACGGTCACGGTGGCTGGCAGGCGGCGTCTTCCCTGGCCGAAACAGGTCTCGCACTTGTCGGGGATCTCCTGACCCGCCCCGCGACAGGTCTCACACGGCGCGGCCGTCATCACGGTGCCGAAGATCGTGCGACGCACCGCCTGGACCTGACCGCTCCCCCGGCAGGTGTGGCAGGCGATCGGCGACGTCCCGGGCGCGGCCCCGTCGCCTCCGCAGGTGTCGCAGACCGCAAGGCGGTCGACCGCGAATTCACGGCGCACGCCGAACGCGGCCTCGACGAACGTGAGGGAGACGCGCATGCCGAGGTCTTCGCCGTGCTGGGCGCGCGATCGCGGCCCTCGCGATCGGGTCGCGGTCTGGAAGCCGCCCCCGAAGAACATGTCGAAGATGTCCTGGATGTCGGCGAACCCCTGCGCGCCGGGGCCGCCCGCCTGACCGAAGGCGTCGTAGCGCTGGCGCTTCTCGGGGTCGGAAAGGATCTCGTAGGCCCCGGCAACCTCCTTGAACCGACCTTCGGCGGCCGGGTCGCCGTTGACGTCGGGGTGGTGTTCGCGAGCGAGGCGCCGGTACGCCTTCTTGATCTCGTCCTCGCTCGCCTCACGGGATACGCCCAGTACCTCGTACAGATCACGCGCGGCGGCCATCAGCTACTGATCGAGCTCCGTCGCGAGCTCGGACAGACGCTTGGCGACGGCCCGCACCGAGGCCATCGCGCTCAGGTAGTCCATCCGTGTCGGGCCCATCACGCCGATCGTGCCGATCGTCGTCTCGCCGGTCTTGAACGGCGCGGTGATGATCGAGGTCTCCCATGCGCCCGTCGACGGATGTTCGGCGCCGATCGTGACGGCTAGATCGCCCTGGGTCGAGCTCACGTCCTGCAGCACGTGGAGCATTTCCTGCTCGCGCTCGAGGGTCTCGAACAGCCGCCGGAGCGTCTCGCGGCGCATCTGCTGCGCCTCGTCGGCGAGGTTCGAGACGCCTCCCATCACCACGTGGCTCGCGCGCTCGCCTTGGGTCGAGGTGCGCAGGAGCTCCGCCACGTTGAGCAGCAGATCGTGCTGATCGCGCGACGCCTCGGCTGCCAGCTGCAGCAGTCGAGCCTGGGCCTCGACATAGGTGAGACCCCGGAGGCCCTGCAGGCAGACTTCGGCGTCGGCGAGGATCTTCGCGTCGAAGTGCTCGGGGCGGTCGATCACGCGCTTGTCGACCCGGCCGTGCTGCCCGATCGCGAGGATCAGGACGGTCGGCCCCATGTCGATGAGCTCGAGACGAACGAGCGGCTCGTCGGACGCGCTCGGCGGTACGGCGAGCCCCGCGTACTGGGTCATGCGGCTGAGCAGCTGTACCGAGCCCTTCAGGACCTCTTCCAGATCGACCATCACCTCGGCGAAATACCCGGCGATCGCGCGGCGCTGCGCCTCGCGGAGGCGCCCGCCGGCCGGAAGGGAGTCCACGTAATGGCGGTAGCCGGCGTCGGTCGGGATCCGGCCCGCGCTCGTGTGCGGGTGCGAGAGGTAGCCGAGCTCCTCGAGGGCGGCGAGCTCGTTACGGATCGTCGCGGAGGAGACGCCCAGGCCCGCGTGCTCGGCGATCGTCTCGCTGCCGACGGGCTCGCCGCTGCGGACGTACGCCTCCACCACGGCGCGCAGCACCGCGGACTTGCGGGGTCCAAGCTCGGGACGATCGGCCATGGGGTCCATGATACGTAGCACTCGACCCGGTCGATTGCTAAGGGTCTTCCCTGCAGTCGGTTATGGACTAGACCGCGCTCGTAAGCGCCAGCACGAGCTCGTTCAGCACGAGCATCCCGCGCTCCGTAGGGATCAGCCGGCCGAACTCGTCCTCGAGCAGGCCGCTCTCGATGAACGGCGCCGCGACCTCCTCGTCGACCCAGCTCGCCGGGATGCCCTCGAGGATCCGGAGCTTCAGGAAGACCTCCTCGAGGTAGGCGTCAGATAGATCGAGGTGCTCCTCCCCCCCCAACGGGAGCCGGCCCGCCTCGACCTGCGCCATGTACTCCTCGGGCGGGCGGACGTTCCACCAGCGGTGGTCCTCGCGGTACGAGTGCGCCCCGGCGCCGAGACCCAGGTACGGCCGGCGCTCCCAGTACCCCAGGTTGTGGCGGCACTCGAAGCCGGGCTTGGCCCAGTTCGAGACCTCGTAGTGGTGGTAGCCGGCCCCGCGGAGCACCTCGCACGCGATCGAGAACATGTCGGCTTGCAGGTCGCCGTCGGGCTCGGGCCGCTCCCCCGCCGCGACGGCCCGGCCAAGGGGCGTGGCCGGTTCCACCGTGAGCGCGTAGGCGCTGACGTGCTCGGGCGCGAGCACGATGGCTTCGCCCAGCGTGCGCTCCCACGACGCGGTCGTCTCGCCCTCGGCGCCGTAGATCAGGTCGAGATTCACGTTCTCGTAGCCGGCGCGGCGTGCGGCATCGAACGCCCGGCGCACGGACTCCGGTTGGTGGATCCGCTCGAGCGACGCGAGCACCGCGGGGTCGAACGACTGCGCGCCCATCGACAGCCGTAGGTACCCCGCCTCGAGGAGCGCGGCCAGCTTCGGCTCGTCGACCGTGTCGGGGTTCGCCTCGGTGGTGATCTCGGCGTCATCGCCCACGTCGAACGTCTCGCGCAGGTGCGAGAGGAGCACCGACAGATCGGCGGGCGTCTGCATCGTGGGCGTGCCGCCACCGAGGAACACGCTCTCCACAAGCGCGCCGTCCCACGAGGGCGCGGCCAACCCGGCCTCGGCCACAACCGCCTGTAGATAACGAGGCGCCAGATGGTCGAGTCCCGCGTATGCGTTGAAGTCGCAGTAGCCGCAGCGCGTCAGGCAGAACGGGATGTGGACGTAGATCCCGGCGCGCTCGGCCTCGGAGGACACCGCCGCGCCATCGGTCACTTCTTCTTCTCCCTCGAGGAGCCGTCGTCGACCCGGAGCGCCGCGATGAACGCCTCCTGCGGCACGTCGACGCGGCCGACACGGCGCATCCGCGCCTTCCCTTTCTTCTGCTGCTCGAGGAGCTTGCGCTTGCGCGAGATGTCGCCGCCGTAGCACTTGGCTGTGACGTCCTTGCGCTTGGCCTTCACGGTCTCGCGCGCGATGATCTTCGAGCCGATCGCCGCCTGGATCGCGACGTCGAACAGCTGCCGCGGGATCAGCTCCTTCAGGCGCTCGACCATCTGTTTGCCGTATGGATACGCGCGGTCGCGGTGCACGATCGTGCTGAACGCGTCGACGGGCTCGCCGTGCAGCAGGACGTCCACGCGCACGAGCTTCGCGTCCTGGTAGCCGTAGGGCTCGTAGTCGAGGCTCGCGTACCCCTTCGTCCCCGATTTCAGCGCGTCGAAGAAGTCGAACACGATCTCGGCCAGGGGCAGCACGTAGTGAACCTCGACACGCTCGGGGGTGAGGTACTTCATGTCGACCATCTCGCCACGGCGCGACTGGCACAGCTCGAGCACCGCGCCAAGGTGATCGGCCGGGGTGATCACCGTCGCAAACACGATCGGCTCCTCGATCCGGTCGTACTCCCCGCCCTCGGGCATCTCAGCCGGGTTGTGGACCACCGTGATCTCGTCGCCCTTGAAAACCTGGAACTCCACGTTGGGCGCCGTCGCGATCAGCTCCAGGTCGAACTCACGCTCCAATCGCTCCTTCACGATATCCATGTGGAGCAGCCCGAGGAACCCGCACCGGAACCCGAACCCCAGCGCCATCGAGGACTCCGGCTCGTAGTGCAACGCCGCGTCGGAGAGCTTCAACCGGTCGAGCGCCTCGCGAAGGTCGGAGTAGTCGCCGCCCTCGGCCGGGAACAACCCCGACCACACCATGGGCTTGGGCTCGCGGTAGCCGGGGAGCGGCTCGGTCGCGCCGTGTTTGCCCGCGAGCGTGATCGTGTCGCCGACCTTCGCGTGATGCACGTCCTTCAGGCCCGTCACGAGGTAGCCCACCTCCCCAGGTCCGAGCGAGTCGACGGGTGTCGGATCGGGCGCGTTCACCCCGGTCTCCTCGGCCTCGGACTCCACGCGGGTCGCGAACATCCTGATGCGAGCGCGGCTGGGCAAGCGTCCTTCCTTGATACGGACGTAGGTGATCACCCCGCGGTACGCGTCGAACATCGAGTCGAAGATCAGGGCCTGGAGCGGCTTCTCGGGATCGCCGACCGGGTGCGGCACACGGTCGATCACGGCCTGGAGCAGCGCAGGGACGCCCTCCCCGGACTTCGCGCTCACGCGGAGGATGTCGTCTTCGTCGCAGTCGAGCAGGTCGGCGAGCTCCTTCGCCCGCTGATCGGGCTCAGCCGCCGGCAGGTCGATCTTGTTCAGCGCGGGCACGATCACGAGTCCGGCGTCGCGCGCCAGGTGGAAGTTCGCGAGGGTCTGCGCCTCGAGCCCCTGGGCCGCATCGACGAGCAGGATCGCGCCCTCGCAGGCCGCGAGCGAGCGGGACACCTCGTAGGTGAAGTCGACGTGGCCGGGCGTGTCGATCAGGTTCAGCTCGTAGCCGTCGTGCAGCAGCCGCACCGACTGGGCCTTGATCGTGATCCCTCGTTCGCGCTCCAGGTCCATCTTGTCGAGGTACTGGGCGCGCATCGCGCGACCCTCGACCGTGTGGGTGACCTCCAGCAGCCGGTCGGCCAGCGTCGATTTTCCGTGGTCGATGTGCGCCACGATGCAGAAGTTGCGGATGTGGGAAGTGTCGGTGGTCACGGCGCCCCATGGTACGGGGCGCCGGAGCCCCCGCGACGGTCGTGCTGGTACGCTGACCAACCGATATGGCCAACATCAAGTCACAGATCAAGCGGAACAAGCAGAACGAGGTGCGCCGAGAGCGCAACAAGGGCGTGCGCTCCTCGCTGAAGACCGCCACCAAGAAGGTCGAGACGGCCGTCGCTGAGGGCGACGCCGAGGCCGCGCAACAGCGCGCCCGGGAAGCCGCCCGAGCCTTGGACAAGGCCGCCAGCAAGGGCGTCGTGCACAAGCGCACCGCAGCCCGCCGCAAGAGCCGCCTCACCAGGGCCGCGAACGCCGTCGGCGCAGAGTAGCTCGGCGATAACCTCCATTCAGGGTGCCGCGATCGCGGCGATCAACGCGGGCATCACGATGTCACCGGTGGAACCCGACTTCAGCGCCCGGTCGGCCTCGGTGATGCGCTCGTGGAGCGCCAGCAGCTGGTTCATCGAGAAGTTCCGCGCCTGCTGCTGGTAGCGCCGGGCCTGCCAGTCGAACCGCAGGCCCGCCTCCTTCGCCACCTGGGCCGGTGCCATGCGGTCCGGGAGCGCCCGGACCCGGATCAGATCGCGGAGCCGGCTCGACACGCCGCCGAGCAACTTCAACGGGTCGTCGCGCCCTTCTTCGAGGGAACGGAGCGAACGGATCGCGCCGGGCAGATCCTTGCCGAAGGCTCGGTCGCACAGGTCCCAGACCTTCTGCTCGCCCAGACCCCGGAACTGCTGCGCGATGATGGCGGGCGTGACCTTCTGGCCGGCGTAGGCCCCAGCCAGCTGCTGGATCGCCGCGACCAGAGCGCCGGGCTCCTCGCCCAGCGTCTCGACGAGCGCACGGGCGGCCGGAGCACCCAGGTCGACCTCGGCCATCCGCGCGCGGTTCATCAACCACGGCTCGAGCTCCTTACGGGCGATCGCGACCTGCGTGACGGTGCCCACCGCCTTCACGAGCTTGTCGAGAGCGGCCGGCGCCCTGCCCCTCTCCGCGACCTGGCAGCAGATCACCAACGGCGCGTCGGGGTCGGGGGCTTCGAGATAGACGGCGATCTGCGCGATGACGTCCTTGGTGAGCGATCGTGCGTCGGTGATCATCAGGCCTCGCCGTTCCCCGAACAGCGAGGGCGTGGCGAGGTCCTGGAGCTCACCGCCCGTCCATTCGCCCGCGTCGACCTCCGTGGGATGCATGCCGTCGAAGCGCGCGAGCCCCTCCTCACGTAACAGGTAGGCGTCTTCGCCCCACAACAGCGTGATGGGAGCCTTCGTCGTGGTCATCGCCCGGATGCTACCGCGGGCCCCGGACGGGCACCCCGGACCGGTCGTAGGCTCGGCCGATGCGTGAGACCGCGAGCAGGCGCCGGCGCCCCTGGGAAGGCCTGAGCCACAACGTCCACGTGCTCTCGGGTGTGAGCTTCTTCCAGGACGCGGCCTCGGAGATGCTCTATCCCGTGCTCCCCTTGTTCATCACGGGGGTGCTGGGGGCGCCGCCCTCGGTGGTCGGGCTGATCGAGGGGATGGCCGAGGGGACCGCGTCGATCCTGAAGGCGGTGTCGGGCCGGCTCGCCGACCGGATGCGCCGCAAGCCCCTGATCGCCGCCGGTTACGGCATCTCTTCGGTCTCCAAGCTCCTGATCGGCCTCGCGACGGCGTGGCCGCTGGTGCTGGCGGCCCGCGTGGCCGACCGAACTGGCAAGGGCATCCGCGGGGCGCCGCGCGACGCGCTGATCGCCGACGACACGGCCCGCGCCGACCGCGGGCGGGCCTTCGGGTTCCACCGTGCGGCCGATACGTTCGGCGCCGTCGTGGGTCCGCTGATCGGCCTCGCGCTCTACTACGCCCTCGACCGGAGGATGCGGCCGCTCTTCTTCATCGCGTTCATCCCGGCGGCGATCAGTGTGTCCCTGATCGGGTTCGTGCACGAGCGGCCACGCACGCACGAGGAGAAGGCCGACGCCGTCGCACAGCGCGGCACGTCGCTCGGGAAGCCGTATCGCCGGGTGGTTACCTTCCTCACGCTGTTCGGGCTCGTGAACTTCACGGACGCGTTGCTGCTGCTTCGGGCGAAGGAGCTCGGGCTCGGATTCGCGGGGGTCGTGCTCGTCTATACGCTCTACAACCTGACCTACTCGCTCCTGTCGTATCCGGCAGGCGGGTGGTCGGACCGGATCCCGCGCCGCAAGGTGTTCGCGCTGGGCGTCGCGGTGTTCGCCGTGGCGTACTTTGGGCTGGGGATCGTCACCTCCGCGACATGGGTCTGGCTGCTCCTGCCGGTGTACGGCGCCTACACCGCCCTGACCGACGGCGTGAGCCGGGCATGGGTGGCCGACCTCGCGCCCGAGGCGACCGGCGCGGCGCTCGGGACGTATGCCGCGCTCAGCGGGGCGGCCTCGATCGTGGCAGGCGTGTGGGCGGGACTCGCGTGGGGCGGTACGGGACGGCTCCCGTTGATGATCTCCGGATCGATCGCGGCGGTGCTCGCCGTGGCGCTCTGGGTGGGCGGGGCCCGGCTCGAGCGCGACCCCGACTCAGGCCCGGCCAACCCGATCGGTCCGTCGCGATAAGGTCCCGGCCATGACCGAGCGCACGCGGAACGACGAGACCCCCACGGCCGAGCACGAGAGCGAGAAGGAGCGGGTCGACCGGGAGCTGATCGAGTTCCTCAACGAGGTGCGCGTGGTGCTGCCGGGCGTCCAGGTGCTGTTCGCGTTCCTCCTGACCGTGCCGTTCACCGGTGCTTTCGGCAGGGTCGACGGGGGTGCCCGCGCCGCCTACACCGTCGCCTTCTTCTTCACCGCGCTGGCGACGGCGCTGATGATCACCCCGACCCCTTTGCATCGGCTCCAGTTCCGCGCTGGTGACAAGGAGGGCTTCCTCCGCACCTCGAACCGGTTGATCCTGGCGGGGATCGCCAGTCTCGCCGTGGCCATGACGTCCGTCGTCTGGCTCGTCGCCTTGATCCTGTGGCCGGACTCGCCGGGCGCGGCTTCCGCGATCGGCCTCGCCGCCGCGAGCGTCGTCGTCGTGCTGTGGTTGGTGCTCCCGCTCGTAAGTCGCTTCTCCCGCCGGGGCTAGACGGGCGGGCGGCTGGTCATCGATCCGCTCTGACTTCCGGGCTCCCGTCGGCGAACGTCACCGTGACCGTCCCGTGCTCGTCGGTTCGCCAGATCTGCGCCCCCGACTCGGTGATCGCTTCGAGCGTCGTGGCGACCGGGTGGCCGTAGGTGTTCTCCCCGACGCTCACGATCGCGACCTGCGCCGAGACCGCATCGAAGAACTCCGGGATCGAGGTCGCTGCGCCGTGGTGCGGCACCTTCAGGACGTCGGCCTCGAGCGTCTGGCCGGAATCGAGCAGCCACTCCTGCGCCGGCTCCTCGGGCTCGGTCGCGAACAGGACCGTGTCGTCGCCCAGGCTCACCATCAGCACGAGCGCGTCGTTGTTCGTATCGGACTCGGTGCCCGACCAGCATTCGTTCGGCGAGAGCACCTCGAGATGCAGGTCGCCGACGTCGAACGAGGCGCCCGTGCGCGGCTGCCGCACGTCCACACCTTCGTCCTGGATCGCGACCTGGAGGTCGGCGTTCAGCACCGAGGTGCGGTCGCAGCCGGGCTCGAGCAGCACACCCACGGGGATCCGCGCGAGCACGTTGGGAAGGCCGACGATGTGATCCGCGTGGGGATGTGACGCCACCACCATATCGAGTCGCTTCACGCCCAGCGCGGCGAGCTCGGTCGCGACCTGCTCCTCGTCGGGCCCGCCGTCGATCAGGATCGTAGCGCCGCCCGGACTCGTGACCAGCGCCGAATCGCCCTGCCCCACGTCGAAGAAGCGCACCGTGAGCCCCTCGGGCGTGCCGGCGCCGAGCGCCGAGGACCAGACCAACAACGGCATCGCGCCCACCGCGCCGACCAACATCCAGCGGGGCGGACGCCATCCGTTCTTGAACCAGGTGACGACGCCGACGAACACGGCGAACCCGGCCAGCAGGACGACCGGCCCTCCCTTCGAGGTGACGTAGCCGACCGGCGCCTTGGCCAGCGCGTCGGCGATGAACTGCAGGTACCGCATCGGGATCGTCGCGAAGATCGAGAGGAACCGCCCGACGGGCATCGAGACGAGCCCGATGGTCGATGCCGCGATCCCCATCAGCAGCGCCGGCGAGACGGCCGGGAAAGCCGCGAGGTTCGCGACGATCGTCACACCCGGCACCTCATGGAAGTGGAACAGCAGGATCGGGGTGACGCCGAACTGGGCCGCCATGGTCGTGCCGGCCGCGAGGGCAACCGGCATCGGCAGGAATCGACCGAGCCTCCCGGCCAGCGGCGTCCCGAGGGCCACCATCCCGGCGGTCGCGGCCACGCTGAGCTGGAACCCGATCGCCCAGACCAGCCACGGATCGAGCACCAGAAGCACGAAGACCGCGCCGGCCAGGATCGACCCCGTCGACCTCGGTCGGCCCATCAGCACGCCGAGCAGGGTGAGCGTGGCCATCACGCCGGCCCGCATCACCGAGGGCTCCGCGCCCGTGAGCACGACGAAGAAGACGACCGTCAACATCGCCAGCAGGAACCGGGGCCACCGGGTGAGGCCGGCCCAGGACGCGAACGCGAGCATCGGCGCGAGCACCATCGCGACGTTCTCGCCCGAGACGACGAGCAGATGGCCGAGCCCCGTCGCATGGAAGTCCCGCGCGAGCGAGGGATCCAGCTGTGAGTCGTCGCCCAGGACGAGCCCGAGCAGCAGGCCCGCCTCGCGCGGCGGGAAGAGCCGGTCGATCGAGTGGCCCACGAACGCCCGGAAGGTCTGCGTGGCGCGCACGAGGGGGCTCGCCGACGCGCCGAGGCGTTCGAAGCTGCGCAGCTGGAGCTGGGCCGCCATCCCCTTGTGCGCGAGCGCCTCGGCGAACCCCGCGTCGTCGGGGAGCCGGAGCGTGCCCTCGAGCCGCACCTGATCCCCGCGCACCGCCGTCGGGAGGTCCTCGTCGCCGCTCACCCAGACCGACTCGCGGAGGGTGGCCTCGCCACCATCCCAGGCGACGCGGGTCACGTCGACAACGGCCGACCACCCGAAGCCGCCCATCGACGGATCGGTGCGAACCGACCCGATCGCGGTGATCGAGCCTGGCGCGAGCCGCGCGAGGAGCGAGCTCCGGACGCGGGCCGCCTGGACCCCGGCCCAGCCCGTCCCCAACAGCATCAATCCGGCGAGCACGAGCGCCATCGCCCCCGCCGCGTGACCACCGACGCCGGTCGAAGGCGCGGCGACCTCGGTGATCGCGCGGGGGGCGGACCCGACCAGCCCGGTACGCTCCAGGACGCCGGGACCGCGGCGGGCCCGGGGCGCGGCGAGCCACGAACCGGCCACGGCAGATGCCCCCAGCACCATGGCCATCCACGGCCGGAGCCACGCCGAGAGCGGCGCCCACAGCAGCAGCCCCGCCCAGAACGAGCCCGCGACGGCTGGGAGCGCCCAGGCGCTCATACGGTGATCTGGTCGCGGATCTCCTCGAGGGTGGCCGGACCGATCCCGCTGACGTCCTCGAGGTCGTCGACGGCGGCGAAAGGCCCGTTCTCGGTGCGGTAGTCGACGATCGCGGCGGCCAGCACCTCCCCGATCCCCGAGAGGCTCTCGAAGTCCGCTGCGCTCGCGGTGTTGATGTTGATGAGGCCGCCGCTGGTCGCGCTCCCCCCGGTACCCGTCGCCCCCGCCGTAGCGGCGCCGGTCTTCGGCACGACGACCTGCGTGCCGTCGGTGAGCGGCGCCGCGAGGTTCAGACCGGACACGTCAGCGTTCGGCTTGGCCCCGCCGGCGCGCTCGACCGCGTCGATCACGCGGTCGCCCTGCGCGAACTCGTACACCCCGGGCTCGCGAACCCACCCGGTCACGTCGACGATGATCGGGGGCCCGGTGGGCGAGGCGCTCGCCGCCGTGCTGCTGCCGCTCGCGCCCGCGACCGGGGACGACTCCGCGATCGCCACCGGCTTGGGCAGCGACCGCATGTACCAGAGCCCGGCGCCCGCGAGCGGCACGACGACGATGATGACGAGCCCCGTGAGTTCAGTGCGCGAGAGCGAGTCCAGACGTTCCCTGATAGCCATGGCCGCGACGCTACGGGCTCGTCGTGCGCCGTTCCGTGACGGCCGTCACGCGAGGGGCGAGTCGATGTCTTGCACATAGCGCTCCCCCCGTGGTCGACTCGCCCGATGCGACGGCGACGCGACGAGGGGATCGGGCTCGAGGAGCTCGCCCAGGCGGCCCGCAACCACGGGATGCCGCTCGAAGCGCTCCGCTATGACTTGACCCCTGCCGGGCTCCACTACCTGCTGACCCATTTCGACATCCCGGAGGTCGACCCGGATGCTTGGCGCCTCGAGATCGGCGGCCGCGTCACCACGCCGCTCGACCTGTCGCTGGACGACCTCCTGTCCAGACCGGTGGTCACGGCGACGGTCACGCTGGAGTGCGCCGGCAACGGGCGCACGCTCTACGACGACCGACCGATCTCCCAGCCGTGGCTCCTCGAGGCGGTCGGCACCGCGAGCTGGACGGGCACCCCGTTGGCGCCGTTGCTGGACGAGGCCGGCCTTGCCGGCGACGCGGTCGACGTGGTCTTCTCCGGCCTGGACCGAGGGATAGAGGGCGGCGAGGAACACGCCTACCAGCGGGGGCTCCCCATCACGGAGGCTCGGCGAGACGACGTGATCCTCGCCTACGCGATGAACGGGCAGCCCCTGCTCCCCCAACACGGCGCCCCGGTACGACTGGTCGTGCCCGGCTGGTACGGCATGGCGCACGTGAAGTGGCTCGCGTCGATCCGCGCGATCGATCAGCCCTTCGACGGCTACCAACACACCGCCGCCTACCGATTCCGGCGGCACGAGGACGACGAGGGGACGCCCCTGGAACGGATACGCCCACGCGCGCTGATGGTCCCGCCGGGCATCCCGACCTTCCCGGAACGCGCACGCTTCCTCCCGCCCGGTCCGATGACGCTTGAAGGCCGCGCATGGTCGGGCGGCGGTCCCATCGCGCGCGTCGAGGTCAGCACGGACGGCACGATGAACTGGCGCGACGCCGAGCTCGGGCCCGCGCTCGGCGACCACGCCTGGCGGAGGTGGACCTTCACATGGCGGGCCACGCCGGGGGAGCACGAGCTCGCGTGTCGCGCCACTGATGTCGCGGGCGCCACCCAGCCGGACGAGGCCGAGTTCAACACCGGCGGCTACGTGAACGACGGGGTGCAGCGGGTCCGGGTCTCGGTGACGGCCTAGCCGCGCGTCACGACGTTCACGAGGCGCGGCACCTTCACGATCTCCCGCACGACGTCGCGGTCGCCGATCGCGCGCTGCGCCCCGGCGCTCGCACGTGCGAGCTCCAGCGCGCCGGCCTCGTCGATGCCGGTGGCGACCTCCAGCTTGTCGCGCACCTTCCCGTCGACCTGCACCACCATCGTGACGGTGTCCTCCACGACCAGGGAGGGGTCGAACGATGGCCACGCCGACACGTGCACCGACGACCCCTCGCCGAGCACCTCACGCCAGAGCTCCTCCGTCGCGAACGGAGCGAACGGCGCCAGCAGCTGCACGAGCGCGCGCGCCGCGCCGAGCGCACCGCCGCCGTCGTCCAGCGCGGTCCGCATCTCGTTCGTGAGCACCTGCAGCTTCGAGATCGCCGTGTTGAAGCGGAACCGCTCCATGTCGTGGGTGACGCCTTCGATCGTGCGGTGGGTGAGGCGGATCAGCGCGTCGGACTCCGCCGCCGAGGTCCCCCGCGCGAGGGCTTCGTCGACCACGCCGAACACTCGCCCCAGCCACGAGTGCACGCCCGGGCGCCGGTTCGGGTCGTCGCCCGCGATCAGCTTCCAGTCGATGTCGTCCTCGAACGGACCGGCGAACAGCATGATCAATCGCATCGAGTCGGCACCCCACCGCTCGACGAGCGGCATCGGCTCCACGATGTTGCCCTTCGACTTCGACATCGAGGAGCCGCCGTAGATCACCTGGCCCTGGTTCATCAGCTTCGGGAAGGGCTCGGTGAACGGGACCATCCCCATGTCGAACAGAACCTTGGTGAAGAAGCGCGCATAAAGCAGGTGCAGGATCGCGTGCTCAACACCGCCCGTGTACTGACCGACCGGCATCCAACGATCGACGTCCTCAGGGCGGAACGGGCCGTCCTCGTAGCCAGGCGAGCAGTAGCGGAAGAAGTACCAACTGGAATCGACGAACGTGTCCATCGTGTCGGTGTCGCGCTCGGCCTCGCCGCCGCACCTGGGGCACGCGACATGCTTCCACGTGGGATGGCGGGCGAGCGGCGACTCCCCGCCCAGCGAGAAGTCCAGATCGGCGGGAAGCTCGACCGGTAGATCCGCGTCGGGCACGGCCACCTCGCCGCAGGTCGAGCAGTGCACGATCGGGATCGGCGCACCCCAGGATCGCTGCCGCGACAGCAGCCAATCGTGGATCCGGAAGTTCACGGTGGCATGGCCGCGACCTTGGTCGTCGAGCCACGCGGCGACCTCGGCGATCGACTCGGGCGTGCGGTGCCCGTCGAAGGAACCGCTGTTCACCATCACGCCCTCGCCCGGGTACGCCTCGGTCATCACGTCGCCGTCGAGCGGGTCGGCGCCCTCGGGCTGGATCACCGGTCGCACCTGGACGCCGTGCTGGCGTGCGAACGCGAAGTCGCGTTCGTCGTGCGCGGGTACCGCCATGATCGCGCCGGTGCCGTACTCCATCAGCACGTAGGGCGCGGCGTAGACAGGCACCTGCTCGCCGTTCACCGGGTTCACCGCGTGGACGCCCAGGAACACGCCGTCCTTCGTGTCGGCCTCATCCCCATACTCCCGCTTCGTCGTGCGCGCGTGGGCGATCAGCGGCTCGACCTGTTCGAGCGTGCCGCCCAACTCCGCCAGTCGGCCGACGGCCGGGTGCTCCACCGAGAAGACGAAGAACGTGACGCCCCACAGCGTGTCGGGACGCGTCGTGAAGATCTCGATCTCCTCACCCGTCTCGGCGATCGTGAACGTGACGCGGGCACCCTCGCTCCGCCCGATCCAGTTGCGCTGCATCGTGAGCACTCGATCTGGCCACTCGACCATGTCCTCCATGTCGTCGAGCAGGCGCTGCGCGTAGTCGGTGATCTTGTAGAACCACTGGGTCAGCTCGCGGCGCTCGACCATCGTGCCGCAGCGTTCGCACGCCCCTTGGATCACCTGCTCGTTCGCGAGCACGGTCCGATCCTGGGGGCACCAGTTGACCGGCGCGGTCTTGCGGTACGCGAGGCCTTTCTCGAAGAACCGGAGGAACAGCCACTGGGTCCAGCGGTAATACTCCGGGTCGCAGGTCGCCAGCCGGCGCGACCCGTCGAACGACATGCCCATCCGATCGAACGAGGCGGCCTGCTGCTCGATGTTCTGGTACGTCCACGCCTTCGGGTCGAGTCCGCGCTTGATCGCGGCGTTCTCGGCGGGCAGGCCGAACGCGTCCCACCCGATCGGGTGCAGCACGTTAAAGCCGCGCATCGCCTGATACCTCGCGATCGCGTCGCCACCGCTGAAGGCCTCGGCGTGCCCCATGTGAAGGTCGCCCGACGGGTACGGGAACATGTCGAGTGCGTAGAACCGCGGCCGAGGATCGTCGGAGTCCTCGGAGGCCCGGCTCAGGCCCTCCTCGGCCCAGACCCGTTGCCACTTGGGCTCGATCTGGGACGCGTCGTATCGCCTGGTCATGTCGCAGATGCTACCGAACGACCGACGCCGACCGTGGAGGACGTGTCAGCGCGGGGCGGTCTGCGCCGGCGCAAGCCCGCCCTGGCGCATCACGAGCGCGGGGATCTCGTCCGCCGGCACGGGACGCGCGAAGTGGAACCCCTGGCCGACCGGGCAGCCGTGCTCGATCAGGAAGTCGAGCTCGCCTTGGGTTTCGATGCCCTCGGCGAGCGGAGTCATGCCGAGGCCCTGCGCGAGCTGGATCATGGCCTTCACCATGTTCCCGAGGTCGGGGTCGCGGTCGACGTCGCGGATGAACGATCGATCGATCTTCAAGATGTCGACGGGCAGGTGCTTGAGCCGCGCGAGCGAGGAGTAGCCCGTCCCGAAGTCGTCGATCGCAAGCGTCAGCCCCCACGAGTGCATCTCGTTCAGGATCTTCTGCGTGCGATCCGGGTCGGTCATCGCGGTGGACTCCGTGATCTCCACCACGACCCGGTGCGGGTCGACCCCCGCGTCGGCGAGCTTGCCGAGCATGGTCTCGGCCAGGTGCGCGGACCACAGCTGCCGGGGTGACAGGTTGAACCCGACCATCAGATCCAGCCCCTCGGCCGCCCAGGCGGTGTGCTGGCGTGCCATCTCCTCGATCACCCAGTCACCGATCGCCTCGATCAGGCCGAGCTCCTCGGCGAGCGGGATGAATTCGCCCGGCGGCACGATCCCGCCGTTCGGGTCGTGCCAGCGGACCAACGCCTCCACCCCGTCGATCGACCCGTCCGGCAGGTTCACGACGGGTTGGTAGTGGAGCACCCAGTTCTCCTGCTCGACCGCGCGACGGAGCCGGGTCGTCAACGAGAGCTTCTCGAGCGAGTTCTCTCCACCGGTGGCGAACACCACGAACCCACCCGGATCGTGCCGCTTGGACTGGTACATCGCGGCGTCGGCGTTCTGGAGCAGCGTCTGCGCGTCGAGCGCATCCTGCGGGAAGAGCGAGATCCCAAGCGACCCGCTCGCATAGAACTCCACCCCGTTCAGGTCGAACGGCTCGCGGAAGGCCTCGTGCACGCGCTCGGCCACCGATTCGGCCACGATCATCGCTGCGTCGCCGGGCGTCTCGCCGGGCATCCCGCCGGTCCCCCGCTCCAGGTCGGAGAGCAGCATCAGGAACTCGTCCCCGCCTTGGCGCGCCACCAGATCGGTCTCACGCGTGCAGCCGCGCAGACGGTCGCCGAGCTGGGCGAGCAGCAGGTCGCCCGCCTGATGACCCAGCGAATCGTTCACGAGCTTGAAGTTGTCGAGGTCGAGGAAGACCACCCCCACGCCCAAGTCGTGCCGGCGTGCCCGAGCGATCGCGCTCTCGAGCATCTCCTCGAAGAGTGCGCGATTCGGCAGGCCGGTGAGCTTGTCGTGGTACGCGAGGAACGCCACCTGCTCCTCGGCGCGTTTACGCACACTGATGTCGAAGATCACACCTTGGATCAACCAGGGATCGCCCTGCTCGTCGGGGACCGGGAAGGCCTGCTCGAGCACCCATTTCACCGTGCCGTCCTCGTGCACCATCCGGTACTCGTGATTCAGGGGTGCGTGCGCGTGGTACGCCTCCTGATATTCGTCCCACACGCGGTCGATGTCCTCGGGGTGCACGTGGTGACGCCAGGAGTACGGGTCGGCGAGCCATTCCTCGGGCGAGATCCCCAGCAGGTTCGTTACCTGGGGACTTACGTAGATCGAGTCGGCGTCTTCGCTCACCGGGTCGAGGTACACGACCGCCGGGATCTGCTCGACGAGGGTTCGATACTTCGCCTCGGCCTCGAACCGCGCTTCGCGCCCCTCCTGCAACGCGGTGACGTCTCGGAGCGTCACCACCAGGAACCGCTCGGGGCCCTCGATCGTGCCCAGGCAGACCTCGATCGGAACCGATGACCCGTCGGCACGACGACATGCGCTCTCGAAGCGGTCACCGCGCGTCTCGTCGTCGACCCCACTGACCAACTCGTCGACGGGGCGCCCGAGGAGCTCCTCCACCGCGTATCCGGTGAGCGATGCGGCGCGGCTGTTCGCGAAGACGATCGTGCCGTCCACCGCCGTCAACACCAGGCATTCGGGCGTCGCTTCGAAGAGGGCGCCCGCGTCGATCACACGACCGAGCTGCTCGGCTGATCCTTCGTTCGTACGCATGTCATACCCCGTGCGTGGCGAACGAAGCGACCATCGCGTCGCCCTCCATCGGCCTGCCGAAGAGGAACCCTTGAGCGAACGGGACACCGAGGCGGCGCAGGAAGTCCGCCTCGCCTTCGGTCTCGACCCCCACCGCGACCGGGGAGACCGACAGGCTGTCCGCGAGCGAGACGATCGCGCGCACGAGCGCCGCCTGGCCCGCGTCGACATCGAGGCCGCGCACGAACTGACGGTCGATCTTGAGGTAGTCCACCGGGAAGTTCACGAGGCGGGCGAACGAGGAGTGCGCCGTGCCGAAGTCATCGATCGCGAGCTTCAGTCCCCAGCACTGCAGCTCGGCCATGACCTTCTGCGCCCGCTCCGGATCGGCCATAGCGGTGCCTTCGGCGATATCCAGGACCACCCGTCCGGGGGCGACGCCACTATCCCGCAGCCGCCCGATCAGCTTCTCCGACAGGTGCGCCGACCAGAGCTGGCGGGGGGCGAGGTTGAAGGAGAGCATCAGCTCGAGCCCCTTGGCACGCCATGCGGCGTCTTGCCGGCCGAGCTCGTCGATGACCCATTCCCCGATCGTCTCGATCAGACCGAGCTCCTCGGCGACCGGCAAGAACTGCCCCGGCGGAACGATGCCGCCGTTCACGTCGCGCCACCGGATCAGCGCCTCCGCGCCGATGACCGTGCCCGTCGATAGCTGGACGATCGGCTGCCAATGCAGGGTCCATGCCTCATGGATCACGGCATCGTGGATCCGATCGCTGAGCGACTCGTTCAGAGCCGTCTCGTCGTCGACGCTGCCGGTGTAGAAGCACCATCCACCCGGCCGGGCCCGCTTGCTGGCGTACATCGCGTCATCGGCATGCTTCATGAACGCTCCGATGTCGTCGGCGTCGTGCGGATACAGGCTGATGCCGATCGAGGCCGAGGCCCGGTACTCGGCGTCGCTCAGCGCGAACGGATCCTCGAGCGCGGTGTGGATCCGCTCGGCGACCATCTTCGCCTGCGCGACGCCGTGCTGCGGATTGCCGTCGAGGTCGGTCAGCAAGACCAGGAACTCGTCTCCGCTCCGACGTGCGAGAACGTCCGACTCTCGCAGACACGGCTTGAGCCGCGCCGCGAGATCCCGCAGGAGCATGTCGCCCACATGGTGACCCATCGTGTCGTTGACCTGCTTGAAGTTGTCGAGGTCGATGAAGAGCAGCGCGAGGGACCCGCCCGAGCGACGGGCAGACGCGATGCCCATCGTAAGCATCTCCTCGAACAGCGCCCGGTTCGGCAGACCGGTCAATGGGTCGTGGTACGCCAGGAAGGTCAGCTCGTCGGCGTTGCGCCGGTCGGTGACGTCCAGGAGCACTCCCTGGACCAGGAATGGCTGGCCATCCTCGCCGTCGATGATCACGGCTTGCTCGATCACCGTGTGCACCGATCCGTCTTCGTGGATCATCCGGTACTCGCGTTGCAGCGGCAGGCCCTGCTGTATCGATTCGACGTACTCGTCCCACACGCGGTCGTAGTCGTCGGGGTGCACGTGGCGCGCCCAGCAGTAGGGATCCGCGAGCCACTCCTCCTGGGTGACCCCGAGGAGGTCCCCCACCTGCGGGCTCACGTAGATGCTCGCCGCGTCCTCGAACGTGGGGTCGACGTAGACGACCCCCGGAAGGTTCATCACCATGTGCCGGTAGATCCAGGCCATGTCGATGGCGTCCATCGTGCCGCTCGTGTCGTGGCGCAACGCGGACAGCCGCTCCTCGAGTCCGGGAAGCAGCTGATCCTGCAGCCTGCGGGGCAGCTCGCGGAGCCCCTCGGGCAGGGTGGGCGTCTCGTCGATCATCACGACAAGTCATCGGCCCGCGATGCGGCACACCTGAGTCGCTCGGGACGCAACTCCCCATGCAGAGGTTCCGGCACCTCGAACCGGTCACGGGCGAGTAGGTTCTGTCCATGGGTCACCGGGTAGAGCGCACGTTTGAGGTGGGGGCCGCCCCCGAAGCGGCGTTCGACTACGTGGCGGACTTCTCCAGCGCCCAGGAGTGGGACCCGGGCATCCCGACCGCCCGCCGCCTGGACGCCGGCCCGATCGGGGTCGGATCGCGCTTCGAGCTGACATCGCGGTTCGGGGGCACCGAGCAGCTGATCCACTACGAGATCAGCGAGTTCGATCGGCCGCGAAGGGTCACCTTCGCGGGAGACGGCAAGAACTTCCGTGGCACCGACACGATCTCGTTCGCGTCCGACCACGCCGACCGCACCCGCGTCACCTACGTCGCCGATCTCGGCCTGAAGGGTGTGGCCGCCCTCGCCCTCCCATTCCTGCGCGGCCGGCTCGACTCGATGAGCGACGACGCAGTGGCCGGACTCAAAACCGCGCTCGACCGCCTCCCCTGAGCCTCAGCTCAACTTCGGCGTCATCTCCGTCATGCCCCAGGGGCTGCCGTAGTCGTTCAGCAGGTCCATGAAGGGCACCGCGTCGAACGCCTCGGGGCCCAGGACCCCGGCGCCGTCCCACGTGCCGTTCGCGATCAGCTCGAGCGCGATCACGGGGTTGATCGCCGTCTGCCAGGTCACGGCCTGTGCGCCGTCCTTGGCCCAGGTCTCCTCGGTGTCGACCACGTGGTAGAGGTAGACCTCGCGCGGCGTCCCGTCGGTCCCCGTGCCCTTCACCCAAGTACCGGCGCAGGTTTTGCCGGTCATCTCCTCACCGAGGAAGGCTGGGTCGGGCAGACACGCGGCGACCAGGTCGCGGGGGCTCACCTCGGCGCCGCGGACGCTGACCTTCTCTACCTTGTCGAGGCCTAGCTTGTGCAGCGTCTCGAGGACCTGGATGAACTCGTCACCGAGCCCGTACTTGAATGTCACGCGGTTGCAGTCGATCCAGCGCGGCACGAGCAGCACTTCCTCGTGCTCGACGTTCACGCACTCCACCTCGCCGATCCCTTCGGGGAACGTGAAGAGCTCCGGCTCCGAGAACGGAGCGGTGGTGTACCAGCCGCGGTCCTTCTCCCAGATCACCGGAGGGTTCAGGCATTCCTCGATCGTGGTCCAGATGCTGAAGGTCGGGGCGAAGTCGTGGCCGGCGATCACGAGGTTCGCGCCGTCGCGCACGCCCACTTCGTCGATCTCGCTGAACAGGTGGTCAGCCGCGTACCGCGCGAACACGTCGGCGGCGCCGGGCTCGATCCCGATCCCGCAGAGCGCGAGGAGCCCCTTGTCCGTCCACCGCTGCTCCATCGCGAACTGGTCGTCGCCGAGCTTTTTGCCCACCAGCTCGTACGGTTGGTCGACGTGGCGCTCCGCGAGGGACATCGCCATGTCGAGGTAGTGCACGCCGGCTTCGAGCGCCCCTGCGAAGATCGGCATCACGAACCGCGGATCGGCCGCGTTCAGGACGTGGGTGATCCCGTTCTCGCGGACGCACGCCGCCACGTTGGCCGCCTTGGAGGCGTCGATCGTGGTGGCGCTGAACCTCCCGTCGCCACCGTAGCGGTCGACCACCCGCGTGGACCGCGACGCGTCGAGATCGGCGAACACGACGTGCTCGTAGAAGTCACGCCGCGCTGCGATCGGTGCGAACGCCGCACCCACGCCGCCGGAACCGACCACCAGGATCTTCATGCTTCGGGCACCTCTCCTCGGGTTGCGAGGGAGTCTAGCGAAGGCATGCGGGGATCCGACGTTCCCCGCCTGGGTCGATCCGGGTCAGCCGGTCTCGATCTTCACCCAGTCGATGTCGCCGGTGAAGTAGTCGCAGCTGATGTGGGTCTGGTCGCAGTTCGACTTGCCGGCGATCGAGATCGGTCGGGGGTTCGAGATGTTCCCGGTGCGGCCGCTCGAGGTTCTCGTGAATCGAGAGTCGACCGTGAGCGTCAGCGCGCTCGAGGTTCGCTCACAGCGGACGGTGTGCCATTGCCCGTCATTCAGGGGGGTGCCGGACGTGACCTCCTTGCGCTGCCAGTTCCCGTTCGAGTCGCGCCCACGGAACACACACGTGAGGATGCCCCGGGGGTTCTCGATCTTCCAGTAGCCGCCGTCGGCACCGCCTTGTCCCTTCTGGATGATGTTGCCGAAGGGCTGGATCGTGCGGTACCGGAGCGTGACAGCGAAGTCGCCGCTCCCCGGGTTCAGCCGGCTGTCGTACACGAGCACCAGGCGCTCCGGCTTGGCGGGCGGGTTCGTCGGGCTGGTGAAGGCCCACCGGTACCCCGTCGCGCCGTCGTAGGTCGCACCAACGATGACGTCGTTCCCGATCGAACCGTCGATGTGGTGGCCGCTGCTGTCCACCATCGTCCCGGCGCCAGAGCGCTCGTTCATCTGCCAATACGCCAGCGTGTTGCTCGCAGTGGCTCCGGCGAGAGATGCGGCCGCGACGACCAGCCATGTCGCGCCCGCGACCACCGAGATCGTCATCCGCCAGGGCTTCGCCCGGAGCCTCATCGCACATGTCCTCCCGCTCAAGGATGCAACGCTACCTCCACCCGAACGCGACCGGTATAGGTCTTTCGGGCTGCGTTCGGTGACGGAGTTGGGGCTCGTGGATGCGGGACTGCCGGGTTTTGCGATCGATTGGGGTCCCCTTGCCCGGCCCCTACCGGTGCCCCGCGTAGCGTCGTTCGCGAGACGCCGCACCGAGCGTCGCCGCCGAGCCCGAGGAGAGATTGATGGCCTTCGTGATCGCCGAGCCGTGCGTGGACGTGCACGACCGCGCTTGCGTCGACGAATGCCCCGTCGACTGCATCTACGACGGGATCCGCAAGGGCTACATCCAGCCCGACGAATGCGTCGACTGCGGGGCCTGCGAATCCGTTTGCCCGGTCAACGCGATCTTCGCCGACGTCGATCTTCCCGCGGAATGGCGGGGATACGCACAGGTCGAGCGGGAGTTCTTCGGACCCGAGGTGACGGGTCTGGGCAGCCCGGGCGGCGCGGCCGACGTCGGCCAGATCCCCGGCGACCACCCCGCGCTGACATCGCTCGACGGCACCGCCTGACGAACCTATCGGCCCTCGGCGTGGCCGACCCCGAGACCCGGATCTCCTGTCGTGCGCCAGATCGCGGCCGCGACCCGATAGTCTCCGATCACCTGCAGCGCCATACCCGCGGCCACGGATTGATCTCGGCGAAGGCAATGTGCTCGGGCCAGTGGCCGTGCGGTTCGGGGCACGAGGCCACTCATCGCGATCGCGACGATCGGCGGGATCGCGATCAGCGCCCACAACCACCTGGGATACCGACGATCGGCCGGCGTAGTCTATCCGGGCGTGCCGAACTCGAAGATGTCGATACGGCGCTCGACGATCATGCCCACGCCCTCGTACAAGGCGACCGCGCCATGAGGATTCTGCGCGTCGACCCCCAGCTTCACCTGGGAGCGGTCTCGGGTGGAGAACTCCGCGAACGTTCTGCGTAACAGCGCCTTGGCGATCCCGCGCCCACGCCACGGCTGGATCACTCCGAGGATGCCCACGAACCCTTCGTGCTCGTCGAGGAACGATACGGCGTGCCCGACCACGCCGCCGTCCGCCTCCGCCAGGAACGCGAGCGAGGGATCGAACCCGCCGGCTTGGAGCTCTGCGTTGAAGGCTTCGAATGTCGATGGTCGAAACCCCCAGCTGTCCGCGAACGAGGCCTCGTGCACCTCGAAGAGCGCCCGCCGGTCGGCGTCGACGTATGGCCGGATCGTCACCCCATCAGGAACAGGCCAACTCAGGTCCTCTTCGCCCAGGGTCTTCGACATGTAGAACGCCGAACGAACCTGGTGATACCCGCGTGCGGGCAGGAGCACGTGTCCCGCGATGTCGCTCTCGGGCACCTCGGCACGAACACCTTCGGCGCCGCGCCCTGCCGCGACCTGCTCGCCCCATGACAGCAACCACGTCGCGATCCCGTTCGTCCGGTGCTCCGGGTGCACGTAGACCACGAGATCAAGCGGCCCGCCCCGCTCTTGTCGCCAGATGGCCTGGCCGAACCCCGCGACGATCTCGTTCCGCTCGATGATCCTCGAGTCGCGGGCCAGGTCCGTCTCCGAGCGGCCCCAGATCCAGGTCAGAAACTCGCGGGTCGGACTTGCCGGCAGGTCGAACGATGCGTCGATCGCCTCCGTCAGCCGAACGATCGAGTCCAGATCCAGGTCGGTGGCCGCGCGCGCTCGATATCCGGGCGGTATTCCGATGGCCATGCGGTCGAGGCTAGCAAGTTCGACATCGCCGCGGAGCCGTCGCCTCGGACATCTGCGAAGGTTGGTGGGACACGACCGGGGAGGGTGGATGATGCTCGCACTACGGGCATGGGGGGAGCGGCTCCGCTCGAGCATGTTCTTCGTGCCCGCCAGCTTCGTCGCGGCTGCGGTCGTCCTCTCGCTGATCACGACCAGGATCGACGCAGAGATCCGGCTTCAGCACGAGCGGTTGCCGGAGCTGTTCCTGTCAACGGTCGACAGTGCCCGGGCGCTGCTGAGCGTCATCGCGTCGGCCACGATCGCCTTCGCGGGCATCTCGATATCGATCTCGCTCCTGTTGATCCAGCTCGCGTCGAGCCAGTTCTCGCCGCGCGTCCTCTACGGCTTCTTCCGCGATCCGGTGACGAAGTGGGTCACCGGCATCGTGATCGGAACCTTCACCTACTGCCTCCTTGTGCTGCGCGTCGTCCGAACGCCGCTCGAGTCGAACGCCCCGCCCGTGGTCCCCCACCTCTCGGTCGTGATCGCCACGATCCTGGGCGTGGGTTCGATCCTCGCCGTGATCTTGCTGATCAACCACTCCGCCCGATCGATGCAGGTGGGCGAGATCATCAGGAGGATCACCGACGAGGGGCGCCACCAGATCGAGGGTCTCCCAGAGCCGGACACCGCGGCGACCTCGGCGATACCGCGACTCGACGGTTCCGGGTTCGCCGTCCTGGCCGAGGATGAGGGCTGGGTCCAACTGCTGGACATGGGGATCCTGCTCGAAGCCCTCCCCGAGAGGACCACCTGCGATCTGCGGGCGACCGTCGGAGGCTTCGTGCCCCTGAACAGCGTGCTGTGCACCCTGCACCCCGAGCCCGAGTCCAGCATCTCGGACCGTGCCGCTATGGCCGTTCGACGCTCGATCCACCTCGGCCGGAGCCGCACCACGCAGCAGGATGTCGCGTTCGCCTTCCGTCAGCTCGTCGACATCGCGCTGCGAGCGCTCTCCCCCGGCATCAACGACCCCACGACCGCCCAGGAGTCGATCGTCCATCTCGGAAGCCTGCTGGGTCAGCTGCTCCGTCACGGGGTCGGCCCCGCAAGACTCGAGGACGAACGAGGACGCCGGATCATCAGCCGCAACGCGCTGGGACTCGACGACTTCGTGAACCTCGCGTTCGACCAGATCCGGATCGCGGGGGCGTCGACCCCAGGGGTCGCGATCGACCTCCTGGAGGTCATCGGCGTCACGATCGGGGGCCTCGAGCGCACCGGCACAACAGCGGGCGTCGAGGCCCTGCGACGACAGGCTCGGCTCGTGGTCGAGCAGACCTCCCGGAGCGACGCCCTTGCGGCCGACGTCGAGACGGTGCTCGCGGTGGCCCGCACCAACGATCTCGCGCCGAGCGTCGATCCGATCCTGCACGAGCGCTCGTAGCACGGACGCCTACGGTCTCGATCTTCTCCAACCCGAGGTCGGCCACGAAGCCGTCGGCCTTGTTCGGTCTAGATCAGCGGTTCGTCTTCGGCTGCGGCGTCTTCGTCGTCCTGGGCGAGATCCAGAAGCCCCTCCAATCGGTCCGCCGACGCCCCAGAAACCAGGATGCTGAGCGTGTCACCGACCTCCAGAGCCAAGCCTGGCTGCGGCATCAAGGGCGCTCCGTTACGTTCGAGCGAGATCACCGCAGCGCCATGCGGGAGCGCAGAGATCATTCGCCCGGCAAGCGGCGAGTCCTGCGCCACGGTCCCGTCGACCAATCTCGCAGTGCCGAGTACGTCTCCGAGCGACGCAACACTAAGATGCAGGGCGCCGCGGTAGGCATCCACGAGTCCCGCGATCGTGACGATCCCGCTGAGCTTGCGATCCGCATCCAGGACCGGCACCCAGCTCACGCGATCGGTCGCGAAGACGTCGGCAGCGGCATCGAGCATCGCGTCGGTGGGCACCTCCGGGTGCGTCACCGACACCAGCCGCGAGATGGATGTCTCGTCGTCACTGGAGGCGTCCGGTGAATACACGCCGAGGTAGGTCTTGTCTCCAAGCACGATGGGGGCCGCCGCCAAACCAGCCGCCTTCATCGCCGTGCGCGCATCCCCAACGGTCGAGTCCTGCTGCAGCATGAGCGGCGGAGGAGCAAGCGCATCCTGGATCGCGATAGTCCTTAACAGCGGAAGACCTTCCCGCAGGCGGTTAGCAGGAGCTTCCGATCGATTCCTGAGCTGACTCGTGTAGATGGTGGCCGTTCCCACAACGAGCGTGGCCACGACGATCGCCGTCATAGCAGGCGGAACGAGCTCCAGCGAACCGGTC
This sequence comes from Actinomycetota bacterium, assembly GCA_039933515.1. Classification (GTDB taxonomy): domain Bacteria; phylum Actinomycetota; class UBA4738; order UBA4738; family HRBIN12; genus JAOUEA01. Next base: position 38,556 of record JBDTNY010000088.1, read on the forward strand.
ATCTCGGCCACCATCAGCAGCACGGCGATCGGCGCGTGCGCGATGCTGCCGAAGCAGGCCA
>JBDTNY010000089.1:0-9018 GCA_039933515.1 Actinomycetota bacterium
CGATCGTGCCGATATTGACGTGGGGCTTGGTGCGCTCGAACTTCTGCTTGGCCATCGGATCCTTCCTTGCTCTCGCCGACTCGTGTACGGAGGGCGTCTTCGGTAGCGGCGGGTGGACTCGAACCACCGACACAGCGATTATGAGCCGCTTGCTCTACCTCTGAGCTACGCCGCCGTGCGACCTGCGAGTTTACCCGCGAGGACGCCTGGTTGGCATCGAACAGCGACGTCGCGTGCGACCCAGAGCCCAGGGGTCGCGGCCATCCCTCAGCCGGTGTCAGGGAACCTAGCTTGGCCGGGCGCTCGTCCGGGCTCGGGTCCGCCCGTATAGCGGGAGCCGCCGGGCCGGTACCAACGTACGCGTCCGTCGGAGGAACGCTGAATCGCCCAGCCGTGCTCATGGACGAGACGATGGTGGAACCCGCAGATCAGCAGCAGGTTATCGAGGTCGGTGGCACCGCCCTGCGACCACCATACGATGTGATGCGCGTTCGCGAACGCCGCGGACCCACATCCCGGGAATCGACAACCGCGATCGCGATGGCGGAGCTGCCGCATCATCGCGACGGACGGCTCGCGCCTCGTACGCCCGAAGGCCACCGCGTCTCCGGCCTCGCTCTCGGCTACGACCTGGAAGCGCGCGTCACACGCGAGGCGCTGCAGGGCTTCGGGTGGCATCACCGCGCCGTGCTCGGTCTCGACGTTGCGCCGACCAGCCAGGGCCTCGAGCGACGCATGGACCACGACGGTCGCTCGGTCGGCGTCGGCGTCGGCCGCGATGTGGTGCGAGCACACGGCCTGGAGGGCATCGGCGCGACGGGCCTCGATGGACACGCCGTCGAGGTCGTCCGGCATCGCGGGGATCTGGTCGACGACCCGCGCGAGCGCCTTCTCGACTACCGCCCCCTGCGCCGACGGCATGCGGGCCTCGAGACCGAATCGGCGCCCCCCGTCTTCGTACCAGTACCGGAGATACCGATCGCGTTCGAACTCGACGGTCTCCTCTCGAGCTGCCCTGACCTCGAGATCGGCGCGACGCCTGACCGCCGCGCAGGTGACGTCGCCCGCCCATCCGATGAGCTCACCCTCGTCATCCGGCGTGGCGAACCGGCAGAGCTCGACCACCTTGTCGAGCCCGAGCTCGCCGCCCTCGAACGCGTGAGCCACGCGGGGAAGCTCGCGGAGCGCCGCCGCCGCCTTGATCCAACGATCGGCCTTCCACCACGACACGCCGTACCGGATCGAGATCCAGTGAGCCAGATCCCGAGTCCCCGAGTCGCGCCACGACCCTCGGCGGTCCAGCTCGGCGATGACCTCGAGCAACGCAACCTGGGCCGCCGCGATATGGCGGTTGAGCGCGTCAGCGACGCCGATCAGACCGTCGTCATCGAGATCGGAGCGAAGGTAGGACCCGAACATGTGCTCGAGCCTAGCCAGACGATCGAGCCTGAACCGTGACAAGCATCACACCCGCAGGCAGATGGTGGATATCTATCCGGTATCGATGGAGCTGGAGCGGGGAATCGAACCCCGGACCTCCTCCTTACCATGGAGGCGCTCTGCCGACTGAGCTACTCCAGCGGCGGGATGGATGATAGCAACGTCGGCCCGGCATCTCGGGACCGTCTGCGAGGATGGCCGACATGCGCCGGCTCGCTGCCATCGTTGCGCTGACGCTCGCCGCCTGCGGGAGGGCGCACGGGTGCCCCGACCCGGCGACACCCGGACACGTGACCTTCGCGGGCGGGGCGGCGCTCACGGTCCGGATCGCCGATGAACCCGGCGAACGCGCGCTCGGGCTGATGGAGGTGACCGACCTCCAACCCGACGAGGGGATGGCCTTCCTCTACGGGGGCCCGACCGAAGCCGTGTACTGGATGAAGGACACGCCGGTCCCGCTCTCGATCGCCTTCGTCGCCGGCCACGAGATCGTGACGATCCTGGAGATGACGCCTTGCGCGGGAGCGCCGTGCCCGACGTACGCTTCCGGGAGGCCGTACACGATGGCGATCGAGGCCCGGGCCGGATGGTTCGCGGTCCACGGGATCGAGGAGGGCGACCGGATCAGGAGCTTCGATGGACCCTTCTGTGACTGAGGACTGCCTGCTCTGCTCGGCCGAGCGCGTCACGGACTGGTTCCACGAGGACGGCGACTGCTGGGTGGCCGAGTGCATGGTCTGCCGCACGCCCATGATCGTCTGGCGCACGCACGGGCTCCCCGATCCGGCGCACGAGGCGAGGCTCCTCCGCCACCTCGAACGCGTGGCGGCCGAGCGCTACGGCGACGACGGGTTCTACATCGACGGTGAGCGCCGACGGATCCCTGATCACTGGCATGCGCACGCGCGGCCGGCGGGCGGGTTCTTCGACCCGGCCAGCGAGCTCTACGGCAGATACTGAGCCGAGCGGATCAGCCCGCCTCGGGCCGCGGCGAGAGGTGCTCGTGCACGCCGAGCCAACGGCCGTCTGCCTGGCGGGCCATCACGATCGTCTCCCGCTCGTGCACCGTGTCCTCGCCCGCGTTCGTCGCGATCCGCGTCTCGACGGAGTGCGTGAGCACCGCCAGCTCTCCGAACGGCTGGATGTGCGTGTTCGACGTGCGGCACGACAGGACGCGGAACCCGTCCTCGGCGACCCAGCGATCCCAGAGGGTCCGGTACTCCTCGACCGACATCAACCGCTGCGGTGTCGTGTAGAACACGAACGTCGCGTCGGGCGCGAAGCACGCGAAGTAGTCGTCGAGCCGGCCCTCGCCGAACGCCGACACCAGCGCCGCGGCAGCCTCGTGTACTTCAGTCTCCATCGGGACCTCCTGTTGGGTCGAACGGGATATAGCCCTCGGCGACGAGCGGCCACGGGTGCGCGCGCTCCCACCGCGCCGCGATCTCCAGGAGCAGCCTGTCGCTGAACCTCGGGCCGGTGATCTGCAACCCGAACGGCACGCCGTCCGAGGAGCGGCCGGCGGGGACCGAGACCGCCGGATGCCCGGTCATGTTCTGTACTTGGGTCCCGTACGAGTCTGGCGGCAGGCCCGGACCGCTCGCCCCGGGCATGACTCCGTCGGCGGGACACCACGTGATGGTCATGACCGGCGAGCAGATCAGGGCGTCGTCCGCCAACAGCTCGTCGAGGGCTCGAACATAGGCGAACCGGCGCCGGCGCGCCGCCAGGTAGTCCTCGATCGAGACCTGCAGGCCGTCCTCGAGCAGCGCGCGCGCCATCGGATGGAGCTCACTCCCCCGGACCTGGATCGTCTCGCGACCGAGGTGGTGCGCGTGCTCGGCGCCGGCGATCGTGAACCAATCCTCGTCGACGTTCGCCTCGCCGAAGAGCGCCGCGGCGCCGACCCGCCCGACAGACAGACCGAGCAGGCGCCCCAGTCGATCCACCGCGCCCTCGAAGAGCTGCGCGACCTCGTCCGGGAGCGGACCCCAGTCGGCCCACCGGTCGATCGCGAGCAGGCGCTCGACGGAACGGGTGGGCTCGGGCAGGGCTCCGGGCAGTGCCGAAGGGTCTCCGGGCACCGGGCCCGCCATGACCTCGAGCAGCAGCCGCACGTCGGCGACCGACGTGCCGATCGGTCCGTCGGTCGAGAAGTCGATCCAGTCGGGGATCGGGTCGCGGCCGATCACGCCGTTCGTCGGCTTCAGACCGACGAGACCGCACCACGAGGCGGGGATGCGGACGGATCCGCCTCCGTCGGCGGCGGTCGCGATCGGCACCATCCCCGCGGCGAGCGCGGCCCCCGACCCTCCGCTCGAACCTCCGGGCGAGGCGTCGAGGCGCCAGGGGTTGCCGGTGGTGCCGAACAGCAGGTTCGAAGTGAACGCCTCGGTCGCGAACTCAGGGGTGTTCGTCTTGCCCACCACGATGGCGCCGGCGTTGCGCAGCCGCGCGGGCACGAGCCCGTCGTCGGAAGCCGGTGGCGCATCGGCCAGCCAGCGAGATCCGAACGTCGTGCGCATCCCCGCGACGTCGGTCACGTCCTTCACGAGCACGGGCAAGCCGGCGAGCGGCCCGACGTCGGCGCCTGCGGCGATCGCGTCGTCGAGGACTCGCGCGTCCTCGAGCGCCTCCGCGCGGATCGCCACCACCGCGTGCAGGTCGGGATCGAGCCGCTCGATCCGTCGTAGCGACAGAGAGACCATCTCGCGGGCCGGCACCACCCCGGCTGCGACGCGCTCGGCGAGCTGGGCGAGCCCCACGGTCAGCCGGCCGTCCGCGACATCAATCCGAGCAGCTCGTAGACGACGTGTGACGCCGCGATCGTCGTGAGCTCAGCGTGGTCGTACGCGGGAGCCACCTCGACGACGTCGGCTCCGACGATCGGCAGGCCGTCCAGCGCCCGCAGCGTGAGCAGGAGTTCCCGGCTGGTCAGACCCCCCGCCTCTGGCGTCCCAGTGCCCGGCGCGTGCGCCGGGTCCATCACGTCGACGTCGATCGAGACGTAGACGGGCGCATCGCCCACCCGTTCCCGCAGCCGAGCGGCGACGTCGTCGATCGAGGTTCGAGCGTAGTCCGCGCTCGACACGATCGTGAAGCCGAGCGCCGCATCGCTCGATAGGTCGGACCGGGTATAGAGCGGGCCGCGGATGCCAACGTGCGCGGAACGCTCCGAGACGAAAAGCCCTTCTTCCGCCGCTCGTCGGAAGGGGGTTCCATGCGTGTAGGGCGCTCCGAAGTACGTATCCCACGTGTCGAGATGCGCGTCGAAGTGCACGAGCGCGACCTCGCCGAACTTCGCGCGGGTGGCTCGCAACAAGGGCAGGGCGATCGTGTGGTCGCCGCCGATCGTCACGAGCTTCCCGGCGCTCGCGAGCAGCTCCGTCGCGCCGCGCTCGATCGTCGTGATCGCTTCGGCGATGTCGAACGGGTTGCACGCGATGTCACCGGCGTCGGCGACCTGCTGCACGCCGAACGGCTCGACGTCCAGCCCCGGGTGGAACGGCCGCAGCAGCTTCGAGCCGGCGCGGATCGCGCTCGGCCCGAAGCGCGCGCCCGGACGGTAGGTCACCCCCACGTCGAACGGCACACCGACGATCGCCACGTCGCAGCCGCCGACCTCGTCCCGTCGCGGCAACCGGGCGAACGTGGCCGGCCCGGCGAACCGTGGGACCACGGTCGCATCGACGGGGCCGACCGGGCTCGGTGCGTCACGATCGGGCATCGGAGGATCCCCCTGAGCCCTCAGCTGGGGCCGCCGTCGAGCGGCAGGTCTCGCGTGACCTCGGGATCGGGCGTCCCACGCTCGGGCGTGGGCACCTGCCCCGTCGGGATGCCGTGGACCTGGCCCGCCGCCTCCGGTGAGGCGAGCCCGTGGAGCTCGCGCTCGCTCTGGGCGATGGCGCCGGCCTCGCTCCCCAGGTCGCGACCCCGTGCCAACAGGAAGTACAGGACCCCGGCGACCAGCAGGCCGACGATCGCCGAGTAGTCGACCCCGTCGAGCTTGCTCGCCAGGAAGCCCGTGTAAGGAGAGGTTCCGTCGGGCGGCGCCAGTAGCACCATGAACGGTGTCATGACGGCGACGGCGGCGAAGTAGGAGATCAGGCCGCGGGACGCCCACGCGCCGTAGATCCCGTCGGCCTTGAAGATGTCCATCACCGAGTACTCGCCGTGGCGAACCAGGAAGAAGTCGACGAGGTTGATCGCCGTCCACGGCACGAGCAGGTAGAGCATCAGGATCAGCGAGTTCGACAGGGCGGTCAGGGCATCGGTCGAGAGCGCGAGGGCCGCCGCGCACCACACCGCGGCGAGCACCACGATCGTGACCACGCGGATCCGCGCCGTCGGCTCGACCTTCTTGAAGCAGTCGATGCCGGTGACCACCGACAGCATCGCGCTATACGCGTTGATGCCCATCGTCGCGACGAGGGCCAGCACGGACATGATCGCCGCGACCGTGCCCAAGGGCTTGAAGAACGCGTCGCCTGCGTCGCGCAACGCGACCAGCGCGTCGGACGCTCCCAGACGCGAGGCGAGATAGGCCCCCAGCGGGATCAACCACAGGGGCGAACCGGCCGCCCCGATGAAGACCGATGCGATGATCGGCCCGCGGGGCGTTCCTTTGGGCAGGTACCTCGAGTAGTCGGACACGTAGGGGGCGTAGGTGATGTTGTAGCCGGCCGCGACCGTGAACATCACCATGAAGCCGACGAAGTTGAACCCCAGTCCAGGCGCCGCGGTCGGCTCTCCCGCGTTGCCCGTTAGCACGCCGATCGTGAGCAGCACGAAGACCGGCACCGAGACGTAGAGGAGGACGCGGAATGCCCGATGCAGCCAGTCGTGGCCGAAGATCGCGAGCAGGGCGCCGACGGCGGTCACCGTGATAGCGACGACCGTGGCGTTCCACCCGAAGATCCCCTCGACCCCCGCGGCGATCAGCAGCTGGTCCACCACGTTGAAGGCCATGAAGGTGAACAGCGAGCCGGCAAGCACGACGATCACACCGCGGTAGCCGAACTGCGCCCGCGACTGGATCATCTGCGGCAATCCCAAACGGGGGCCCTGCGTAGCGTGCAGCGCCATGAACACCGTCCCGAACAAGATCCCCAGGGCGCCCGCCGCGAAGCTCCAGAACAGCGACAGACCGACGAGCGGTCCGGTGAACCCCAGCGCGAGCGTGAAGAACTGGAAGTTCCCGAGGAACCAGAAGGGCCCCTGCTGCCAGATCTTGCCGTGGCGCTCGTCCTCGGGCACCCAGTCGATCGACCGTACCTCGATCGTCGGCGCCGGACCTTTCGCTTCGGTGACAGCCATGGAACCTCCCCCTCCTGATCCCACTCGGCGTCGCGCTCCCGGCGCTGCCCGGCGGCGACCTGCCGCATCTTTGGCCTGGGCTCGCCTTCAGGTCAAGAGTCCTGAGGCGAAACGGCGAGCCCTAGTCGAGCAGGGCCGCGTACGCCCGGTCGGAGTCGGTCAGCCGCACCGCGAGCGTGGCCGCGAGCCATCGGTGCAGCGCCGCCGCCGTCTCCGGCTCCTCGGACTCCAGGCGCTCGATCGAGGTCCGGGTCAGACCCAGGACGACGCACGGCGTTTCGGCAACCACGTCCGCCGTCCGGGGGACCCCCGTGTAGAGCGCCACCTCGCCCACCACGACGCCGGGGCGTACCGAGCTCAGGCGTACGCGCGCGCCCTCCGGAGTCGTCAGCTCGACCCGGAGCCGACCGGATTCAAGCACGAACATGTCGTGGGGCTGATCGCCCTGGCGGATCAGCACGGTCCCCTCCGGCAAGGATCTGCGCTCGAGATAGGCGGCCAGGTGTGGGGGCAGGTCGGCCAGGCGCTCGCTCGCGCCGCCTGCGGCGGCCGGACCCACCTCGGCGAGCAGCACGTCCTCGCACCGCTGCAGACCGCGATCCAGGTCCGGCTCGAACCGGACGATCGCCTCGGAAGCGCCCACCCCGCCGCGACCGAGCTGCCCCTGCACGCGTTCGGATGCGCCGGCGAGCACGAGCTCGAACCCGCTGGCCTCGGCGAGCTGTGCCACCTTGCGGAACGAGAGCACGCCCGAGGCGTCGACACCCGTGACACGCCGCAGATCGACCAGCAGGAACCGTATCGGTCCGCCCTCCACGCGCTTGCGGATCCGTTCGAGGAACCCGTTCGCGGTCCCGAAGAACACGAACCCGCTCAATCGGAGGATCTGGACCCGATCCACGACCCCGTGCAGGATCTCGCGCTCGGCAGGCGGACGCTCGACGTTGCTGCGGTACGTGGTCCCGAACGTGACGTCGCGCACCAGGTCGATCCGACCGTAGTTCACCGCGAAGAGCACGACGGCGAGGATCAGCCCGACGACGAGTCCGGTCATCAGACCCTTGGTGGCGATCGTCGCGACGATCGACACCACGATCAGGTACTCGCCGACCGGCAACGAGCGGCGCATGTCGACGAGCCAGGTGACCAAGAACGACAGGCCCACGAAGACCAGGACGCCGCCCACGATCATCCTGGGGATCAACCCCACCACCCCGGCGCCGAACACGACGGCCGTGAGCGGGACGAGGGCCGCAACGAGCCCCGCGCCTCTCCCGTCGACGTCCATCTGTTCAGCGAGCGCGGTCAGGCTCAGCGCGTGGTAGCCGGGGATCCCGCCGAACAGACCAGTGGCGACATTCACCAAGCCCGCGTCTCGGAGCTCCTCGTTCGAATCGAGGTCGGTGTGCAGCAGCAGCTCGACGCCACCCACGTTGAACAGGCACGCCATGACGGCCACGAACACCGTGGTCGCGATGCCAGGCGCTTGGCCCACGACGGCGGACCAGTCGGCTCCTCTCAGCGCGTCGATGGTCCACAGCTGCCACAGCCGGGTAGACAGGAACGGACCGAGGAGCCACAGCCCGTCTTGGGCCGACTCGATCGAGGATCCCGTCACGAGCATCCCGACCGCGAACGCGATGAGCCCCAACCCGAGCACGGCCGGGATCACGAGCGGGCGCCGCACGACGCGAGTCGCTATCAACAGGATCACGCCGAACGCGACGGCGGGGCCCCACCGGACCAGCTCGAACGGATCCACGAACTGATGGATCGTTCGCCACTGCAGGTCGAGACTCGCCGCGACACGGAGCCCTCCTTTGAACAGGAGCAATCCGGTGCCCGCGAGGAACCCGCCGACGACCGGGTACGGGATGAACCGCGCGAGGTTGCCAAGTTTGAACGTGCCGAGCAGCAGGAAGGTGACCGCCGTCAGGATCGTGACGACCACCGTCGCGGCGACGACCGTGAGGAACGCCTGGTCGACGCCCCCGAAGGTGTCCAACGCCGCGCTCGCGGCCACGATCGCGAGGACCGCCGCCGCCGCGTCCTGCACGCTTCCCACCACGCCGCGCACGCCTGCCCTCCAGGCGAGGATCGCGAGCGTCATCGACGCGGCCACGAGATAGATGCCGATGCCCTTCGGAAGGGCCTGATCGAGGTAGCCGCCGAACACGAGCGCAGCGAACGAGATCGCGAGGACCACCTCGACGATGCCGATCACGATGCCGGCCGACACCGTCGCCAGCATGCCCCCGGTTC
>JBDTNY010000090.1:0-34535 GCA_039933515.1 Actinomycetota bacterium
GAACACCCGGGGGTCGATGTAGGAAGCCCGGCAGGCGGCCGGGGTGTTGCCGAGGAACTCCGACACCTCTCGGGCCGCCGCGGCGATCGCCGCACGGACCGCGCCCCGGCCCCTCGGGCCTGGGTGCGACCGGGTGACCGCGACCGTGGCCAGCACCGTCGCGTGCCACGTGCGGAAATCCTCGGCCATCCCCTACGTTTACGGCGATGCAGATCAGGGGGTAGCGTTCCCGCATCCGAAAGCGGTCGGACGGCGAGCACAGAGTCGGGGGATGGATATGACGGACGCCGACACCGATACCGGGGCCGTCGCAAGGACTCTTCGACGCTCGCTGCCGGTGGATGGCTTGACCGAGGCGCAGCTGAGGGCGGTTGCCTCCGCGGCCAGCACCGAGCGATACCCGGCGGGAACCGCGATCCTGCACCAAGGGGGGGATCCTGCGGCTGCGTTGTACGTGATCGGATCCGGGCACGTGGAGATCCGTGTGGACGGGCGACTCGTCGACTCGCCAGGCCCGGGAGAGGTCTTCGGGGAACTATCTCTCCTCGCGGGTTCTGCACCGACGGCCTCGGTTCGCGCGAGCGAAGACGTCGAGTGCCTGATGCTCGGGCGAGACGCAGCCGCGAGCATCCTCGGGACGGGCGGCGGTGTTGCGTTCGTGCAGGAGAGCCTTCGGCGCAGCATGTCGCAGGCGCTCGACACCGATGGGCGCTCTATGCTCGATGCGATCGAAACGGCCGACGACGAGACGGCCGCGGTGGCGAGGCTCCGCGCGTTGCCGGAGGGGGTCTGTTCCCTGGTGGAGTCGGGAGCGGACGCGACCAAGATCGGCCGGGTGATCGGAGCTTCGGTCGATGCGCTGACGCGACGGCTCCTGTCGTTCGCGATGGCGGATCTCGGGGCGCCGCCGGTGCCTTGGGCCTGGCTCGCTCTCGGGAGCGAGGCCCGGTTGGAACAAGCGCTGCACACGGATCAAGACCACGCGCTGGCCTACGATCCCGGTGATCGAACGGATGAGGAGCTCGACGGATATTTCGCCGGGCTAGCCGAGCGGGTGACGGCTGGGCTCGAGGCGGCTGGGATCCCTCGGTGTAACGGTGATGCGATGGCGATCTACCCCGGACTCCGGCGTCCGCTCGCCTCGTGGGCGGAGGCCTTCCGTTCGTGGATGGCCGATCCGGGCGTGGACGGCAGCATCCTGTCATCCATCGCGTTCGACTTCCGGCGCGTGGATGGTCCGCTCGACGTCGAGCCTGCGCTCCACGCGGTCTTGGCGACGGCGGCCTCGAGATATCCTCAGTTCATCCGGCATCTGACGCGTCGGGCCCTCGACCGAAAGCCTCCGTCTGGGTTCCTGAAGAACCTCGTCGTCGAATCGAAGGGCGAGCATGCCGGCAGACTCGATATCAAGCACGGAGGCGTGACGATCGTCACGAATATCGCGCGCGCCTATGCGATCGCCGGAGGAAGGCCGGAGAAGGGAACATTCGATCGGCTCACGGCTGCCGAGGCAGCCGGGCAGATCGACGCGGAAAGGCGACAGGCGCTGGACGAAGCCTTCCGATTGTTGTGGCAGATCCGGCTCGAGCATCAAGTCTGGCAGGTGGAAGGAGGCGAGACGACCGACGACTTCGTCGATCCCGCCCGCCTGGGTCCCATCGCGCGATCGGGCTTGAAGGAGGCGTTCAAGATCGTCGGGCACGAGCAGCAGATGCTTGCGGCCGACCTCGGCGTGGATCTCTAGTCACCGATTTTTCCTTCCAACTGACCCTATGCGCTTGAGGTTGCGCGATGATCAGAGCGTCGCGCAGAATCAGCCTTCAGCCTTGGAGGCCCTCGTGGCGGAACCGACAGCCGAGATCGTTACGTTCCTGATCGCCGACATACGCGGCTACACGTCGTTCACGCAATCTCACGGGGATGAGGCAGCCGCTCGACTGGCGATGACATTCGCAGAGATCGCGACGGAAGGTATCGAAGCGCGCGGTGGTCGCTTGGTGTCACTACGCGGAGACGAAGCGCTGGGAGTATTCGGTTCAGCTCGTCAAGCTCTCAGGGCTGCCGTAGACCTCCAGCTCACGTTCCTCGACGAGATCGACCTCGACCCCTCGATGCCGCTGCGCGTCGGGATCGGGATCGACGCCGGCGAGGCAGTCCAGGTGGAGGACGGGTATCGCGGGGGGGCGCTGAACCTTGCCGCTCGCCTCTGTTCTCACGCGGGCCCCGTCGAGATCCTCACGACCGAGAGTTTGGTCCACCTCGCCCGTGCGACCGACGGACTTTGGTTCCTCCCTCGCGGGGCGGTCGAGTTCAAGGGGCTGGCCGAACCGGTTCAGGTCCTGCAGGTCCTCGCCGCTGGTCTCGACGCTGTGGAGGTGACGGAGCGGGTCGAGACAGCTGCGGCCCGAGTGGCAGGTCGGGTCGAGCCATCCGTCCGGCGAGAGCTCCTGGCAGCGCTTGATCCGAGTACTCCTCTCTTCGGACGCGACGTCGAGGCGCGGTGGATCCGCTGGTCGTGGCGCCGCAGCCGATCGGGCCCGGGCCGCGCGATCGCCATCACGGCTCCGGAGGGTGGGGGCAAGACCCGACTCGCCGCGGAAGTGGCGACACTCGTCGCGTCGACGGGTGCACCGGTCGGATACGCGTCGTGTGCTGCAGCGAACTCGGGGATCGGCGCAGCGGTGGAATCCTTCCTCACCGATGGGGGTCCGTCTCTGCTGATCGTCGACGACGTTGACGCTGGCTCCGACGACGACCTGGCGGCCTTGGCGTCGCTGAAGGGAAAGCTCACATCGCATCGCGGTCTTGTGGTCGTCGCATCGCGTGAGGGCGCGCCCGACGGCGTCATCTCCTTGCTTCGACAGCTGGTCGGCCAAGATGGCGTTCGACGGCTCGGTCCGCTCGATACCGATGGGATCCGCGCGATCGCGTCCTTGTACCAACCCGACCCAACGACCGCGATCCCCGTCGAGGCGATCATGGAGATGAGCGGCGGGCTCGCAGCCAGCGTGCACGATGTAGCGGCGCGATGGGCTCAAGATGAAGCATCGCGACGCCTGGGCGAATCTACGAGTCAGGCGGCCACGAGTCGAGGGGACCTTCGGGCAATGGAGGCGCAGGTCGCAACCAATGTCGTCGACCTGCAGCGGGCGAGAGAACGCACGCGTCTGCTCGGCGGTAATCGAGGAGTTTTCTCGGAAGAGTGTCCCTTCAAAGGTCTGGCGACATTCGAGGTCGCCGACGTCGATCTGTTCTTCGGCCGCGAGCGACTGATCGCCGAGATGGTCGCGCGCATCGTGGGCTCCTCATTCCTTGGTGTCGTCGGACCGTCGGGGAGCGGGAAGTCCTCCACCGTGCGAGCTGGATTGGCGCCCGCGGTAGCCGCGGGCGTGCTCCCAGGCAGCGAGGCGTGGATCCGAGTCGTTGCACGTCCAGGAGAACACCCCATGCGCTCTCTCGACCGATCCCTCTACGCAGCGTTGCCCGAAGGGATGCGCGCTTCCCTCGCGGGAGCGGGTGACTCGTTGCAAGCAGCGATCGATCTACTTCCGGAACAGACACGGTTGTTCATCGTCATCGACCAGTTCGAAGAGGTCTTCACCACGTGCCGGGACGAGAGCGAGCGTGAGATGTTCATCTCGGAGCTGGCCGGCGCAGTACGGGATGTCTCCGATCGGATCGTCATAGTGATCGCTGTCCGAGCCGACTTCTACGGGCGGTGCGCCGCGTATCCGGAGCTCGCGGAGTTGCTCGGTACCAATCACGTGCTCGTCGGACCGATGACGGCCGAAGAGTATCGGCGCGCGATAGAAGGTCCGATCCGTCGCGCCGGACTTCGGATCGATCCCGTCCTCGTTGACGCCCTGGTCGCCGAAGTTGTGGACGAGCCGGGCGGCCTGCCGCTCCTTTCGACCGCGCTGTTCGAACTCTGGGGTCATCGGGAGAGACGACGCATCGAGATGGAGGCCTACGTCAAGACCGGAGGCGTCAAAGGTGCGGTTGCGCGCCTGGCCGAGCGGGCGTTCAATGACCTGAACGAGACACAGCAGGTGGTCGTGCGGAGCGTGATGCTGCGACTCGCGGACGTCGACGGATCGGGCAGCGCGGTTCGCCGGCGCGTCCCCCTCGCAGAATTCGAAGCCGAGGAGAATCCCGACATCGCCCGCGTTCTGGACGTGCTCACCGGGCAGCGCCTCATCACGGTCAGCGAAGGAACGGTGGAAGTCGCCCACGAGGCGCTGCTCCGCGAGTGGCCGCGACTCGAGGAGTGGCTCGAAGAGGACAGAGCGAGCCGGCGACATCGCCGCCATCTGACCACCGCCGCTAAAGAGTGGCAGGTCGGTGGGCTGGATACTGCCGAGCTCTACCGCGGCGCGCGGCTGGCGTCGGCGCTCGACTGGACGACAGAGCACAACCTCGAGCTCAACGAACTCGAGCGGCGATTCCTTGCTGAGAGCAGGTCCGTGGCCGAGCGGGAATCGGAGCGCCAACGCAGGACGAACCGCAGGCTTCGGGGCCTCGTGACGGGGATCGCGCTCGTTCTCGTCGTCGCTCTCGTCGCCGGAGGGGTGGCTCTCGAGCAACGGGGCAGGGCGCGTGAGGCCGCTCTCGGGGCGCTCTCCCAGAGTCTGGGTTCCCAGGGAGTGAACGAACCCCGCCTCGATCGCGCGCTCCTGCTCGCCCGCGAGGCAGTGAACCTGGACGTGTCGGAGCGAACAAGGAGCACCCTCCTCGCGACCGTGCTCCGGGCCCCGGCTGCCGTCGGGGTCTTGTACGGGGGCGACACCGGGCGCCGGCCTGTCGGTATCGCGCTCAGCCCGGACGGCAAGACCCTTGCCGTCCAGTACAACGTCACCGACCTGGAACTCTTCGACACCTCGACCTTCCAGTCACGTGTCACCGTTCCGAACGGCGCTGCAGGATCACCCATCTTCAGTCCCGACGGATCGCTGATCGCCGTCCCTTCGGCCGGCAAAGACCTGACCAGGGTCACGGACGGCGGGGCCGTCGACCTCCGAGACCCCAGCACGGGCCGTTTGCTTCGGACGCTCCAGGCCGCCCCAGTATCGGGCAACCGAGTGGCCGCCTTGAACCAGATCACGTTCTCGAGCGATGGCCGGAGTCTCTACGGGCTCCTTGTCGTCGCTCGTTATGGCCAGCCCGCCGAGGCCGACTACGTCGTTCACTGGGAAGTGGCGAACGGCAAGCTCATCGGCTCTGCGAAGAAAGTGAGCGACGGCGACGCAGTGGGCTTCGGCCTCACGACTAGCGGAAAGCTCATCCTTTCCGGTCGGCGCACGACGATATGGGAAGCACGCACGATGAAGCTCGTGGGCAGGCTTCAGGTGGGCGGCGCCGTCACGGTGGGTGCGACCCCTGACGGAACGACGATGGCGTTCGGCGAGGCTGACGGGTCGGTGCGATTCGTAGACCTTGGGACCGGGAGGGAAAGGACCGGCGCCGGCCGTCACACTGCCGCGGTGCAGTCGATCGGGTTCACAGCCGATTCGAAGACCGCGATCAGCACGGGCGACGATGGACGCGTGCTCATCTGGGATGTCGCGACCGCAACGGTGACCCAAGACCTAGCCGGGCACGGCGGCAGTGTGAAGGCTCAGGCGAACGACGGTCGGACCCTCTACACCGCCAGCTCGGACGGCACCGTCTTCGCGTGGGACCTATCGGGAACCCGTCGTTTCGGGCGGGAATTCACCGCCGGGTCGGGCGATGAGACCTTGCTCTACGGATCCATCCCTTGGTTCGCCATCTCGCCGGACGGCCAGACCCTCGCGGTCACCCAGGCGGACGGGTACGTGAACCTCTGGAGCCTGACGACGGTGCGTCAGATCGAGACGTTCCGGGCCGTTCCGCACGGACCGCTCATCAGCGCCAACTTCAGCCCGGACGGGAAGACGCTCGCGGCCACCGGCATCAACGGGCAGCTTCTGCTCTGGGACCTGACCGCCAGCCCGCCGACGTCGCGGCCGCTGACTGGGCTGCCCCACACCACCGGGTACGAACTCGTCGCCTGGGCGGCGTTCAGCCCCGACGGAAGCACGCTTGCAGCCGGCGACTGGCAACAGCTTTCGTATTCCACCGGCGAAGGCGAGGTCGGGTCGGCAACTTCGGGGGACCTCGCGGTCTGGGACGCGCAGAGCGGCGACATCATCCAGGGGCCGAGCCATCTCGGTGGCGCGATGAGCCAGGTCATCTTCAACCCGGACGGCACGATGATGGCCGTCACGCTCGGGGACGGGAACGTTCGGTTGATCGACGCTCACAGCTTGCAGGTGATCCGAACCCTCGCGGCCGATACCCTGGTGCCGCCTACATACTTCGAGGCGTTCTCACCCGACGGCCGGACGCTGGCGACGGGCGGCACGTCGGGCGTCGTCCGGCTCTGGGACGTGGCCTCCGGGCGGCAGATCGCGCATTTCCTCGCGGCAGCCGGTGGGGTCCTCAGCGTGGTGTTCGACCCGACTGGGCAGCTCATCGCCACCGGAGGTACCGATGGCTCGACCCGCCTATGGGATGCGGCGACCGGCAATCAGTTCGGCGCTACCTTCCCCGGCTTGGACAACGTCTGGGACGCGGCCTCGTTCACACCGGATGGATCCCGGCTCGTCGTCGTGTACTCAAACGGACAAGCGTTCCTGTGGCCAGCGAGGTGGCAGGCCTGGGCCGCGCAGGCATGTGCGGTCGCCGGTCGCGATCTCACGACTGCCGAGTGGAAGGCTTTCATTCCCGACCGACCTTACGAGCACGTGTGTCCAGGCGCCGTGCCGTGATGGATAGTTCCTTCGCTGGATCCGCCGCACAGTCGGGGCAGTTCCTCGCTCGTAGCCGCTTCATGGGCGGGAGTTCTTCGTCGTCCATGCAAACAGCATGCCCCCGCACTGCCCGCCTGGAGTGGCCCGATCGCACGGCGTAGTTGAACCGGCAGCGCTTCTGGAAACCGACGGCCCGATAGATGGGTTCGCCCATCACGCTGGCGTGCAGGGTACCGACGTTGTACAGACCCGCGACGCCCGCCCAGCCGAGCAGCGTGCTGGTCGCCGCGGGCATGCTGTCCACGGTTGCAAGGAACGTACGGACCTGTCTCCGCTCGAGGAACCGGGCGAGTGCGTCGAGGAACGGCAGCACCGCTCCCGCCGGGAACCCGTTCGCTGAAGCCCTGCCATCGCTCCCCCGTTCGCGGAACCGAAGGGGCCGGGCCATACGGCCCGACCCCTCGACTCGGCGTGATCGTGGTCCGATGTGCTCAGTCGCGGTCGAAGGCGTCCTTCAGGCCCTCGCGGACCTTCTCGCCGGCGTCCTTGACGTGACCGACGGCCTGCTCGCCCTTGCCTTTGAGCTGGTCGCCCTGACCCTCGCGCTCGAGACGCTCGTTGTCGGTGGCGTCACCGACCGCCTCCTTGACCTTGCCCTTGGTCTCGTCCCACTTGCCTTCCGCACGATCCTGGCTGCCCTCCATGGGGAGCTCCTTTCCTCGACGATGAGCCACTGGCTACCCAGCGCTCGCGATCGACAAACCTGCCCCAGCGGGCCGGTTTCAAGCGACCGGTTTCAGGCCGCCGGGTTCGGGTACGCCCGGTGGAACGCCACGAAGGAGGAGGAAGAGCGTGACCACGCTGACGCGACACCAGACACCCCTTGCATCTCACGCAGCGCCGCACGACGCGCCGACGATCGTCTTCCGGTGCCTGGCGTGCCGGCGTGACTGGATCTTGGCGGGCGGGGTGGGCACGATCGAATGTTCGTGCGGTCGGTCCCGGGCCACGTTCGATCGCGAGGCGGTTGAGCTCCACGGACCGTGTAAGGCCGCGTGGCTGGACGACGATCCGGGGTCCCCCAGGCCACCAGGCAAGCAGGCGATCCGCCGCAAGCAGGTCCCTCCGCTGCTGTGACCGGTCCGTACGAGCCGGGATCAATGCCGGGCTCGATCAGGCGCCGACCTGTTCGCGCAGGCGTTCGAGGGCGTGCGAAAGGATCCGCGAGACGTGCATCTGCGACACCCCGATCTCACCCGCGATCTCGGACTGCGTGAGCCCCGAGAAGAAACGCAGGTACAGCACCTTCCGGTCGCGTTCGGGCAGATCGCGGATCACCGGGGCCAGCGTCGCCCACTCGTCGAGCATCTCGAGGGACGGGTCCCGCTCGCCGAGCGTGTCGATCGGCGCAAGGCCCTCCTCCCCGATCGGTGCATCGAGCGATGCCGTCGAGTATGCCTGGACGGCCTCCATCGCCTCCACAACGAGCTCCTCGGTAGATCCCAGTTCCGAAGCCAGCTCGGCGATCGTCGGCGACCGACCCAGACGCTGGGAGATATCCGGCAGCGAGCGGTTGAGTCGTAGACCGAGCTCCTGCACGCTCCGCGGCACCCGCACGGCCCAGCCCTTGTCACGGAAATAGCGTTTGAGCTCTCCCACGATCGTGGCGGCCGCGTAGGTGGAGAACTGCACCCCGCGGTCCAGATCGAAGCGATCGATGGCGTTGAGCATCCCGATGTTCGCGACCTGAACGAGGTCGTCCAGGGGCTCGCCCCGACCCGCGAATCGCCGCGCCAGATATTCGGCGAGCGGTTGGAACGCCAACGCGATCTCGTCGCGCGCACCCGGGTCGGACCCGAGCGCGACGAACAGCGCCGCGACCTCGTCCTCGTCGAGACGACCCGAGGCGCCACCTGATGACGAGGCCGGCGTCATCGTGGATCCGGAGAGACCGTGCGTTTCGTGAGCACGATCGTCGGGCGGCCGTCCCTGAGTTCTTCGCTCGCCTCGTCGACGAGGCCGCTGATGACCTGCCACGCCAGCGTCTCGCGAGACCCCTCGAACGGCCAGGCAGCGAGCTCGGCATCGATCTCGATCGCGACCGTGAGGCCGTCGTCGGCCGGCGAGAGCCCGATCACGAGGCGGCGCCCGGCCGTGCCCAGCGAGAGCAACCGGGCGCAGGCCTCGGTCACGGCGATCCGCAGGTCGTCGACGTCGTCGAAGCCGATCGCGAGCCGTGCGGCGACGCCGGCCGTGACCGAGCGCACCACGTGCACGTATCCGGTCTCCGCCGGAACCGAGAGCGAGATGGGCGTTTCCATGACGTTGGCCAAGATGAGGTTCCTATACTAGCGAGCGGTCCCGCACCGGCCGGGCCGGCCGATCGACGACGGTACCGAGGAAGGAGCGGCGGTGGACCTGCGTATCCGGACACGGCGCGAAGACCCTTGGATGGTGGTCGAGGTGGGCGGCGAGCTCGATCTGCATACCTCGACCGAGTTGCGAGACCAGCTCGCCTCACTGACCGACGCGGGTGACACCCGGATCGCGGTGGATCTCGCCGACGTCTCGTTCATGGATTCGAGCAGCCTCGGTGTGTTGGTGGCCTGCCTCAAGCGCGTGCGCGAGAAGGGCGGCGACGTGGCGGTGACCGGTGCCGCCGGATCGCCGCTCAAGGTGCTTTCCCTCACAGGGATGGACAAGGTGTTCACGATGGCGGCGACACCGGCCGCGCTGGGCGACGCGAGCGAGTGAGCGGCACCGGCGAGCCCGTCGTCCTTCGCGTCCCGGCCGACGCCTCCTTCGTGTCGACCGTGCGCATCTTCGCGGGGGCCGTCGGGCGTCACACCGACCTGGCCGAGGAGCGCGTCGACGATCTGAAGCTGGCCTTGTCTGAGGTCGCCGCGGGCATGATCGGCGCCGGCGACCATGGCGTCGCCGTCCCGCTGCTGGTCGAGATCACCACGGACGGAGGGGGACTCCACGTCCGGTGCCAGGGCCCAGCGCCGGGGACCGGCGAAACCGACGACCTCGCAGCGGACCACCGGCGCCGCCTGCTGGAGGCGATCGTTCCCGACGCGAGCTGGACGAGACGAGACGGCGAGGGCGTCGTCACGTTCAGCCTCCCTCGCTGAGGCCATCGAGCCTAGGACTCCACGATCCTGATCGCGTCCAACAGATCTTCGGGCGTCAAGACCGACAACGCCTTGCGCACGATGTAGCCGGGTGACGCGAGGATCAGCAGGCAACCCGAATCCCGAAGCGATCGGGAGATCTCGAGCAGCGCGCGGACACCGGCCCCGTCCATGAACGAGAGCGCTTCGAGGTCCAGCCGCACGGTGTCGCCCAGCCTCCCGCGCTCCTCGTGCACGATCTCGGCGAGACGGTTCGCGTTCGTCAGGTCGACCTCACCCTCCAACCGCAAGCCCGCGGGCGTTCGCTCCCACCGCAGGTTTGCGCCGGAGCGACGAAGGGGCGCATCCGGATCTCCATCACGTCCCGTCATCGTGTCGCAATCCTGCTCTCGGTCGTCCAAGGCACACGCTCATCGCGAGGCAGGTATACCCGCCCACGCCGGGGACGAACCGGCGCTGCTGAGGTTGCCATCAGTCTGGGTTCCGGTCACCATGTGCTCCTCCACGACACCGAGGGAGCGAGCCCACGACCGTGCCCGGCGATCCGAACCGCACCGTCTCCGACACGCAGCCTGATCGGGTTGGGATCCGCTCGGAGCTGTTCGACGCGCTCCCCGACCCCGTCTTGGTCGTAGATCCTGCCGGGTCGTTCGTCGACGTGAACCCGGCTGCGCTCGCCCTGCTCGGCTACAGCCGGGAGCAGATCCTTGGCATGCGGGTCGACGACCTGGGCGCCGAGGGGGCGGAGGTCTCGCGGCGCAGGCTCGAGCAGCTGATCCGAGGCGGATTCTGGCGAGGGTCGTTGCAGCTGAAGCGCGCCGATGGCACGAGCGTGCGCGTGTTCCTCACCGCCTCGATCGTCGAGATGGAGGACGGCCCCCGGTACGTGGCGGTGTTGCGGCACACGGCCGAGGTCGACGTGCTGGAAGAGCTCGCCCTGGCGGCCGAGACGCGGCTCATGGTGGTGGTCGACTCCGTCGTCGACGCGATCATCACGGTGGACCACGAGGAGCGGATCCAGGTTTTCAACGCCTCGGCCGAACAGGTGTTTCGCTGCCCCGCGGCCGACGCGATCGGTCGCCCGATCGACCGGTTCATCCCCGAGCGATTCCGGAAGGCGCACCATCAAGACGTGAGGCGGTTCACCGAGACCGGGACCACCACCAGGACGATGGGGCACCTCGGCACGGTGTACGGCTTGCGCGCCGACGGCGAGGAGTTCCCGATGGAGGCGACGATCTCCAAGGTCGACGTCGGAGGCCATCCGATCCTTACGGTGATCGCGCGCGACGTGTCGGAACGCCTCCCGGCCCAGGAGCGGACCCGGCTCGAGTCGGACATCGAGTCCCTGCAGGGACAAGCCGACCGCTTCGGCGATCTCTTCCGCGCGCTCGACACGGTGACCGATGCCGTCTTACGACACCTGGTGCTCGACGACCTCCTCGACGACTTCCTGGAGCGCCTTCTGACCGTGCTCGATGCGAGATCGGCGGTCGTGCTCCTGCTCGACGCGACGCGCGACGTCCTCGTCCGCCGGGCCTCCATGGGCCTCGAGCGCGAGTTCACCGACGAGGTCGAGGTGCCGGTCGGCCGGGGACTCGACGGCACGGTTGCCCAGACGAAGCAGCCGCTGCTCATAGGAGACACTTCCACGCACGAGGTGATCAACCCCACGATCAAGGAGTACCTACATTCGTTGGTGGTCGTTCCATTGCTTATCGAGGATCGGCTGATCGGCGTTCTCCACGTCGGAAGCGTTCAGACGGATGCCTTCAGCGAGACCGACGTGCGATTCGTGAGCGTCGTCGCTGCGCGGCTGGCAGTCTCGATCGAGAACGCCCGCCTCCATGAGGCCCTCGAGCAGGCATACGGCGCCGAGCATCGCGCCCGGCTCAATGCCGAGCAGGCGGTCGAGTGGATGAGACGACTCCAGGGGATGACGACCGCCCTGGCGAGCGCGGCCACCCTCGCTGAGGTGAACCACGTGGTGATCTCGCGATCGATGGACGCGATCGGGGCGGTGGCCGCCGCCGTCATGATGCGCCAGGGCGATGTCCTACTCCTCGCCGCATCGGACGGGTATCCCGAGGACGCGCTCGGCCGGTGGTCGCAGGTTCCCCTCGACGCGCCCCTGCCCGCTGCCGAGACGGTTCGGACAGGGCGGGCGCTGTGGCTCTCGATGCGCGCGGCCGTGCGCGAGGAGTTCCCGGCCGCGACCCAGATGCTCGATCAGCTCGGGTTCGAGGCCCTGATCTCCCTTCCTCTGGTGGTCGCCGACCACACGATCGGCGCGTTCGTGCTCCACTTCGTCGGGGAGAAGACGTTCGAGGCCGACGAGGTCGCACTGCTGCACGCGATCGCGCAACAGTACGCGCAGGCGCACGAACGTCTCCGGCTGCTCGATCTGGAACGCAGCGTCTCGGCCCGAGCCCGGCGGTTGATCGAGGCGAACGTCGTGGGCGTCATGGTCGGCGGGGAAGACGGCACCATCGTCGACGCCAATGATGCGGTGCTGACGATGCTGGGCTACGAGCGACAGGACCTAGAGGACGGCGCCCTCAACTGGCGCGATCTCACACCGCCCGAGCACCTGGCCCGCAGCGCCGACGCGCTCCGCGAGGCCGCGGAGCGGGGAGGATCCGCGCCGTACGAGAAGGAGTACCTGCGCAAGGACGGCCACCGGTTGCCTGTCCTGGTGGGGCTGGCGCTGGTCGACCGCGATCCGTTCCAGGCCATAGCGTATGTCGTGGACCTCTCGGAGCGAGACGCCGCCGAACGGGAGCGGGAACACCTGCTCGAGCAGGAGCGGCTCGCTCGCGACGCGGCCGAGGCGGCGAACGAGCGGCTCGCGTTCCTCTCGGAAGCCAGCCAGGTTCTGTCGTCCTCCCTGGACTACCTGACGACGCTGCGAAGCATCGCCCGGGCCGCTGTGCCGAGGCTCGCCGATTGGTGCGCGGTCGACCTCCTCTCGTCCGACGGAGCGCTCGACCGGCTCGCGGTGGAGCACGTCGACCCGACCAAGAAGGAGTTCGCCTGGGAGCTTAGCCGCCGCTTCCCCGTGCGCCTCGACGACCCCTCGCCGAGCGGCACCGCCCACGTCTTGCGCACGAACGCACCCGAGCTCACCGAGGAGATCCCCCGAGCGATGATCGAGGCGGCGGTCGAGGCCATGCCCGACGTTCGCGAGGCGATCTTGGCGCTCGAGCTGCGTTCATCCATCATCGTGCCGCTCTCGAACGGTGCCGAGGTCCTCGGGGCGATGACCTTCGTGACGGCCGAGTCCGGCCGGCACTACGGGCAGACCGATCTCGTCCTCGCCCAGGAGCTGGCTCGAAGGGCGTCGATCGCGATCGTGAATGCGCGGCTCTACGACGGGGAACGGACCGCCCGGCAGGAAGCGGAGATCTCGACCGGGCGGCTCCGGCTACTCGCCGACCTCGATGCGGCGCTGCTGGCAGCGCTCGATCTCGAAGAAGCCGCCGACGCGCTCGTTCGCTTCCTCGCTGCTCGGATCGGCGACTACGCCGTGGCGCACCTGGTGGGCCGCGATGGCCAGATCGGCCACGTCGCGGCCGCCCATGCAGATGCACGCCAGCAGGACGCCTTGCTTGACGTCGTGGCCATCGGGATCCCCGATCTCGAGGACCCCGACAGCCTGGTCGCCGCAACGTTGCGGAGCGGACGATCCGAGCTCATCGCCGCGATCACCGAGAACCACCTCGCGAGGTTGACGACTAGTGGCCAGCTCGAGGGGTGGCGGGCTATCGGGTGCGCTTCCTCGGTCCTCGTGCCGATCCGGCTCCGTGACCGGATCCTCGGAACGATCACGATCTGCCGCGCCCCCGGCTCCCCGATCCTGACCGAAGACGACCTGGGATTCCTGAGCGACATGGCGGAGCGAGCCGCGCCGGCGCTGGACAACGCGCGGCTGTACGGCGAGCGGACCTACGTGGCCGACACCTTGCAGCGGAGCCTGCTGCCTCCCTCGCTCCCCGAGATCCCGGCCGTAGCCATCGGGGTGGCTTACCGCCCCGCCGGTGACGGCACCCAGGTCGGCGGCGACTTCTACGACGTGTTCGAGACCGCCGACGACGAGTGGGCCATCTCGATCGGCGACGTCTGCGGCAAGGGATCGGGGGCCGCGGCGATCATGGCCCTGTCCCGCTACACGATCCGCACCGCGGCCCTTCACCAGAGCCGCCCGAGCGCGATCCTCAAGATATTGAACGAGGCCCTGCTCCGTCAGACGGCGGAGAGTCGCTTCTGCACAGCGTGCCACGTCAGGCTCCGCCGATCGGCCGAAGGCGTTCGCCTGACGCTCTCGTGTGGCGGTCATCCGCTGCCGTTGATCCTTCGAAGCGACGGTGCGCTGGAAACCGCGGGAGCCCCGGGCACCCTGCTCGGATGCTTCGCGGACCCCACCTTGTTCGATCAGGCCGTCGACCTGGACCCCGGTGACACGCTGGTGCTGTACACCGACGGGCTCACCGACGAGCGCCGCGGGGGGGAGGAGTTCGGCGAGGGCCGGCTGGGCGAGCTGCTCAAGGGGTGCCGGGGCGCCTCGGCCGACGAGATCGTGACGAGGTTGATGAGCGGGGTATTGGGATTCCGCGAAGGAGACCCGCAGGACGACATCGCGATCTTGGCCGTGCAGGTGGCCGGGAATTGAGCGGGACCGAGCGGCCCGGCGTCCCGCGCCCCGGCGAAGGGTACCGTGATCAGGTTTCGCGCTCGGCAACGTCGGGTAGAAGGACCGCATCCTCGAGAGACCGAACGGGAGGTCCGCGGGTGCAGAACGTACCGATCGACGATTCGATACCATTGCGGGGCAAGGGACCTACGAGTGGCGCACGGAGGAATCGCGTGTACGGCGACGACCGTGTGTGCGCCGCGCCAAGCTGCACAACCCGACTGTCGGTCTACAACGCCTCGGCCGAATGCTGGCAGCACACCGACGTCAAGCCGTTCGTCCTGCAGGTGCCGCGCAAGCGGAGGAAGGCGAACGGGGTCGCCGGGTACTAGCGCGAGCCGCATCCCGTCACCTACGTGTCGCCCAAGGAGGGATCCCGACATGGATAAGCTACGGATGTGGGGCGCTCAGCCACTCTCACGGGCCGAGCGGCCGCCCGAGCCCCAGCCCCCGCAGCCCGGGCCCCCGGGACCGCCGCAGCCCACGCCCGCTCCGTCCCCTGTCCCGCCCCCGCCGCTCGCGGCCGGTTGACCCTGGGTCAGGCCCTCTCTCGCTGCCCGAGCCCCACACGACGGGACTGCATCTGCGCTTCGAGCGCTTCGAGCTGATCCCCGATCACATCGCGAGCCTTCGGGAACATGTCGTCTTCCTCTTCCTCGATGTGGTGCTCGACGTTCTCCTTCATCACGACGACGAAGGCGCCGAACAGATCGGACCGCTCACGAACCGACGCCGGACACGATCCGGGCAGGAAGCGTCACCACGCCACGGAGTGGCCCTTGCAACACCATTATCGTGACCACCGTCACCGTGACGAGCGCCCAGGCGATCGCCAGGGTGAGGCGCAGTACCGCGTCGATGCGAGCGGATGCCGGCTCGTCGCTCGCGAACTCGAGCGGCGAGCCCAACTCCACAGATGCGTCGAGGTCAAGCATGACTCAGGCGGTGGGGACGCTCACCTGAAACACGGTCTCGGGGACGGCCACGACGTAGACCCCGCTGCTGCTCGCGATCGAGGCGGGCTCCGACCCGAGGAACGCCTCGAGGTCCGCAGGCGTCGGTTGCAAGGTCCCAACGAACATGACGGTCGTACCGGGGATGAACCCCTGCAGCTCGTCGATCGCGCCGGGGACGTAGACGAGGACCGAAACGCCCCCATCGGGCGAGGCGACCGAGAACGCGTCGTCACCGAAAACCCGCTGCACCACGGCGGCGTCGCCGTTGACCGGCGCGCCCGCGAGGCGTCCGGCCGACGTCGGGTCCGCCGACAGGATGGCGAGCAGATCCTCGTTGCGCCCGACCCTGATCGAGCCGGTGAAGGCGCCGGGCGTTCCGATCGCGAGCTCCCCGTTGGGGGCCGCGCCGGGCGCGTCCAGCGTGGCGTCCGGCTGGGCCGGGTTGCCCACCAGCGGCACATCGTTCGTGCTCCGGTCGCGCCCCTCGTAGGTCGTCAGGCTGAACGCAGCGACCACGAGCAGGACGATCACGGCCACGGCGACTGGCACCGGCCACGGCACACGATCTCGCAAGGCGACGGAAGCCGGGGACGTGGCGGGTGCCAGGCCTAGCTGTGCGCTCGGTCCGGGGCTTGGGTGCTCGGGCAAGACCACCGGGCTCACCGGGTCCACGCGGACGATCGTGTCTTCGGGGGGGATGGCCATCGTTCGCTCCTTCGTCGGATCCGGCCGAGTGCCGTGACACTGCCTTACCCAACGATGCCCCCCACGAAACGCGGGGGGTCGGGCCTCTTCCTAGGGTTTCCGAACGGTGTGACCGGGTAGATGCCGGGCCATGGACCGACTGCCGGCACCGAGAGGACCCATCACTGAGGCGCTGCTGGACGCATTCGTCTCGGGTGACGAGGCTCCATCTTGCGTCCCGCCGGTCGAGCCCTCGGTGACCGACGACGACCTGCACCTCGCGTTGTACCTGTGCTACGAGCTCCACTACCGGGGCCTCCCCGGCGTCGACGATCGGCGCGAATGGGACCCGGGCCTGCTCGCCTTCCGAGCCCGGCTCGAGCAGGTGTGGGAAGCGGCACTCCGGGAGGAGGTCGGGCCGGTCGGGGCGATCGGGCCGCCGCAGGAAATGAGCCGCGCGTTGATCCGGCTCGCCGCCGAAGACCGGCCGCCGTCGCTCAGCCGGTACCTGGCCCGGTCCGCCGGTCTCGCTGAGTTCCGCGAGTTCGTGATCCATCGGTCGCTCTATACCCTGAAAGAGGCCGACCCTCATTCATTCGCCATCGCTCGCATCGAAGGGAACGCGAAGTCCGCCCTCATGGAGATCCAGGCGGACGAGTACGGCGGCGGGAAGGCTGATCGGATGCACTCGGCGATCTTCGCGCGGACGATGCGAGCGCTGGGTCTGGACGACGCCTACGGCGCGTATCTCGACCTCGTCCCGGGGGTAACCCTGGCCACGGTGAACCTGGTGAGCTTGTTCGGGCTGCATCGCCGTCTCAGGGGCGCGGCGATGGGGCACCTCGCACTCTTCGAGCTCACCTCGGCGATCCCGAACCGGAGATACGGCAACGGCCTCCGGCGGCTGGGGCTGGGCCCCGAGGTCACCGACTACTACGACGAGCACGTCGAGGCCGACTCCGTCCACGACATGATCGCGGCCTACGACCTGGTGGGATCCCTGGTGGCCGACGACCCTTCGATCGGCGCCGAGGTGCTCTTCGGCGCGAGAGCGTTGGCAAGCCTCGAGGAACGCTTCGCGCGACATCTGCTCGACGCGTGGGGGTTCGGCCGATCCTCGCTCAGGGAACGCGCGTTGTCGGCGACGTCGTAGCGCACCCCTGATCGCTAGGCGTGGCGCGAGGGCCCGAGACGAAGCGATGGGTGCCGTCACAGAGCGACCCGAGCCGGCTCGCGCCGCACACGCAGATCGCCACCGTACGCCGACCGCACGCCACCACTTGCCCGGCTCGGTCGATCAGGTGCGTTGCTCCACGCACGAGCGCGGGACCGTCAGGGTAGCGGCGGACCGTGAACACCTCGGGGTCGCCGATCACCGCGCAGCCGCCGATCCGCGCCACCAGGCAGCCCTCGTCGGCGGCGGGAGCGATGAGGTCGTCGGAGGCGATCTGCTGCATGACATCGCGATACCCGCGCTTCCCATCGGCAAACGCATCGATGGACCGCCTCGCAAGGCCGAAACCGTCATGTGAACGAGCAGCGACCCAACCTCATGAACGCGCTTGCTCTGCTCGTAGCGGGAGGAGGCGGCGACGATCCTTTGGATCCGTTGTCTTGAAGTAAGATGCCCCATCGATGGCGGGCCTGTCAGCGAACCTGGAGATCGTGGACGGCGCGACGATCGTCGGCGTCGCGGGCGAGCTCGATATCGCGAGCGCCCCGATCTTCGAGGCACGGATCGCGGAGGCCGAGGCCCTTCACCCGGCGCTGCTCGTCCTCGACCTGCGCCAGCTCACGTTCATGGACTCCACCGGACTGAGGATCGTGCTGGCCGCCGACTCGAGCGCTCGCAGGGATGTCCGGCGCTTCGCCGTGATACGCGGCCCCGATCCGGTCCACCGGGTCTTCCTGATCGCGCTCCTCGACCGTCGGCTCGACCTCGTGAACGACCTCAGCGAGGCACTCGCGATCGGGGGTGCCGCCCCGTGACGGTGGAGATCAGGCGCTCGCTCGCGTCGGACACCGAGGCCGCGAGGCGTGCTCGCGCCGCACTGTCCGAGCTGGATGGGAGGCTGCCGCTTTCGGTCCGCCAGGACCTCGAGCTGCTCGTCAGCGAGGTCGTGACGAACGCCGTTCGGCATGCTCGGGTGCCCGTGGATGATCCGATCGATATGACCGTGCTCGTCGAAGACGACCGCATTCGTGCCGAGATCGCGGATCCGGGACCCGGCTTCGAACCCACGGCCGCCGCGCCCACGATCTTCCAGGCCCACGGGTGGGGGCTGTTCCTCGTGGGGCAGCTGAGCAGCCGCTGGGGGGTCGACCGCGCCTCGCGGGGCACGACCGTGTGGTTCGAGATCGATCTCGCGCCGCGACGCAAGCCCGCCTAGTTCGTGAAGCTGGGGATCAGGTACGCAGCCAGGAACCAGAGGATCGCGACAACGATCAGGAAGATGAAGCCGTACTTGACCGCCGCGTACCCGGTCAGGCCGTTGCTCCCCTCCTGGATCTGGGGCTGAACCTGAGGCTCGTGCGTGTGGTGCTCGGGTTCCATCGACATGGTTCGCGACCTCCGGATCGGGGCGCACGATCGTGCGCGCTCCCCAAATATGTACCCACCTGCACCGCGCCCGAAACGCCGCACGCGACCGCCTCGGTTCGCCGGCTCGGCTGCTAGCCTGCGCCCGGAGGAGTGAACCGTGGCCTACAAGAGGATCCTGTTCGGCACCGATGGCTCGGCGCGCTCCGCCACGACGGCGCAGGTGGCGACCGGGCTCGCGAAGGCCGGATCGGCCGAACTCGTGATCGCCCACATCTGGGAACGGCCCGAAGGCGCGCAGGCCGTGCTCGACCAGGCGCTCGCGGAGGCCGAGACCGCAGGGGTCAAGCGCCGCAGCGGTGAGCTCCACGGGGGTCGCTCCCCCGCCGAGGTGCTCGCCGACGTGGCGGAGGCACGCGACGTCGGACTGATCGTGATCAGCGGCGGCCGTAGCCGCACCGAGCTCGGCCCTACCGCCGACAAGCTCTCCCACCATGCCCCGCGTGATCTCCTGATCGTGATGGACGCGGAGCGCGGCAGCGGCGACCGCCTGTACGCGAGGGTGGTCATCGCCACCGACGGGTCGCCGACGGCCGACCGCGCCGCACGCAGGGGCTACGACCTCGCCGAGTCGGTCGGCGCCCCCGTCACGCTCGTCTTCGTGGGCCACCCGTCCACCGGCGCGCTCGTCACCGAGGACACGATCGCGATGTACGGCGCGATGGTCGAGACCGAGGTCGTGCTCAGGAAGGGCGATCCCAGCGAGCAGATCGTGGAGGCCGCACGAGACGCGGGTGGCGACCTGATCGTGGTCGGCAACAAGGGGATGCAGGGTACGAAGCGCTTCTTCCTGAACCCCGTCCCCGAGAAGGTCATCGACCTCGCCGATCGCGACGTCTTGATCGCCCGTACGATCGCCCAGGTGGCATCCGAGCTCGGTCCGAAGGAGGGCGGGATCATCACCTCGGCCGGTGAGAGGCTCGCGGCCTACGTCGACGCCGACGGCGAGATGCACCTCATGTCGGCGCGGTGCACCCATCTGGGGTGCACGGTCGCGTGGAACGCCGGGACGAGCTTGTTCGAGTGCCCGTGCCACGGGTCGAAGTTCGGTCCGGCCGGCGAGGTCGTGAACGGACCTGCCACCCGGCCCCTGCCCCCGGCGTGAGACCCGACGAGGTCAAGACTGCGTTGCAGTCGTGTGGAGATGTGCGCAAGGTCACGGTATCAACCCCCTCGAGCAGGTAGGAATGGATGCATGGATCGCATCGACCTGCTCACCCGGATGCGGGGAGCACACTCACCCAACGACATCTCGACCGCCATCTCGGATGCGCGCGCCTGGTTCTCCGAGCACCCCGACGACGACGACGTCCACGACGCGTTCCGCGAGTTGATCCGCATGGAACGCGAACGCTGGAACCCCTGGGTCGCCTAGCACGCCTCGCAGTCGACGCTGACGCAAACCGGGTGGCGCCGGAGTCAGAAGCGCTTGCCGGGCTTGAACACCATAAGCCACACGATGAGCGCCAGGCCGCCGATGCCGATGACCGTGATGAGCGACGAAGCCTTGGAGCGCACCAGTTCTCGGAGCTCCTCGTCGCTCACCCGTGGAACCCCCGAAGGCCGCAGGGCGCAGGCGGCGGACACCTTCTTGAAGTAGGGCTTGGCGATCGCGGTCATCAAGCCCGTGGTGATGACCAGGACGACCAGCGCCGCCCAGATCCACGTGTCGTTGAGACCCCATGGCCCGGTCGCTGCCGAGCCGAACCCGGCCACGACCAACGCGATCAGCGCGACGTACATCGGTTTCGAGGTCGTTCCCGAGAAGGAGATCGTGTCGGCGATCCTCGCCCGGTCGGTGCCCAGCGACCTGATCCGGAACAAAGCAAACATCGACGCCCCGTGGCACGACAGGAAAGCGACCACGGACAGGATGTGCGCGAGGGTCCAGTACTGAGCCATGAGGCCAGAGCATACCGAGCGCCGTCGGCGCCGCGGACGGGGCCTGCGGTCGTTCGCTGCCTCAGGCCTCGAGCAACCCTCCACCCGCGAACACGCGGCCGGCCTCGACCGTCCTGAGCGTTCCCCACACGTCTTCGACCGGCACCTCGAGCTCCCTCGAGGCCGCCAGACAAGCCGCCACGAGTGCGCGGCCGTCGTCTTCGTCCCTACGGGGCCGGATCCACACGTCGAGGTAGACGATGCCTCCCTCGCCGTGCACGAGGTCGGTGCCGATCGACATCCGGTCCACCGCGGTGAAGGTGCACCAGGTACCCGCGGGCTCTCCGCCGATCGTGGCCGCGACATCGGTCGCGATCGCACGCAGAGCCCGGTCGATCTGTGCGGCTCCGCCCGCGGGAGCAAGCGCACGTACATGGACGGCCGGCATCGTCGAACCCTACCGAACGCCATCCGAGCGCGCACGGTCCTACACTGCGGCGCATGAGCTACGACACCTTGCAGACCGGAAACCTCGAGCTGCTGGCGCTCCTCGACGCCGACGGCGAGCTCGAGGGATCGATCACCGAGATGTTCCCCGACGCGCCGGCCGAGGAGCTCCTGGCCTTCCGCGACCGCGCGCCCGGTGTCTACGGCGCCGACCACGGCGGCTGGCGCCTGCGGGTGCGCGCCTGGCTGATCCGGCATCCCGGCGGCGTGGTGCTCGTCGACACCGGTATCGGTGTAGTCGGCGCGCCGGGGCCTGAGTGGATGGGCATGCCCGGCCGGCTACTCGACGTGCTCCGCGAGACCGGCACCCCGCCCGACGCGATCGACACCGTGGTGATCACCCATGTCCACGACGACCACATCGGCGGGACCGTGACGTTCCCGCTCGGGGCCGACGGCGACACGGTGCCCACGCCGGTGTTCCCCCGGGCCCGCCACCTGATCCAGCGCGCGGACTGGGACTGGCAGCACGAGCAGGCAGCCAAGGACGACGAGGATGCGACGATCCTGCGGCTCCTGCTGACGCCCCTCGCTGACGCCGGACTCGTCGACCTGGTGGAAGGTGACACCGACCTCGCCCCCGGGATCCAGCTGCATCACGCACCCGGACACACACCGGGACACCAGATCGTCCGCCTGAGCTCGAAGGGACGCCGCGCGATCATCACGGCCGACGCCTTCAACCACCCGGCCCAGTTCGCGCACCCCGACTGGCCGAGCGGCCCCGACGCGATCCCGCCGCAGGCCGCGGCCACCCGGCGAGCGCTGCTCGCGGAGCTCTTCTCACATCCGGGCACCCCGATCGCACCCACCCACTTCGCTGAGTCCTTCGGGGAGGTCCGGTCGGGCCCCGGCGGCCTCGCCGCATGGGTTCCGAGGCCCTGATCGCCGAGCGTCGCCCGGCCCACCGGTGCCTCCACCGCCGGGGGGTAGGCTAGGCGGGCAGGACGTGGGCGTGCATGGAGGTGCGCGATGGACGTGAAAGCCGGAGACCGTATCGCCGTCGAGACCGAGCACGTCGGTGAGCCCGAGCGACAGGGCGAGGTCCTGGAGGTGATCGAAGGCGCCACCACGGTCCGGTACCGCGTGAAGTGGCATGACGGCCACGAGAGCGTGTTTACCCCGACGGCCGGCGTCGTCCGCTTGATCGAGCGCTGACACCGTCGCGGCGGCGGCCGACGCTCAGCCGTTCAGCTCGTCGGAGATCGCGCACGCGGCGTCGTAGGCCAGGCGGACCGCGGTGGCGTCGAGCGCCGTGGCCCACGTCGAGCACTTGGCCATCACGAGCTTGCCCGGCCCGTGGACCAGCACCTGCTGGCCGTTGATCCCCAGGCCCATGTAGATCGGCCCACCAGGGTCGGGGACCCACCACTTGTTCCGGTAGTGACCACCCGCGCGCCAGTCCTCGAACTCCTCGTCGTGGTCGGGGCTCGCAGTGAACGCCTGAGTGCTGTCGGGGCCACCTCTGACGATGTCCCGTATCCAGGCCGAAGGAACGATCCGCCTCGACCCCCGACGGCCTCCGTTCAAGAACAGCTGGCCGAACCGGGCCAGATCTCGAAGCGTGGCGCACACACCGCCATCGGCCATCGCGTTGCCGTGCGCATCCACCGTCACCTCGGCGTCGAACTCCGCGCCCATCGGCTGCCACAGCTCGCGGGAGATCAGCTCGGGCAGCCGCGCGCCTCCCGCGCGCTCGATCACCCATGAGAGCACGTCGGTCAGCACCGAGCGATAGCGGAACGGACCCCCGTGCGGCCCGTCGTTCTTCAACGTCGCGAAGTACGACGGGGCGTCGGGAGGCAACCGGCGCGAGACCCTCGGTCGCCATAGATACACCTGTTCGTACACGCGCACCTCGGCCGTGAGGTCGTCGTAGTCCTCGCTGAATCGGGTCCCGGCGCGCATGTCGAGCAGGTGCTGCACCGTGCACCCATCGAAGCTCGTGCCCTCCAGCTCGGGCACGACATCGGGGACGAATGCCTGCGGATCCAGCTCACCCCGCCCGACGAGGATGCCCGCGACCGTGGAGGTGATCGACTTCGACACCGACATCAACAGATGCGTCGTGTCGGGCTGCATCCCATTCAGGTAACGCTCCATGATGACGCGGCCTTCGTGCAGGATCAAGAAGCCGTCCGTGGCGGTCGCCTCGAGCATCTGCCCCACCGTCGATGTGCGGCGCCGCGAACGATATCGGAGTCCGTCGAGATCGTGCTCGGCACGCGGCAGCCGCCAGACAGGCCCCCCACCTCGCGAGATCCTGGCGGTCGGGATCAGGTCACGGACATGCTGGAACCCCCAGCGGTTGTAGGGCGGATCCTGCCAGTTCGCGAGGGAGACCGACCGTTCCGGTGCTGGAGGGGTCCCTTGCATCAACCCGAGCTCTGCGGCGGTTCGATAGCGGGGCACACCGGAAACCTAACCTGCCCTTAACCCACTCGCAACGCGCAGGGACGCAGGGCATCTGACCCCACTTCGCACCGCCGACCAACGGCTTACGGCCTACAGCAGTCGTGGAGGAGGCGCCCCCAAGGGTAGGCTTGTCACCTCCATGAGGGTCCGACACGCGATCGCGCTTGTCCTCATCACCGCGACCCTCGCAACCCCCAGCGCGGCGTTCGCCGGTGCCCGCGCGCGCGCCGGCCAGATGCGCTGGACGATGTTCCACCTGGTCAACAACGCCAGGCGGAACCATGGGCTCGATCCCCTGGCGATGGATGCCCGGCTCTCGAGAACG
Organism: Actinomycetota bacterium; assembly: GCA_039933515.1. Classification (GTDB taxonomy): domain Bacteria; phylum Actinomycetota; class UBA4738; order UBA4738; family HRBIN12; genus JAOUEA01. Next base: position 23,962 of record JBDTNY010000090.1, read on the forward strand.
GCCCACCGTCACAGCATGCTGATGGCCGCGCGCCGAACCGTGTTCCACACCGCCAACCTCTACGACACCGTCCGTCGCTATCGCCCCAACCGCTGGGGTGAGAACGTCGGCATGGCGGGCACCGTCCGTCGGCTTCACCGGGCGTTCATGGCGAGTGCCGAACATCGGGCGAACATCCTGGGCACGGCATACCGCAGGGTCGGCGTCGGGATCGTCCGCTCAGGCGGCCGAGTTTGGGGCACCCTCATCTTCTACGGGTAGCCGCCGTCGACACCCGCACGGGTCGGCACCTCAGCCGACGAGCGCGCGGATCTGGCGGAGCGCCACCGTCAGCTGCGCCAGGTCCGTGACACCCTCCATCGCGAGCTGCCGCATGAACCTGCGCAGACGATCGTCCGCGTCGGCCCGCCCTGCCAAGAACGTCTCGACCGCCTCATCGATCGGCACGTCGCCCGAGGCATCGAGGATCTTCTCGGCGACCTGGCGGCGCAGGTTGAACAGGTCATCCTCCATCGACTGCTGCGCCCATCGACGCCAACGCGTGCCGGCGGGCATCCCCTCGAGCTGGGTCTCCAGCCAGTCGATCTGCAGGCGTTCTCCCAGCAGGAAGAACCCGCGCGCGATCTCGAGCACCGACCGCCCCGTCGTGTGGGCGACCGAGATGATGTCGGGCCCGTGCACGAGCTCGCCCTGGAACGCATGCCGTTTCGCGATCTCTAGCGGCACCCCTTCGGCGACGAGGCGCCTGGCGGCATGCTCGTGCTCCTCCCGCCAGGCCTCAGGCCCGATCTGATCGATCACCTCCGAGAGCTCGGCGAACGAGATGCGGGCCTCGCCGATCGCATCGGCCAGCCGCTGACCCGTCGCGTTCACGAGGTACCACCGGGAGTTCGTCTCGACGAGCCAGTCGACCCCCGTCATGAGCTCGTTCTGCACGCCGGGGTCGATCGTGCCGTCGAGCGCCTCCACAGCGGCCCAGCGCTCGACCGCGCCGGTGACGTCCCGCGCGATACGGAACGCCCGCACGACATCGGAGGGTCGCGCGCCCGTCTCGGTCACCATCCGAGAGGCGAACGTGATGCCCTGCGAGTTCACGACGTCGTTCGAGGCGATCGTCGCCAGGAGCTCACGGCGCAGCGGGTGCTCGGGGATCAGATGACCGAAGCGCTCGACGACCTTCGGCGGGAAGTAGCGCTCGACGTCGAGCGCCAGGTACGGAGAGTCGGGCAGATCGGATTCGAGCAGCGATGCCGCGATCGCGCGCTTGGAATAGGCCAAGAGCACCGCAAGCTCGGGACGCGTCATCCCGAGGCCGTCGGCGCGGCGTTGAAGCATCTCCTCGGTCGTCGGCAGGAACTCGACCTCGCGCTCCAGCTCGCCGTCGGCCTCCAACTGCACCATGAGGTCCTCGTAGTTCTCGATGCGCTGCGCGCTCACCTCCATCTCTTGGGAGAGGATCTGCGCCTGCAGGTAGTTGTCGTACAGCACGTGCGCCACCACATCGTCGGCACACGACTGCAGCAAGACGTTGCGCTCGTCCATCGCGAGCTCGCCCCGCTGGATCGCGAGGCCGAGCAGGATCTTGATGTTCACCTCGTGGTCGGACGTATCCACGCCGGCCGAGTTGTCGATGAAGTCGGTGTTGATCCGCCCGCCATGCTGGGCGTACTCGATCCGGCCGCGCTGGGTGAACCCGAGGTTCCCGCCCTCGCCGACGACTCGGGCGCGGATCTCCCGGCCGCTCACGCGCACGGGGTCGTTCGTCCTGTCACCCACGTCCGCGTTCGACTCGCGGGAGGCCTTCACGTACGTACCGATGCCGCCGTTCCACAACAGGTCGACGGGCGACCCGAGGATCGCGCGGATCAACTCGTTCGGCGTCATCTCCTGCGGCGTGTCGGCGGGGATCCCGAGCGCGGCCCTGATCTCGGCCGAGGGCGTGATCGATTTCGAGCGCCGGTCGAACACGTCGCCGCCGGGCGACAGGGTCGAGCGGTCGAAGTCGTTCCACGACGATCCCGGCGTGAGGAAGAGGCGCTGCCGCTCGGCAAACGAGGCCGCAGGGTCAGGATCGGGATCCACGAACACGTTGCGGTGGTCGAACGCTCCGAGGAGCTTGATGTAGGGCGACAGCAGCATCCCGTTGCCGAAGACATCCCCCGACATATCCCCGACTCCCACCACGGTGAAGGGCTCGGACATCACGTCGATCCCCACCTCGCGGAAGTGGCGCTTGACCGACTCCCACGCGCCGCGTGCGGTGATGCCGAGCACCTTGTGGTCGTAGCCCTGGGACCCCCCGCTCGCGAAGGCGTCGCCCAGCCAGAAGCCGTAGCGCTCGCTCACGCCGTTCGCGGTGTCGGAGAAGCTCGCCGTTCCCTTGTCGGCAGCCACCACGAGGTATGGGTCGTCGCCGTCACGAACGACGACGTGGTCGGGATGCCGCACCTGGCCGCCCACGAGGTTGTCGGTGATGTCGAGGAGCCCCTTCATGAACGTCACGTACTGCGACGACACCTCGGCCTTCAGCTCCTCCGGCGTCGCCGGGGACCGCTTCAGGATGAACCCCCCCTTGGACCCGTCCGGCACGATGATGGCGTTCTTCACTTTCTGGGCCTTCATGAGGCCGAGCACCTCGGTGCGGTAGTCCTCCTTGCGATCCGACCAGCGGATGCCGCCCCGCGCCACCATCCCGCCCCGCAGGTGAATCCCCTCCATCTGGGGCGAGTACACGAAGATCTCGGTGAGGGGATACGGCTTTGGCATGTCGGGGACGCTCGCGCTGCGGATCTTGAAGCTCAGGTAGTCACGCCCCAAGTAGGCGTTCGTGCGGACCGTCGCCTCGATCGTTCCGAGCATGCCTCGCAGGATCCGGTCCTGGTCGAGCGAGGCGACCGACTGCAGATCGTGCACGATCTGCGTGCGGATCTCTGCGAGGTCGTCGTCGCTGGCCGTGCTCCGCGGATCGAACTTCGCCTCGAACAGGTGCACCAGCCGGGCCGCGATATGCGGATTCTCGGCGAACGCGTCGTTCTGGTACTCCTCGGTGAACTGGGCCGAGACCCGCTGGCGGTACTTCCGGTAGGCGCGCGCTCCGTTGATCTGGCGCCAGTTCAGCCCGGCGAAGAGCACGAGCCGGTTCAGCGAGTCCGACTCGGCCTCGCCGCGCCAGACCGCCGCGATCGCGTCGCAGACGTGCTCGGCCGCGGTGTCCAGCTCGAGCACCGCGCCCCGCGCGTCCAGCACGCCGAAGTCGTGGATGTACACCTTGCCCTCGCCGTGCAGGGCGGTCGGGATCTCCTCGACGGCGCGCAAGCCCAATGCCTCGAGGATCGGCATGAACGCGGAGAGGTCGACCTTGCCGCCGGTCTTGTAGAGCTTCACCCGGGTGAGGCGCTCACCCTTGCTTTCGTTCCCGATCCCCACGACGAACCCTTCGGCGCTCGCCTCGAGCTCCTCCAACGCCATCACATCGTCGACGATCAGCTCCCACTCGTCGCCGGCCTTGTAGTAGTTCGGGAACCGTCCCGCGTATTTCTCGGCGAGCATCTGTCCCCGTTCCCGTCCGACCCGTCCGATCAGGGCGTCGAGCAGATCGTCGTCCCAGGAACGAGCGAGCCGTTCCACCTCGGCCTCGAGCTCCTCGTACGGCACCTCGGGGATCTGCACGCCGGGATCGACGTGCACGGTGAAGAAGATCTTCGCGCTCTCGGTCTCGCCCAACGCCAGGTGATAGTCGACCGTCGAGCCGTTGAACCGCTCGACGAACAGCTGCTGGAGGCGCTTCCGGAGGGCGGCGTTGAACCGGTCGCGAGGAAGCGCTACCACGACGTTGACGCTCCGCCCGTAGAGGTCGCGGCGCACGAGCACGCGGATCCCGCCGTGCTTCTCGAGTTGCAGCAGTCCCACGACCAGGCGGCGCAGCTCCTGCGTCGATGCCTGGAACAGCTCGTCCTTGGGGAAGGACTCGAAGAGCTCGACCGCCTCCTTGTAGTCGTGCGACCCCGGGATCAAGTCCTCGGCCGTCAGTATCTGCTCCAGCTTGTGATGCAGCAGCGGTGTGTCGGTCGCGGATTCCATATACGCCTTGCTCGTGAAGAGCCCGATCAGGCGGGACTCGCCCACCAGCTCGCCCTCGGCGTTCACGCGACGTACGCCGATGTAGTCCATACGCGCGCGACGGTGCACACCCGAGTACGCGTTCGTCTTGCTGAACACGAGGAGATCGCCGTCCTCGATCCGGCTGCGGACGTCGGGGGTGAGCTCGTTCAGCGGGGTGCCGTCGGCGAAGGTCGACGTCGTCACGTCGGACAGGATCCCCAGGCCGCTACCCTCGATCGCCCGGATCGCGCGGCCGGCGTCGCCCTCGAACAGCTCGTACTCGCGATAGCCGAGCAGCACGAAGTTCAGCTCGAGCAGCCAGTTCAGGAAGTCAACGGTCTCGCCCACCTCCTGCGGCGAGTAGCGCACCGCAGCCGCGCGCGCCATCTCGACCATGCGCTTGACGCGGTCTCTCATCGGCTCGAAGTCCCGCACCGCCAAGTGGACCTCGAGCAAGATCCGGTGGAGCCGGTCGGTGAGCTCGGACTTCTCGGCGGCGGAGAGCCGGCGATCGACCTCGAAATGCATGATCGACTCGCGGTGGCTCGCGTCGCGTCCCGACATCACGCGATCGAGCCGGCCCTCGCTGTCGCGGCTGGTCCCCACGACCGGGTGCATCAGCCGATGCATGACCAGGTTGCGCGCCACGAGCTCCTCTTTGACCGAGTCCACGAGGAACGGGGAGTCGTCGGTATTCGTCTCGATCACCGAGCCGGGCGCGAGGTACCCGTCGTCTTCGAGGGTCGGTTCGAAGACCCGGACCGCCGAGGGCTCGGACCCTCGGGCGTCGGCGAACCTGAACGTGGAGGCCACGAGCCCGTAGAGCTCCTCCAGGGTGTACTGGGAGTGGTCCTCGGCCGAGAGGCGGCGCAGGTACGCCTTCGCGAAGGCGGTGACCGCGTCACGGCTCTGCGGAGCGGCTCGCTCGGCGATCAGCTCGTAGAGGGCGGGCAGGACTTGGGGCGGCTCAGCGGCCGCGGTGTCAGAGAGCGCGGTTGTCTGGTCCACGAGGAGCCATTCTTGCAGGTCCCACTCGTAGCGGGACCGAGCGGGGAGGCGAAGTTGCGAGGATCCGGTGCGCCGGGGCGGACTATGAGGGCGTGGTCGAGATCAGCCGTGCGGCGTGGTCGGCGTATGCGTCGCGCACGAGCGGCAGCAGCCCGGTGAGGTACATCCCGTCGGTGCATCCGCGACACCACGCCGAGGCGTTGATCGCGGCGGCGGTCGCCTCGGCCGGCGCGCACGCCCGAAGGCTGTCGACGATCGACCCGTATCCGTACGACTCGGCTCCCCCGGTCAAAGTGTCACGCGACGCGTCGAGCCCTTGATCGAGCGAGACGTAGTTCTTCACGCCGACCGAGTTCATGTCGGTGGCACCCTCCATCGCGTGCGTCGTCGCCAGCGGATTGAACGCCGCCGCGGTCGACTCGCTGGTCTCCCACGCCACCACGATCAACAGGTTCTCGTCGCACCGTGGGGCACCCAGTCGGTTGAGGAATCCGCTCGCCCATGCCTCGTAGGTGACGGGCTCGCCCGGAGCGAACGAGAACCCTCGCTTGGCCTTGCGGATCATCGTGTCGCGGGCCGCAATCAGCTCGTTCACGTAGGCCGTCCAGGCCTCGACCTGCTGTTGGCCGTTGCGGGCCTCCGGATCGTGCAGCACCCGGCGGAGGTCTTCGTGTGCCAGCGCGAGCCGATATTCGAGCACGTCGGTACGGCGCAGACCACGGCTGAGGACGTCGAGCGACCCCGTTCCATGCTCGTCGGAGTCCGCGACGTAGGTCAGGCGCTGCACGACCGCGGACGCCTTCACGATCTCCGACTGCCAGGTGGCGAGCCGGTGGTTCCACCTGTCCACCTCGGCCATCGCGTCTGAGATCCGGCCCTCCATCGCCTGGATCTCGGGCGAGTCCGTGATGTCGTAGGCCGAGGCCGGCGATCGGCCCACCAGTGCGGGCAGCAGGGCGATCAACACGGCGAACAGGACGGAGACACGGCGCATGGTTACCGCAGGTATCGTCCGCCCCGCGCCGCTCCTTGACAGGCGGCGACGATCCGGCGGCCGGCGCGGGACTCCGTGGTCCCGGGTGGCGGCGATCATGACGCGCGCACGGCCTCGATCACCTCGGCTGCCAGGTCGTATCGCCCGAATTGGGGCATCACGTACAGGCCCGCCACTCCCACGCCTCTGAGCGCCGCGATCAGCTCCGCGGTGGCGGCCAGGCTCACCGCCCAGGCGTCGTCGCCGGCCGCGCGGAGCCGTTCACGGACCGGGTCGGGGATCACGATGCCCGGCACCTCGTTGTGCAGGAACTCTGCGTGGCGTGACGTCACGGGAGGCAGCACGCCGGCCAGGATCGGAACCACGAGCGGCTCGCCCACGAGGGCTTCATACGCGCCGCGGAGCCGCTCGATCGGGCCGACGTCGTACACCGGTTGGGACAACAGGAACGCCGCCCCCGACGTCACCTTCTTGCGCAGGAGTCCCACCTCGCGGTCGAGGTCGGGCGCGTTCGGCGAGAGGGCCGCGCCGGCGAGGAACGACGTCGGCTCGCCGATCGGGGCACCGGCACGGTCACGCCCCGCGTTCAACTCGTCGGTGATCAACGCCAACAGACCCGTCGCCGTCACATCCACGTCGTTCAGCGCCTGCGGATAGTCCCCGATCGTCACGGGGTCGCCGACGCAGACGAACACGTTGCGGATGCCCAGTGCGTGCGCGCCGAGCAGATCGCCCTGAAGGCGAAGCAGGTTCCGGCCCCGCGTCGGGAAATGCAGCGTCGTCTCGATGCCCGCGCCGTCCTGGATCGCCCGACAGGCGGCCCAGGCGCTCATCCGCATCTTCGCCATGGGTGAATCCGCGACGTCCACCACGTCGGCGCCCGCCTCTCGAAGCGTGCCCGCGGCGGCCACGAGCGTCGAGGGGTCGAACGAGCGCGGCGGCTCCATCTCGACGGCCACCACGAAGTCGCCGCGCGCAAGGGCGGACCCGAGCCGGGTCGGGGCCGCACCTGTGTGACCCCGCACGACGCTCGCGACCGGTGCAAGCGTGCCCACCACCTCCACCGCGAGGGGCGACGAGGTGTCGGCGAGCGCCCGCACCATGGCCGCCGTATGCACCGGTCCCGTGCCGCAGCAACCCCCGATGATCGCGACCCCTTCAGCGGCGAGCATCCGGGCTACCTCCGCCACGTAGCCAGGCGTGGCCGGATAGATGAACCGGCCTCCCACCTCGGCCGGCCCGCCGGCATTCGGGCGGGCCGCCAGCGGCACGTCCCCGACCACCGGCCGCATCGCCCGGATCAGCCGGAGCGCCTGCGCCGGACCCTCGCCGCAGTTCACACCTATCACGTCGGCGCCGAGGTCGGCGAGGCGTGCCGCCACCTCGGCGGGCCCCGACCCGAGCACGGTGCGATCGTCGCGGGTGAACGCGGCGCTCACCATGATCGCCAGCCTGGGCGCCACCTCGCGCGCGGCCGCGAGGGCGAGCTCCATCTCGCGTAGGTCGGTCTGGGTCTCGATCACCAAGAGATCGACCCCAGCCTCGGCCAAGACGGTGGCCTGCTCGGCGTAGGCCGCCGAAGCGAGCGCATCGTCGACGCGGCCGTACGGGGCGAGCCGGACCCCGAGCGGACCCATCGAGCCGCCCACCATCGCCGGACCGAGGGTCCGCGCCAGCTGCACCGCGGCGCGGTTGAACGCCTCGACGTGGCCCGGATAGCCGTGCCCGGCTAGGCGGAAGCGATTCGCCCCGAACGTGTTGGTCAGGATCAGTCCCGCGCCGCCGTCGAGGAAGTCCTCGTGCACGCGCTCGACGCGGCCGGGGTCCTCGACGTTCAAGGCTTCGAAGCACGCTCCCGGAGCCGCGCCCGTCCCGATCAGTGCGGTGCCCATTCCCCCGTCGGCGACGAGCGGCCCCTCGGCGAGTACGGCGTTGAGTTCGTGGGCGTCCATCGGACGCCGATTGTCTCAGGCCGTCCGACTCACTAGGCTCGCGCCCATGCGCTTCCCCCCGCGCATCATCCCGCTCGCCATCGGCTGTGCCTTGGCCGGGGTCCTCGGCGCCTGCGATCCGCAGCCCACCGGTTCCTCGGCAGGTCCGCCGTCGCCGCCTACGATCGTGTCCTCGGCCGCGACGACCTGTGCGCCGCCCGAGTGCGACCGGATCGTCGCCACGGTCGAGCTGGCCTGGACGCCGACATCCTCGCCGATCGTGGGCTACCGGGTCGTGCGCGACGGCGAGGAGATCGCGTCGCTGCCGGCGATCGGCCCGGCGTCGACCTCTCTAGTGGATCGGTCGGCGGTGATCGGCGCGACCCATAGCTATGAAGTCGTGGCCGTGGCCGAGAACGGCGCCCGGGCCGCTGCGCCGCCCACCGAAGTCATCGTGCCCTTGCCGCCCCTCGAGGTCGCGCAGGTGGAAGGGGCGTTCGTCGTAACGCTGAGCGTGATCCACGCTGTCAACCTCCGAGAGCTGGCGGGGATCGCCGACCCACATCCGGGCCTGCAGAGCGACGCCACCTGGACACTCGTCGCGGCGTGCCCACCCGCGGTCGGCGCGTGCGACCTTCGATGGAACGGGCACCCCGGAGTCCTGTCGCCGTCGGACCGGGTCTATCGTGGCGTCTCGTCCGCGGGGTCGGCCCACTGCCCCGACGGCGCGCGGGTGTCGGCGCCGATCCGTCTGAGGCTCCGTGTGGTGTCGGCCGACGTGGTGGGGGGCGCATGGGTGGCCTCGCGCATCCGGGGCCGCCTGGCCTCGTCGTTCAGATGTCCGGGGTTCGCTCGTTCATCGGGCGTCGCGCGATTCACCGGTGCGCTGCGATAGCAACCACCCGCTAGCCGACGGGCCGGATCTCGAACGAGTGGGTGAGCGCCACGGTGGGTCGGATCGTGGCGGCCACCGAGCAGTACTTGTCTTCGGACAGCGCGATCGCGCGGGCGGCCTTGTGCTCGTCGATCGTTCCCGTCAGCACGAAGTGCAGGTGGATCGCCGTGAAGATGAAGGGTGCGTCCTCCTCCTGCTCGCTCGTGAGCTCGACCGTCAGCCCTCGCAGATCCTGACGCTGCTTGCGCAGGATCACGACGACGTCGTACGCGGTGCAGGCGGCGAGTCCGAGCGAGAGCAGGTCGGAGGGCTTTGCCCCGGGGCCCTCCGGGTCGCCGCCGACCGCGAAGGGATCGCCGTAGCCGGCCTCGGCGATGAACTGGAGACGGTCGCCCGTGTAGGTGAGACGCTGGGTACCCATGCTGGTGAGTCTAAGGACCGAAAGACCGAAGCGTGGGGTGAGCGGGAACGTCAAGATCGGGCCTGTGGTTGATACGCCGCAGCGCATCTATGGGGTAGGGTTCGCGTGTTGCTGCAGGTCGAACGGGGGACAGAGAACGCGTGAGTGATCCGGTCCGCGTCGTGGTGGCCGAGGGTCTTTCCACACGGAAAGGGCTCCTGCGGTTCGTCCTGGAGGGCGAGGGGTACGAGGTCGTCGGCGAGGCCTCGACGTCGGCCGAGCTCGCCCGTACCGTGGCTTCGTTTCGCCCCGATGTCGTGGTGATCGACGACGGAATCGGCGCGATGGCGGTCGGCATGATCCGAGAGATAGTCCCCTCGCTGCGCGTGATCCTCGTGTGGCCGGGGGCGGTCGTCCCGATCGGCGGCGATGCGCGCGTCGAACCCTCCGAGGTCCTCCGCGAGCTCGGTCGAACCATGGAACGGCTCACGGGCCAGCCGAGCGCCACCGGCGAGCAGGAAGGGCTCATGGAGTCCGACCCGCTCGAGCCGGTCCACCAGGACCCTGCGTCCCTGCGGGAGATCCTCGCCCGGGGCGAGGCGGCGCGGCTCCGGCGACCCCCGGATCGCTCCGTGCGCGGATCGACGGCGACACGATCCGGCGAGCCGGCCATCGAGCGCCGCGAGCCGGCGGCGGTCGTGATCTTGCCCGTGACGCCGTCGGTCGAAGCGCCGAGTGAACCGGCCCTCGAGCCCGCCGCCGAACCGGCCGCACCCATGGACGGGGATCGGGTGGTCGCGATGGCCGGGGCCGATCGCGAGCAGCCACGACCGTCCGAGAGCCGCGTGCCGATCGACGATCCCGAGGCGAGCGAGTTCAACCGCAAGCTCGGCACGATCGCGCTCGGCGGCGCCGCGGCGGCGGGAGTGCTCGTGCTCGCCCTCGCGTTCGGTGGCTCGCGGGTCCCCGTGGTGGAGATCCGAGGTGAATCGCCGATCGGAGGCAGCGAAGGGAGCCCGGTCACGATCGATCCCGTCGAGCCTTCCGATGCCGGGGTCTCGATCCCCGATGGCACGACGGGAACGTGGGTGGGTGACGGCGTGCGCCTGTTCGGCAGATCCTCCCCGGCACCCGGGGGAAGCACGGCGAGCTCCGGAGGCTTGGGTTCAGGCACAGGTGGCACGGGTGGCGGTGGCACGGGTGGCGGTGGCACGGGTGGCGGTGGCACGGGTGGCGGTGGCACGG
>JBDTNY010000091.1:0-5869 GCA_039933515.1 Actinomycetota bacterium
GAGCACGGTGGTCATGGGCGTATCCTCGGGCCGTGCCGATCCGTCTCGTGATCGCCGAGGACCACTACCTCGTCCGCGAGGGGGTACGAGGACTGCTCGACTCGCAGCCGGATCTGGAGGTCGCGGCGGTGTGCGGGGATCTCGACTCGCTCTTGGCTGCGGTCGAGGCGGAGCGGCCGGACGTCGTCGTGACGGACATCCGCATGCCTCCCACCAACACCGACGAGGGGATCCGGGCGGCCGAGCTATTGCGCGAGTCGGCTCCCGACGTCGGCGTCGTCGTGCTCAGTCAGTACGCGACCGCGAGCTATGCGCTCGCGCTGCTGGAGAGCGGCAGCGCGCGGCGCTCCTATCTGCTCAAGGACCGCGTCGGAGATGTGGAGCAGCTGGCTTCCGCGATCCGAGCGGTGGCGGAGGGCGGGTCGGTGATCGACCCGAAGGTCGTCGAGGCCCTGGTTGCGGAGAACGCCCGGATCGAGGAGTCGCCGATCAGCCAGCTGACACCGCGCGAGCTCGACGTGTTGCGCGAGATGGCGGCCGGCAAGAGCAACGCGGCGATCGGGGAGACGCTCTTCCTCACCGAGAGCTCCGTGGAGAAGGCGATCCACTCCATCTTCCAGAAGCTCGAGCTCACGTGGGAGACGTCGACCCACAAGCGCGTGAAGGCCGTGATCCTGTACCTCGCCGCCAGCGACTAGCGAGGCTTTCCCCAGCCAGGTCGCAGTCTGCGACGATCTCGAATCCAGTGTTCGTGGAGTACACCGTGCCCGCGATCTCGGGCGGAGTCGCCGACCCGCCTCGACGCCGATGCGGCGTGCGAGCTTCCGCTAGTCCTCCAGCGCCTGCTGCACGGCGCGTCCCAGCTCCGCCAGGTGATGCTTCGCTGCCGCGGGCTCGGCGTCCACAGAGCCGGCCGCGAGTTGCGGGCCGGCGGCGAGTTCCACCAGATGTTGCTGCACTTCGTCGTGGAGGATGCGCTCGACGGTACGACGCTCGGCGTCGTCGGCCACGGCGAGTCGCCGCCGCGAAGCGCGCAGCTCGTCGAGCCGTTCCACTGCGCCTGCCTCCCTCTCCCTCAGGACGATCATCCACTCGCCTCGAGCGCTCGCCGTCTGTCTCCCGCCCGGAGCCGACGAGAGGTCCGCCTCCCGTGTGGAGGGAGGGCAGCCTCCCTCAGACCTGCCGGCCACCACCGTGGTCCAGGCTCACGAGCCTTCATAGGCTCCCTCCTATCGGCGCAAACGAGGGCGCTGATAGGAAGGGGTCATCATGGATCGGACGCACAAGAACACACGCCGGCGGGGAGGGTTCGCTGCGGCGGGAGCGTTCGCGATCGCGGCTTCGCTCGGCCTCACCGTGGTCGCGGTCGCGACCCCGTCGACCGGCACGGTTACCCCGGTGATCATCGGTGTGGGGTCCAGGCCGGCCGCGATGCGGTTCAACGCCCCGGGAGGCACGAACACGATCGTGGCCGACTTCACCGTGGGCCCGAACTCCTCGACCGGCTGGCACAGCCACCCCGGCAAGACCCTGGTTACGGTGCAGTCCGGGACCTTCAAGGTCTACCACGCCGACGACTGCCGGGCGCGCACCTACCACCCTGGCGACGCGTTCGTCGAACTCCCCTCGAGCGTGCACGTGGGACGCAACGAGACCAGTGGCACAGTCAAGCTCGGTGTCGTCTTCTTCAACGTGCCGATAGGCGGAAGTCCGCGGATCGATCAGCCGCAGCCGAACGGATGCGACGTCACCTGACGAGCGAAGGACATGAAGGCCCGGGCCGAGGTGGCCCGGGCCTTCGCTTTGTCGTGAGGAAGGTGCGTGCAACGTGATGGCCGGATCAGACGGCAATCCCTTGATCAAGAACGAGTGGTGCGGCGCGTGCGGATCGGGTCGGCGGAGGTGCGCGCCCGGACTCCGTCAGGACGATGCCGACCCGTGGTCCTCGAACCTGTTCCCGATGTCATCGCAGCCGCGGTTCGAGGCCACCGCACCGTCGACGGTGATCCTGCCGAAAATGAAACTCCGGCGAAGGCGAGGGCCTTGGCTCGCCGGCACCGTCCGAGAGCCCGAAAGTGTGGCAAGCTCGCGGCCGTGTCGATCTTCCATCTGCGCGCGCCTGTCCAGCCGTTCCTGGAGTCTGACGTGCAGCTCGACCCAACCGCGGTCGAGACTGGGTACGCGTTTATGGGGATCCCGTTCGGCCCGCCGTACGAGCCGCAGGACCTCATGGTGTGCGCCGGAGCTGCCGACGCGGTTCGCGCGAGCGCGCGCAAGATGGACTTCCGCGGGATGTCGCACCACTACAACTTCGATTGGGGTGGTCCGCTCGGGGATCCCGACGTGACGGACTGCGGTGACGTCGTGGGGGACGGGGCCGATCCCAACGGCATCTGGGACCGCGGGCTGGACGTGAGCCGCGCGCTGGTGGGACGGGGCGTGACGCCGCTCGTGATCGGCGGGCTCGACGCGATCCCGCCGATCGTCGTCGGTGCCTTCGAGGAGCCACTTCACGTGCTGCACGTGGACTCGCACCTCGATTTCCGTGAGGAGGTCGGCGGGCAGACGCGTGGCTACTCGAGTCCGATCAGGCGGATCCGCGAGATGCCGCACGTGGAGCGGATCGTGCAGGTAGGGCTGCGAGGGATGGGGAGCGCGCGACCCAGCGATGTCGACGAGGCGGTGGCCGCGGGAAATGAGCTCGTCACGGCGTTGGAGATCCACGAGGCCGGCGTCGGCGTCGTGCTCGACCGGCTCAGCGAGGACCACCGATGGGTGGTCACGATCGACTGCGACGGTCTCGACCCGACGATCGCGCCTGCGGTGGGGTGGCCCGAGCCCGGCGGCCTCAGCTATCCGCACATCTCCGAGATCGTGCGGTGGCTCGCGGAACGGGACCGCATCGCGGGTCTCATCGTGACCGAGTTCCAACCTGCTCTCGACATCGGCGGGATCACGGCGTTGCACATCGTGCGGCTGCTGATGATGATGCTCGGGCTGCAGCGTCGCTCGGCCGGCTAACGATCGAAGGGCGTGCCAACTTGCATCCCGTTCCCGCAGGTCAGAGAGTTCTGAGAACACCACACCGGCGATCGACCGACTCAGTGTGTTCTCATACCTGAGCCCCCGAGGTCGCAGAACTCTGCTGAGGAAAGCACCTGTCGGTGTCATGCTCGATCGACGATCAGCCGGAAGTTGGCCCGGCGTCGATCGGAGAGCACACGAAATCCCGGATGCTGGTACTTGCAGATGACGATCATCATGAAAGGAGCCTGGCATGGGCGTACGAGTCGACCTGAACCTCTCACTTGACGGCTACGGCACGACCGAGGGTGGCACGCCGGCCAACCCATTCGGAGAGGATTGGGGCAGGCTCACCGCGGCCTATGTCGCCACGCGCACCTTCCGCGAGCGGGTGCTCCACGACACGTCGGGCGAGGGCACGACCGGCGTCGACGACGGGTACGCCGCGGCCTACTTCGAAGGCGTCGGGGCCGAGATCATGGGGGCCGGGATGTTCGGGTTCCACGCGTTTCCTGACGAGCCGAACTGGAAGGGCTGGTGGGGCGACGAGCCACCGTTCCGCGTGCCGGTGTTCGTCCTCACGCACCGCAAGCTCGAGTCGATCGAGATGGCGGGTGGCACGACGTTCCACTTCGTCGCGGCGAGTCCTCCGGAAGCCCTCGCGAAGGCTACCGCTGTCGCCGGCGGGGAGGACGTGCGGGTCGGGGGCGGCGTCAGCACCGTGCGCGAGTTCCTGAAGGCCGGTCTGGTCGACCGGTTGCATGTGGCGATCGCGCCCATCCTCCTCGGTCGTGGGATCAGCCTGTGGGACGGCCTCCGAGGGCTCGAGGACGGCTATCGGGTACACACCGAGACCGCAGAGAGCGGCACCGTGCACCTCTCGTTCGCTCGGAAGCCGGTGGATCCCCAGAAGTGAGCGCGCCACAGGGGCTACGTGGCCGAAAGCGGCGTCCAGACGAACGGGGTCGCCGTGGTGACCGCGACGAACCCGAGTCGCTGGAGGATCGGCCGGCTCTCAGCCGAGGCATCCACCTGGAGGAAGCGGAATCCCCGCCGAGCGGCGAGGTCTGCGCGATACGCCACGATCGAGCGGTAGATGCCCCGTCCCCGCCACTCAGTCAGCGTCCCTCCACCCCAGAGCGTCGAGAAGTCGGTGCCGGCGACGAACCGCACCCACCCAGCGCAGAGGATCTCTCCACCGCTCTCGGCGACCACGATCGCCATAGCGTCGGGATCGACGGCGAGCTCCTCCTCGAGAGCGTCGGGCAGCTGCCCGACCTGGCCGTCTTGCCAGATGGCTTCTTCCAGAGCTCCGATCCGCTCCAGGTCTGCGCGCTCACTCACCTCGCGCAACGTCACTCCGGCCTGCGTGAGTGTCGGGGAGGTGGCAAGGTCAGCGATTGGCGCGATCATCACCGTCTCCACCTCCTCGGGGACGAACCCTTGGCCACGCAGTCGGTCGGCGAGGTCGGAGGGGCGATCGTGCTCGTGAAGCTTCCATTCGAACCGTTCGCCACGATGCGCGAACACGTCCACCTGTCGCGCGATCAGCTCGTCGAGCCCAGGGCCGTCGAGTCCATCCAGGTCGCGATAGGCCAGGAATCCGCCGTAGCTGGACCCGGCGACGCGCAGCAGCGGGCCGTCTCGCTCGACCGTCACGCCCTCGGGCAGGCGCTCCGGAAGATGGAGGCGCAGCTGCGAGTCGTATCTCGAGCGCAGGTCGTCAGCATCGGAGTCAGGCATGGGCCAGACGGTACGAGATGTGATGGTCGGCAGCGACTCGGGCTGACGAGGACGCCGAACGGCCCGCCGGTTTCCGCGGGCGCCGGACTGCGTGACGCAGAACTCGTACCCCTCTGTATCCATAGCCCAGGCCCCCCCTCCTCGCTTCGGCGAGGATCCATTCCGAACCGTCAACGCTTCCAGGCCGCGGACCTGGAGAGAGGGGCCCGGCGGTCGCGGCGCTCGTCGCCGTTGGATCCGTATGGTCGGAGAGTTGTGGTCCATCGGCTCGAGTTCACGCGCCCGCAGATCCTTTCGTTCCGACGGCACGTCGGCGCTCTCGATCAGCCGCTCCCGCGTGGGCGACGCTCGCTCCGGCGGGCGGCGTGGGCCAGCCTGCAGGACAGCATGCCCCGCGCCGCGCTCGTGTCGATACATGCATGCGTCGAAAGCACTCGACCCTCGACCTGGGAGGATCCGTCGCTCGTCCAGCTCTGGAGGCCGCGACACCATGTCTACGTGATCGCGGCTCGCGATCTGGCGGTGTTTTCGCTGGGGAGACTGCCGGACGACGCCAAGGGCCTACGGATCGCGGAGGATCTGGCCGCTCGTTTGCGACGTCTTCGGTCCGGCCACGCCCGACTCCTTTGCGGCGTGGGTGGGGATCGGTCCCCGCCACGGCACGGCGGCGTTCGACGCGCTCGCCAGGTCACCTGGCGACGTGCCCACGCCGTGGTGACGATCGATGCCTGGCGCCGTCTCTCGCGCGCAGCTCGCGGTGCGGTCGAGGCGGAGGCATCGTCCTTGCCCCTCCCGGGGATCGACGGGGAGATCCTCGTCCGCTGGACGTGATGCGGTTCGACGGGCTGGCCCCGTCCGCGTACGCTTCTGCCTCGTGATCCACCGGGTAACGATGGGTCAGGCAGTGAAAGGGCGGGCCGGATGAAGCGATTCGAGGAACGCGTCACGATCGGAGCGCCGGTTGATCGTGTGTTCGACTACGTGGCCGACATGACCACGCACGCGGACTGGTCGGGCAACGATCTCGAGGTGACGAAGTCGAGCGAGGGACCGGTGGCGGTGGGGACCGTGTACGACACCACCGCCAAGCAGTTCGGCACCC
>JBDTNY010000092.1:0-53499 GCA_039933515.1 Actinomycetota bacterium
AGCCCAGCGGGCTCTGTGCCGCGCGGGCGGGGTGATCGAGGGGCGTGACACGGGGAGCGTGGTCTTCCCCGAGGCCCCGGTGAAGCTCTACCTGGTCGCCCATGCGGGCGTGCGCGCGCATCGGCGTGCCCAGGAACGCGCCGCGCCTACCCGCCATGTGGGGGAGGCGCTCGAGACCAGGGACGAGCGCGACGCGACCGTGAACCCGTTCGAGCCTCCTTCGGGTGCCGTCGTGATCGACACCAGTGCGCTCGACGCCTCGTCGACGCTCGCGGCGGCCCTCGACGCCGTGGGGCGCCGCGCCCCGGGGGTCTTCTCGTGACCGCGCCCGCGGGTCTGCCTCGGGTCGCGGTGGTCGGGCGCCAGAACGTTGGCAAGTCCACCCTCGTGAACCGTCTCTTCGGGCAACGTGAGGCGATCGCCCACGACACACCCGGGGTCACGCGCGATCGCGTGCAGGTCGAGGCTGAGTGGCGGGGGAGGCGCTTCGCACTGGTCGACACGGCCGGGTATCTCGCGGAGGCCAAGGGGGTCGAAGCCCTCGCACGCGTGCAAGCCGATCGGGCGATCGCCGAGGCGGACCTGATCCTGTTGGTGGTCGACGTCACGGCCGGCGTCACCGAAGAGGACGCCGCCCTCGCGCGTCGTCTACGACGCGCGCCGGTGCCGGTCTTGCTCGTCGCGAATAAGGTCGACACCGACCGGGAGGAGGCCGACGCCACGGCCTTCAACGCGCTCGGCCTGGGAGAGCCGTTCGCCGTGTCGGGCATGCACGGGCGGGCCACCGGCGACCTGTTAGACCGGATCCTTGCGCTGTTGCCGCAGACGCTCGAGGACGTCGCGGGCGGAGCGGACCAGGAGCCGCGCTTCGCGATCGTGGGGCGCCCCAACGTCGGCAAGTCCAGTCTGTTCAACCGCCTCGTCGGCCACGAGCGCTCGGTCGTGTTCGAGGAGGCCGGGACGACGCGGGATTCCGTCGACGCGGTGGTCGAGTGGCCGCAAGGGCCAGTCCGCTTCGTCGACACGGCGGGGATGCGCCGTCAGGTGAAGGTCAAAGGGATCGAGTACTTCAGCTTCGTGCGCGCGACCGAGGCGATCGAGCGCGCGCACGTGGCCGTGCTGGTGATCGACGCAGCGGAGGGGTTCACGGTCGAGGACAAGAAGATCGCGAACCGGGTGGTCGAGGCGGGACGGGCGTTCATGCTCGTCGCGAACAAATGGGACCTGGTCGAGGAGAAGGACCGCACGTACAAGATCCTCGCCGAGACCCTGCAGCCATTCGCCCATGCGACGGTCTTGCGGACTTCTGCCGCGAGTGGTCGCGGCGTCAACCGTCTCCCACCGGTGCTCCTCGACCTCCATGCGAGGTGGACCACGCGCGTGCCTACCTCGAAGGTGAACGAGGTCATCCAGCAAGCGCAGCGGGAACGCCCGACGCCGCGCGTGACGGGGAACCTCCACTACGCCACCCAGACGGGCACCGGTCCGCCTTCCTTCGTGATCTTCGGCGGCGCGAGGGAGCCCGACGCCGGCTACGGGCGCTACATCGAGAATCGCCTCCGGCGCGAGTTCGATCTGAACGGGATCCCGATCCGCCTGGTATTCCGACCGCGGAAGCCGCGCGCGAGTCGGGGGGGCTAGTCTGCTACGGACTACCGACCCCAGATTGCCGGCGAGCGTTCCCGTTCCCGGTACAATCACCGCTCGCGGGCCGTGGCGCAGCTTGGTTAGCGCGTCTGACTGGGGGTCAGAAGGTCGCGGGTTCGAATCCCGCCGGCCCGACCCATGAGTGGGACCGGGGAGTCCTCGCCTGGATCGTCCGCGATCCTGACCGTCCCGAACGTCCTCTCGTTCCTTCGGATCGCGCTGATCCCCGTCTTCTGTGTCTTGATCGTCGGCGAAGAGTCGACCAAGGCCGGGATCGCGCTCTTCGGCGCGGTCGTGGCGACCGACTGGGTCGACGGCGCGATCGCCCGGCGAACGGGACAGGTGTCCGAGCTGGGCAAGATCCTGGATCCGGTCGCCGACCGACTGGCGATCGGTGCCGGGTTGATCGCGCTGATGATCCGAGGGGCGTTCCCGGTGTGGGCGGGCGTGGCGATCCTGATCCGGGACGCAGCTGTGCTGGTGGGCGGCGCCGTGCTGCTCCTCGGACGGCGTCGCGCGCGGCTCGATGTCACATTCCTCGGTAAGGTCGCGACCTTTTCGCTGATGACCGCGGTCCCGGCGATCTCCTGGGGCACGCTCGGCTTCCCGTTCGCAGACGCGGCGCTCGTCGTGGGTTGGGTCGCCTTCGCGGTCGGCATCGTCGAGTACTACCTGGCGGCCGCGGCGTACCTGGCCGATCTGGGCGCGGCGCGCTCGGGTCCCTGACCGAGGGGCACCGCAGGGCGCTATCGTGTGCTGGGTCGCTCGCCGGCGGGGCCGGCGGCGAGAGAGAGGGAGGCGCGACGTGGAGTTCCCCGAGGACCTTCGGTACACCAAGGAGCACGAGTGGACGCGGCTCGAAGGCGGTCGTGTGCGGATCGGCATCACGGACTTCGCACAGGATGCGCTCGGCGACGTGGTCTACGTCGATCTCCCCGAAGTGGGGGCGAGCGTCGAGGCAGACCAGCCGCTGGGCGAAGTGGAGTCCACGAAGTCGGTGTCCGATGTGTACAGCCCGATCGGCGGCACGGTCGTCGAGCGGAACCCGCTGATCGACGAGCACCCCGAGCTCGTGAACGAGCAGCCCTACGGCGACGGATGGTTGGTCGTGATCGAGCCCGCCGACCCGGCCGCGGTGGACTTGCTGATGGACGCCTCCAGCTACCAGGCGTTCATCGACGTATCCAGCTGAGGAGCGCCGACCCGGCAGCGATATCGGGCTGGCCCCGGCGCGGGCCTGCGACTGCACATCGAGACTTGACCCCCATCCACCGTTCATCGAGGTGCATCCGCCTGCACAGTCGAGGGTTGCGCCCGGGTCCAGTTGAAGGTTCTGACCTGCTGCGATAGGGTCTGCTACGTGTTCAGGGTCGAGGGTCGACCCCGGCCTCGACGCTCGCCCAGAGGCCAACCCGAGTGAGGACTTGACAGTGTTCTGTACCCATTGTGGACATCCCAACCGTGACGACGCGCGATTCTGCGCGGAGTGCGGGGCTCCACTTCAGAGCGACGCCACGCTCACCCTGACGCCCGTCGAGGGCGAGGATGAGGGACACGATGAGTTCCCCTTCCCTCACGACGAACTCGAAGCCGGCCAGGCTCTCGTTCTCGTCAAGCGTGGTCCCAACGCGGGGTCGACGTTCCTGCTGGCCTCGGAGACCACCACCGTGGGTCGCGGTACGGAAAGCGCCGTGTTTCTCGATGACATCACGGTGTCGCGCGCACATGCGGTCTTCGATCGGCGGAGCGATGGGTCCTGGTTCGTGCGCGACGTCGGCAGCCTGAATGGGACTTACGTGAACGGCGAGCAGGTCGACGAGACGAAGCTCGCTTCCGGCGATGAGGTCCAGATCGGCAAGTTCAAACTGACGTTCTTCGCAGCAGGGGAGTGATGGAGCTGATGGCGGGCACGCGCAACTACCAGTCGATCGGCGAGGTGCTGGTGTCGGTCAAGACTGAGTTCCCCGACATCACGATCTCGAAGATCCGGTTCCTGGAAGCCGAGGGTCTGATCGAGCCGGAGCGCACGCCTTCGGGCTATCGGAAGTTCTACGTGGACGACGTCGACCGCCTGAAGTCGATCCTGCGGATGCAGCGCGACGAATACCTCCCGCTGAAGGTCATCAAGGAACGCCTCCTCAAGCAAGACGTCGACGAGGCCGCCGGCGCCGACAACCTCGACGGCGAGGGCGACGTGGCGGCCGCTGCGGCGGAGGCCAAGGCCGCGACCGCGAGCGAGGAGGTCGCCGAGGCGCCGACCGGGCTACAGATGTCGATCGAGGAGATGTCGGCCGCGACGGGCGTCGAGCGCGACCGGATCCGCGAGCTCGAGTCGTACAGCATCGTGTGCTCGCATGGGCCTGACGGATCGAAGTACTACGACGGAGACGACTACATCATCCTGTCGATCGTGAAGGACTTCTTCCGGTACGGGATCGAGCCCCGCCATCTCACGATGTACACGCACTTCGTGGACCGGGAGGCCTCGTTCTTCGAGGCGCTGGTGGCGCCCACGCTCCGACAGAAGAACCCCGACGCCCGCCGTGCCGCGGGCGAGACGCTCGCCGACCTCTCGGCGACCTCGCGCAAGTTCAAGCAGGCGCTGCTGCGCACGAACCTGCGGGATCACCTGCAGGGCGCGTGAACCCGGCTCGAGGCCGCCGGATCGTCGCGGCCGCGGCGCTGGGCTTCACGGTCGCCGCACAGGCGACCCTCGTCTCCCTCGCAGCGGGAGGCAGCTCGACCCCACCGCCGACCCCCGTCCCGCCCAGGGGGTCCCCTTCACCGTTCGTCACGCAACTGCGAACGCCCCATGACCACCTCGAGCGTCCGACGATCGGGGCGGCCGGGGCGCTCCTGGCCGATCTCGACACCCGGCAGGCGATGTTCGCGAAGAGCGCCGACGTACGGCGGCCGGTCGCGAGTCTGACCAAAGTGATGACCGCGCTCCTCGTGCTCGAACGGCTGCAACTCGACGATGTCGTCGTGGTGTCGCCCGCCGCCGTCTTCGCGGGCGACGACTACGGGTCGTCGTCGAGCCTCGGGTTGCGCCCGGGCGAGCGCCAGACGGTGCGGGACCTGGTCTACGCGCTCCTGCTGCAGTCCAGCAACGACGCCGCCGAGGCCCTGTCGATCGAGGTCAGCGGTTCCGTCGACTCGTTCGTCGGGCTGATGAACCGTCGTGCGCACGCCCTCGGGATGCGCGACACACGGTTCTTCTCGCCGCACGGGCTCGACGACCGGGGACACTCGACGGCGCGGGACCTCCTCACGCTGATCGAAGCGGCGTACGACACTCAGGGGTTCGCGCCGATCGTCGCGACGAAGTTCCATAGGATCCCCGCCCCCTCGGGGCCGGCTCGCATCGTGCAGAACCGGAACGTGCTCCTGTGGTTGTACCCGGGCGCGATCGGGGCGAAGACCGGGCTGACCTTCGGAGCCGGGTTCTGCGTGATCGCTGTCGCGGAGCGGGAGGGGCGACGGCTCGTCAGTATCGTGCTCGACGGGGGAGCGGAGCCGTTCTCCGACGCGGCCACCTTGCTCGATTATGGGTTCGACGGGTTCAGCGAGCACGTGTTCCTACGCGAGGGAGACCTCGTCGGTGACGTGGCGATCCGTGGCGGAACGGTGCCCGTGGTTGCGGGCGCCGAGGTCGCCGCGCTCGTGCCCACCCGGCTCCTCGACGGGATCGTGCCCACGCTCTCGGTAGCTCCGAAGGCCGCGTACCCACCCCCGGTGGGGGCGCGCATGGGCACCGTCGCCGTGACCGCCCACGGCGTGACCTTCGGGAGCGCACCGCTGCTCGCCACCAGGGTTGCACTCCCTCCGCCGCCCGATGGGGGTTCCTGGTGGTCGCGCGCTGCGTCGGCGGTGGGAGGCGCCGTCCTCGAGGTCGCCGCGGGTCTCGTCGGCTGATCTTCGCGCCACGGCGGCCTGCTAGGCTCCGCGGTCATGACGGAGGTTGCGAGCGTCCTGTTCGGGCGCGAGGACATCCGCCGCCGGGTAGCAGAGCTCGGTCGCACGATCACCGGGGACTACGTGGGGCGTGAGCCCGTGCTCGTCACGGTGCTGAAGGGCGGCGCGATCTTCCTCGCCGACCTCGTCCGCGCGATCGACCTACCGGCTGAACCCCACTTCATGGCTATCAGCCGGTACGACGATGCCTCGGAATCGAAGGGCCGGGTCCGCATCCTGCTCGATCTCGAGGTCGACCTCGCCGGGCGCGACGTGCTGCTCGTCGAAGACATCGTCGACACGGGCCTCACCCTGCGAACCCTCCTCGGTGTGATGCGTGCGCGGGGGCCGTCGTCGCTCGAGGTCGTCACCCTGTTGGACAAGTCGGTCCGCAGGATCGTCCCGCTCGCGCCGCGGTACGTGGGGTTCGACTGCCCCGATCGATTCGTGGTCGGTTATGGGCTCGACGTCGGCGAACGCTACCGGAACCTTCCCGACATCCTGCAGGTGGACGACCTTGCGACCCTGATGGCCGATACCGGTGCGCTCGCCGGCATGTGGGAGCCGGCCGGGCCCTAAGGTTGCCCGTCCTCGGGCCCGCGGTTACGCTCGCTGACATGATCGAGATGGAGCTGACGGGCGTTCGCGTGGAGCTTCCATCGAATCAGCCGATCGTGTTGCTGCGCGAGCGCGGCGGCGAACGCTACCTGCCGATCTGGATCGGCGCCGCCGAAGCGGCCGCGATCGCCCTCTCGTTGCAGGGTGTGGTGACGCCTCGCCCGATGACGCACGACCTGATGAAGAACATCCTGGAAGACCTCTCCGTCCAGGTCAGCCGGATCGTGGTCACCGAGCTTCGGGACGCCACCTTCTTCGCCTCGATCGAGATGCTGCGGCAGGGGGAGCCCTACGAGATCTCGTCTCGTCCCTCCGACGCGATCGCGCTGGCTGTGCGGATGTCGGTTCCTATCTTCGCGAGCGAAGACGTGCTCGAAGAGGCATCGATCCTGATCCCGGGCGATGAGGACGAGGAGGTCGAGAAGTTCCGGGAGTTCCTCGACAACATCACGCCCGAAGACTTCGAGAGCTGACGCGAGCGGGCGGCCGAGCGTCCCCCTCGAGCGCTCGGCCGGCCCGTTTGCCCGCGCTCAGGATCAACCGTAGAAGAACACGGTGACCCAGATCTTCTTCCCGTCTTTGAACGCGCCGACGGCGACGTGGTGGAAGGCGCCGTCGAGGATGTGCACCCGGTGGACGCTGCTGTGCATGAACGCCCCCTGCAGGTCGCCGATGTCGCCGGTGGTCCAGCCGATGTTCTCGCCCCACTTGGACCAGCGGCCGACGCCGGACAGGTAGGTGCTCGGATCGCTGGAGTGAAAGAGCGTGTTCGTGCGCGCCATCGACACGCTGTGCTTGGCTGCGACCGCGGAGACGTCCCGGTCCAAGGACAGACGGTGCTCGCCGTGGCTCAGGCGGCTGTGGTTCGTGGCCTTGAAGAGCTGCCACGCGTAGTTCGGTGTTCCCGCTCGGGCCTCGGCGGGAACCAGCCCGAGCACGAGGCTCGTAGCGAGCACCGCCACGAGGCGGGTCGTGTGCCTGCGTCGTGTCATCGCTGTACTCCTGGTCATGGATGCGCTAGTCACTTGTGGCTAGTGATTTCCATCGGCGGCCATGCCCGACACCTTGAGCGCGGGATCGACGCCGTGGGGGCGTTGACAGGCCCCCGGATGGGCCATACGCTGCCGAAACACATCGACGTGATTACGGAGTGATGCATGATCGAACAGGGGTTCCGCGCGCCCGAAGCGGTGCGAATCACCGGCGTCACCTATCGTCAACTCGACTACTGGACACGTACCGATCTCGTCACGCCCTCGATCAACGACGCGCACGGTTCGGGCACCCAGCGCCTCTACTCGTTCCAGGACCTGGCGACCCTTCGGGTGATCAAGCGACTGCTCGACACCGGGCTCTCGCTCCAGCGTATCCGCACGGCCGTGGCACACCTGCGCCAGATGGACGAACGTCCCCACGGCGTGACCCTGATGTCCGACGGTGCCGGGATCTACGAGGCGCACTCGCCCGAGGCGGTCGTCGACCTCCTCAAGAACGGCCAGGGGGTGTTCGCGATCTCGCTCGATGCCGTCTGGAGCGACCTCGAGTCCGACGTGCAACGGGCGCCCAAGGGCCGCGCGGCCGGAGGCTCGTGAGCGCGCAGCCGACCGACCCGCACCTCCTCAAGAGCGACACCGCCCGCTTCGCCCACGCCTCAGAGCGCCAGTTCGCCAAGCTCCTGGACTTCTACGCGATCGAATGGGACTACGAGCCCACGTCGTTCGACATCGAGTGGGACCGCGAGGGCAAGGTCACCCAGCGGTTCACGCCCGACTTCTACCTGCCCGAGTTCGATCTGTACATCGAGATCACGACGCTCAACCAGAAGCTCGTGACCAAGAAGAACCGCAAGGTGCGGCGGCTGCGCGAGCGCTACCCGGAGATCACGTGCAAGATCTTCTACCAACGCGATTACCTGTCCCTGGTGACCAAGTACGGCTTGGAAGATGCATCGGGTTGACCAGCGGCCGTAGCGCCGCGGCCTCCGTACACTTCCGGTCGTGAGGTTCGCCCCGCACACCCACGATGACGTACGCGAGATGCTCGCGCAGATCGGCGTCGGGTCCCTCGAGGCGTTGTTCGACCAGATCCCCGAAGCGGTCAGGCTCGACCGCGACCTGGCGATCGAGCCGGGCGTGTCCGAGATGGAGATCATGGCCGACCTGCGTAGGCTCGCAGCGCGCAACCGCCACGCCGAGGAGCTGGTCTGCTTCGCCGGTGCGGGCGCATACGACCACTACGTGCCGAGCGTGGTGTGGGCTCTTGCTGGGCGCTCGGAGTTCTACACCTCCTATACGCCGTATCAGCCCGAGCTCTCGCAGGGGGCGCTCCAGGCACTCTTCGAGTTCCAGTCCATGGTCTGCGAGCTCACCGGGATGGAGGTGTCGAACGCGTCGCTCTACGACGGCGCGACCTCCCTCGTCGAGGCCGTGAACATGTCGAGGGGCGGCGCGCGCACCCGTGTCCTCGTGAGCGGCGCGGTCGATCCGAGGTTCGTCGACACGCTCGCGACCTACGGCAAGGGCGCGGGATACGATCCGGTGGTGTTCGATGCTCCCGGCCACCGGGGGGGTGCGCCCGACGTCGGGGACGACGTCGCCGCCGTGGTCGTGCAACACCCGAACTACTACGGCGTGCTGGAGGACGTGCCGGCGTTCGTCGAGGCCGCGCACGGCGGCGGTGCCCGCGCGATCCAGGTCTTCGACCCGCTGTCGCTCGGCGTGCTTGCCCCGCCTGGCGAGCTCGGTGTCGACATCGCGGTGGCCGAGGGGCAGTCCCTGGGTAACCACCTCAACTACGGAGGCCCGTACCTGGGGTTGATCGCGGCGCGCATGGCCGACGTCCGTCGGATGCCCGGACGGATCGTGGGGGAGACCACCGACGTCGACGGCCGCACGGGGTACGTCCTGACGCTGCAGGCACGCGAGCAGCACATCCGCCGCGAGAAGGCGACCTCGAACATCTGCACGAACCAGACCCTGATGGCGCTCGCCGCCACCATCTATCTCGCGTGGCTCGGCCCGGTGGGCCTGGCCGAACTCGGACGTCAGTGCGCCGCGAAGGCCCGCTACGCGTTCGAGCAACTCACCGCGCTCCCAGGGGTCGAGCCGCTCGTGCCCGACGCCCCGTTCTTCAAGGAGTTCGCGATCCGAACGCCCCTCCCCGCTGTCGACGTGCGCGACGCGGCGATCGAGCGAGGCGTCCTCGCGGGCGTGCCGGTCGCCGGCGGCGACGGGCACGGGCTCCTGGTGGCCGTGACCGAGCGGCGCGATCGAGGGGAGATCGACGCCTTGGTGCGCGCCGTCGCAGAGGTGATCGCCTGATGGACATCGGCGCGCCGGTTCGCCGTCAAGGCCCGCCGGGGGAGGGGACGCTGGGTGCCCGCTCGAGGCCAGGGCGCCGAGCCTTCAGCTTCGCAGCCCTCGATGTCGAGCCGGTGGACATCGCGGAGGGCTACGCCCGCACGACCCCGCCCCGATTGCCCGAGGTGGCGGAGGGTGACCTCGTTCGCCACTACACGCGGCTGTCGCAGACGAACTACGGGGTGGACACCGGGTTCTACCCCCTCGGGTCGTGCAGCATGAAGTACAACCCGAAGTCCGCGGAGGCGGCGGCGGCATGGCCCGGCTTCGCCCGCGTCCACCCGCTGCAGCCCGATGCCACGACCCAGGGCCTCCTCGAGCTGCTGTGGCGCCTCGAGCGGGCGCTCTGCGAGATCACCGGCATGGCGCGTGCGACCCTGCAGCCGCCGGCCGGTGCGGCCGGCGAGCTCACGGGGCTCCTGATCATGCGCGCCTACCACCAGGCGCAGGGGCGTCAGCGCACGAAAGTCTTGATCCCCGACGCCGCCCACGGCACGAATCCCGCGAGCGTGAGGCTCGGCGGGTACCAGGCGGTCAGCGTGCCGGCAGACGCGCGCGGCCAGGTCGACGTCGAGGCGCTTCGGTCCCTGGTGGACGACGAGGTCGCCGGCCTCATGCTCACGAACCCGAACACCCTCGGCCTGTTCGAGGAGCGCATCGAGGAGATCACGAGCGTCGTGCACGAGGTGGGGGGCCTCGTCTACTACGACGGGGCGAACCTGAACGCGATCCTCGGCAAGTGCCGGCCCGGCGACATGGGATTCGACATCGTGCACATCAACACGCATAAGACCTTCGCGACGCCCCACGGCGGGGGAGGGCCGGGCGCCGGTCCCGTCGGGGTGGCCGAGCGCCTGATCCCGTTCCTTCCGGTGCCGCGCGTCGAGCGTGACGATGCGACGGGCGCGTACCGGCTCGATACTGAAGCTCCCTCGACGATCGGGCGGGTGCACGGTTTCCACGGCAACGTTGGGGTGCTCGTCCGCGCGTATCTGTACGTGTTCCTCCACGGGTCCGATGGCCTCGAGGAGGTCGCTGAACGGGCCGTGCTGAACGCGAACTACCTGGCAACCCTCCTGCCCGCCCAGACGCCACTGGCATTCCCGCAGGGCCGCCCGATGCACGAGTTCGTCGCGACCGCGACCCCGCTCGAGAAGGCCACCGGGATCCGCGCGATGGATCTCGCGAAGCGACTGATCGATCTGGGTTTCCATCCATCCACGGTCTACTTCCCGCTGGTAGTGGACGAGGCGATGATGATGGAGCCGACCGAGACCGAGACCAAGGAGACGCTGGAGGCGTTCGGTGCTGCCCTCGCCCAGGCGGTCGCCGAAGCCGCAAGCGACCCCGACCTGCTGCACGACGCGCCCGTCACGACGCCCGTACGTCGTCTCGACGAGGCCAAGGCCGCCCGGCACCTCAAGTTGCGCTGGTAGCCGGTCACGCCCGAGGGATCCTCGGGGAAGGAGCACCCATATACCAGTCCGAGCCAAGGTGACATAATGTGCATTATCGGGGTTGAGAGGTCACCTACCTGAGCCGCGCAGGCGGGCCTTCAGGCCCCAGATCGTGACGAGCCAGAGGGCCTCCACCACGATGCCGCGCGAGATCTTCGACTGCCCGTGCGCTCGTTCGCGGAACGTGATCGGTGTCTCGCCGAGGTCGAAGCCGAGGTTCCAGGTGCGCATCACGAGCTCGATCTGGAAGCCGTAGCCCTCAGAGTGGATCGGTGAACGGACCAGTTCGGTCAGGAGCTCCCGGCGGTAGACGCGGTACCCGCTGGTGGCGTCGTTGACCGGCAAGCCCAGCATGAAGCGCGCATAGCGATTCCCGGCGCGCGAGAGGGCCACCCGCCCGGCGCTCCAGTTGGTCACCTCGCCTCCCGGCACGTAGCGGCTGCCCACGGCCAGATCGCGTCCTGCGGCGGCAGCCTCCAGGAGCGCCGGCAGTTCGGCCGGATCGTGCGACAGGTCGGAGTCCATCTCGACCACGAGGTCATACTCCTCGGCCAGACCGATGCGGAAGCCTTCCTGATAGGCGCTCGCCAGGCCCGACTTCGCCGGGCGTTGGATCAGCCTGACCCGCGGCTCGCTCGCCGCCCGAGCCCGCACGATCTCCGCGGTCCCATCGGGCGAGGAGTCGTCGACCACCACGACGTCGACGCGCTGCGGCGCCGCGAGCACCCCTTCGAGTACCCGGTCGATCGTCGCAGCCTCGTCGTAGGTGGGCAGAATCACCAGGCTCCGGAAGCCGGGCCCCAACGGACCCGGTGACTCGCGCGTCCGCCGGCGACGCCTCGGGAGCGCGAACAGGAAGGCGACGACGACGAGACAGAGCCAGGGGACCCAATCCCCCAGCCGGACGTAACCCGTTCGATCGTTGGTGGACGCGATGGTGTGCCGCAGGATAGCGGGTTCGAAGAGGCCGGCCGACTCGACCACCCGGCCCGACGGATCGATGAAGGCGCTGATCCCCGAGACCGCAGCGTTCACCACCCAGCGTCCCGTTTCGATCGCGCGCATCTGGCTCATCTGCTGATGCTGCTCGGACGCCGCGGTGAACCCATACGACGCGTTGTTCACCGTGACGATCAGGAAGCTTGCGCCGTCGCGCACGAATGCGCGCGGGAGCGCGGCGAAGCTGTTCTCGAAGCAGATCGGGGTGCCGAACGCAGGCACCCCGTCGGCCTCGAGCGTGTGGATCGACTCCCCCGGGATCCGGTCGACCGGGACCTGGTCGATCGCGTCGATCCACGAGAGGCGGCCGCGGAACGGCACGTACTCGCCGAACGGCACGAGGTGGACCTTGTCATAGTGGCCGATCGGGTTGCCGTTGCCGTCGAAGAGCACGACGTCGGTTCGCTGGCCGCCCTCGGCGTCCTCGGTCACGGCGCCGACCAGGGTGGGCACGCCCACCGATGCGATCGCGCGACGCACGCGATCCATCACCGTGGGATCGGCGGCGGCCGCAGGGTCGAGGGCGCCCTCCCCCCATACGATCAGGTCGGGCCGCGTTCCTGTCGCGAGTTGCTCGTGGGCGGCGATGTTCAGGCCGGCCACCCGTACGTCCTCTCCCGCCCTGGAGGCCTGCGCCGCCTGCCGGACGTCGACCTGGACCGTCGCGATGTCGACGGTAGGGCCGGATTCGGGTCCGGGCCCTCCGCCGAACGGGAGCACGCCGGGCCCGAGCGCCAGCGCGGCCGCGAGACTCCACGGCACGAGGCCGAAGCGGGTCCCGCGCGCTCGGAACCCGGCCACGACCAGCCCGTTCGCGGCCACCACCACGAAGGTCACGCCCCAGACGCCGGCGATCGTGGCGAGTCTGACCGTCACGCGGTTGTCGACTTGGCTGATGCCCACGCTCCCCCACGTGAAGCCCCCGAGCGGCCACATCCCCCTGATCCAGTCGATCAGCGTCCACAGCGACGCCGCGGCAAAGGCCGAGATGACCGGCCGGCCGGGTCGGCGGATCGAGGCGTAGGCCGCGCCGAACAGGGCGAGCGAGATCGCCATCACGATCGATAGCGCGACCCAGGCGAGCTCGCCGAAGCGCCAGATCCAGTAGATCGTGGCTCCGTAGCATCCGATCCCGTATGCCAGTCCCAGAAGCGCCCCCTTCGCTGGCCCCGATCGATCGAGCAGCCAGATCAGCGGGGCGATCGCGATGAAGGCAAGCGGCCACAGCCTCGCGGGCGGGAAGGCGAGCGACAGGGCGAGTCCGGCCGCCAAGGAGCTGAGCGATGCGAGCGGAAGACCTTCAGGCGCCCTCAGGCGCAGTCCCGGCACCGCATCTTCTTCTTGTCCGCCAGCTGACTCCGATGCTTCACGAGGAAACACCGGGTGCAGGTGAATTCGGTCTCCTGGATCGGCACGACCCGGGTCTCGGCCGACTCGGCCAGCTGTTCCTCGCGGGTGAGTGGGATGACGACCTCGTCGTCCTCATCGGCCTCTTCTTCCCGGGCCTCCTGTTTGACCAGCAGTTCCTGGATCGACTCGACCTCCGCCGCACCCGCGGCGGTCACCGGTCCCGGTGGCACGACGGCATCCGCGAGGTCGGCCTCGCTGGGCTCGACGTCGTCGAGGTCGACCTCTGCCGGCTCGTCGTCCTCGATCTGATCGTCGGTGTCGTCGGTGGTGTCTTTCATCCCATGTCCTCCCGTGGACGGAGCGGTGGGGCCCCTCCGTCGCGCGCGGATTGTACTGCGGCACCGCCACGATGCAACGTCGGCGACCGACAGAACACCGCGACGCGCGGGTGCATTCCCGAAGCGGTGGGAGCCACATCGCGATGCGGACGGCGATCCGGAACGAAGATGAGGACCCAAGAGACGTTTGGGGCCGTGACGCCGGGGCGTCACGTTCTCTACTCCGCCTCTTGGGTCCTCGGTGCGTCTCCACCTGAGTGGGGGCGCACGAGGACCGTATCGTCGCTCGCAGATACCGGTCAAGAGACCTGCGGCAACGAGAGCGACAGGAACCGTCGTTCAGGCGGCGTAGACCTCCCGGCCGAGTGAGACCGTGAGGATCGGCGCGAGGGGAGCCAGATCTGGCGCCTCGAACGGATCGTCGTCGAAGGCGACCAGGTCGGCATGCATGCCCGGTTCGAGTGCCCCCTTCTTCTCCTCCTGGTGTGCCAGACGGGCGCTCCCGGTGGTGTGGAGCCTGATAGCCTCGGCGCGAGACAGGCGCTGGCGGGGGTCGTGATGTGCGCCGAGCGCCGCGACCGCGAGCAGCGGGTCCAGCGGGGTGATCGGCGCGTCGGACCCGGCTCCCACCTCGATCCCACGCTCGATCATCGTGCGGATCGGGTTCATGCCCGCGGCGCGCTCGGGGCCTAACCCGACCTCGTACAGTCCGCCGGGGCCTCCCCACCACAGGTCGAACACCGGCTGCACCGAGGCGGCGAGCCCCAGCATCGCGGCGCGTTCAATCGCGGCGTCCGAGGCCATCTCGAAGTGCTCGATCCGGTGCCGACGCGCGCGGAAGTGTCGGCGCTGACGGGAGTCGAGCGCGTGGTAGACCCGTTCCCACGCGGTCAGGACCTGATCGATCGCCCGATCGCCGATCGCGTGCACGCCGACCTGGAGCCCTGCCGCGTGCCCGCCGTGGAAGAAGGTCACGAGCTCGTCGTCGGAGAAGTAGGCGGTGCCGTCGCCCTCGCCATCGGCGTAGGGCGCGACGAGCGCAGCCGTGCGCGCGCCGATCGACCCGTCGACCGGAAGATCACCCCCGATCGCGCCGAGGCCGAGCTCCATCACGCGAGGGATGTCCGTGCTCGCGACCACCGGGACGGCATCGACCGGCAGGCGGGATCGATGCGCGAGGAACACGAGGAGGTCCCGCTCCCCCGTCTCCGTCGGCATCGACATCTCGTGAACGGAGGTCACACCCTTGGCGGCGGCGCTCGAGGCTGCCCTCAGCTGCAGCTCCTGGATCTCGTGGTCGCTCAAGCCGGCGCGCGTCCATCGGGTCAGCCGCTGCATCGCCCCCTGCGTGACCCGGCCGTCGGGAGCTCCTGAGGCCCCTCGCAAGGTGCCGGACTCGTCCCAGATGTCGGCCGCCCGGAGCGCCGCCGAGTTCGCCAGGGCGAGATGGAAGTCGGTCCGACGGATCACCATCGGGCGTTCGGTGACCGCGTCGAGCTCGGCGAGGGTCGGGAAGCTGGGGGCGTTCCAGCGACTCTCGTCGAACCCCTGGAGCAGGACGAGGCCGCTCCCCTCTTCCGCCCGGGCGGCGGCGAGCTGCAGGAGCTCGGCTCGAGAGCGCACTGCCGAAACCGCCGCGTCGGCCGCCGAGAGCCCGGTGCTCGTCAGGTGCACGTGGGCGTCGACGAACCCCGGCACGATCGTGGCGCCGGGGAGGTCGACGGTCCGGTCGGCGTCGGGCGGGTCCCCGGTGCCCACGCGCTGCACGTGGCGGCCGTCGACCAGGATCCACTCCCCGACGGCGGGATGCGAGAGCGTGTGAACGCGGGCAGCGCGATAGAGGGTCTTCACTCCGGCGGCATCATGCCACGCTACCGCCGGCCCCGGGCGAGGTCGCGAGCCTGAGCACCGCGATCGCGTCGAGCCGGTGCTCGAGGATCCGGGTCTTGGACGAGTGCAGCTCGAGCCCCACGCTGGCGCCCGCTCGTCGGAGCTGCTCCAGCGAGCGCCGAGCGGCAGGCACCGAGGGCGCGAAGACGACGATGTCGTCGACCCAGCGCAGGTGCGGCCGGTGTTCCCGGCGGAGTGCGTCGTCGAGCCGTGTGAGGGTGGCGTTCGCCAGGACCGCCGACGGCGGAGGCCCCACCGGCAACCCGGCGACGCCCTCGTCCTCGAACGCCCGCAGGCACGACACCACCACTTCGATCGCCGCCTCGGTCGCGCCTGCCGAACGCAACGCGCGGGCGACCGAGGCGGGGGTGATCGAGGCGAAACACTCGCGGACGTCGGCGACCACGACGGCGCGGACGTCCCCCGCGAGTCCGCGCCGGGTCTGGGCCCGCCATCGCCGCCGCGCGAGCTCCCACGGAACCAGCTGGAACTCGGGGTCTCCGTCGTGCCCCGGACTCGCGTGGTCGGCCACGACCTCTGACCCCAGGCTCCGCTCGACCGCCGGGACGACCGATGAGACCGCCGCCGCGTACGCGTCGCTCGCCTCAGGTGAGAGGGACGTGATCCATCGAACCTTCCCGCCCGGGGTGCGGACGGGGTCGATGCGCGCGGCGGGGACGGACCTGGGACGGCGGGGCCAGGGAGCGCTGCGGTGGGCCATGTGCGAACTCCTCACGGTCGGGCGGTCTGGAGGAGGTCGTCCGCGCTCGGGGACACGTTCTACCCCGGCGGCGCGGCGCCGGCAATCGGCCGGCCTGGGCGAGATCGGTCACCCGCAGGCATCCCCCGAGGCGTTGAGCCCGCAACGCGCACCCTATGATGGGCGCGTGTTGGACGCCCGTGATCGCGACATCATCGCCGCCCTCCAGGTCGACGCCCGTGCGACGTACGCCGACGTCGGGGCGCGGGTCGGTCTCTCGGCCTCGGCGGTGCACGATCGTGTTCGCAAACTCGAGGAGCACGGGGTGATCCGAGGCTACCGCGCGGCGGTGGATCCGGCCGCCCTCGGTCTCGTCGTGACCGCCCTGATCCAGGTGCGCCCCTTCGATCCGTCCCAGCCCGACGACCTGCCCGAGCGCGTCACAGGCTTCCCCGAGGTCGAGGACTGCTACAGCGTGGCCGGAGAAGCGAGCTACGTGCTCAAGGTTCGCACGCGCACGACGGTCGAGTTGGAGGAGCTGATCCGCCGCCTGCGGGAGAAGGCCGGGGTCGCCACGAGCACCACGATCGCGCTCTCGATCCCCTTCGAAGGAAGGCCGCTGCCCACCTGAGGCGCATCTCCCGCGTGATGCGGGATGATGGCGCCTTGCATCAGAGCCCCCTGCACGCTGGGAGACGTCGATGAGCGAACGAGCCAACGCGCCCGAGCACGTCCCGGGAGCGGGCACGCGCCCCGCCCGGGGCCCGGTCTTCTCGAGCAGACCGAAGGAATCCGAACGGCGCACGCGCGCGCCCATGCTGTTGTGGGATCGCGTCCGCATCCTGTCCTTCCTCGCGGGAGCGTTCCTGCTCCTCACGTGGGGCAGCATGTCGATCAACGGCACGGGCTTGTCCGAAACGATCCGCGCACAGGCGCAGAGCCGCTGGTGGCTGCTGGTGTTGATCGGAGCGGAGGCACTGCGGCAGGTGAACTACCTGCTCCTGGAGGGGAGCCCCCGCTACTACGCCCGGTGGACCGCCTTCTGGAGCCGCGACCGGGCCACCGAGAAACTCGACCCATGGACGCGATTCCGGCTGGGGCGCCTGCTGAAGGTCTTGGCGTTCCTGTGGATCGTGGGCACGGTCATCGCGTCGTTCTACGTGCACGCCGACGGGTCGAAGTTCACGCCGGTCGAGGGGCTGTTCCTCGCTCCGCTCCTACTCGTTCGGTCCCTCCCGCAGATCCTTCAGTTCGTCTTCGTGATCTCCCTCGGAGTGCTGCAGTTCGTCGCGATCTTCTGGTTCATGTCCAAGGGCGGCGTCGAGACCTACATGCCCGACGACATCGACACCCGCTTCAGCGATGTGAAAGGGCAGGACGCCGTCCTGTCCCGCGTCAAGGAGAGCCTGATCTTCATGGAGGATCCCGAGTCGATCGAGGCTCGCGGGGGGTACGTGCCGGGCGGCATCTTGCTGTGGGGGCCTCCGGGTACCGGCAAGACGCTGATGGCGCAAGCCGTCGCCGGTGAGACCGCGAAGCCGTTCGTCTTCGTCGAGCCGGGGGCCTTCAACGCGATGTTCTTCGGCGTGGGGATCTTGAAGGTCAAGGCGCTTTACCGCAAGCTCCGCAAGCTCTCGCTCCGCTACGGCGGGGTGATCGTCTTCTTCGACGAGGCCGACTCCTTGGGAAACCGCGGCGCGCTCTCCCAACCCGGCGGGGGCTGGAGCATCGAGCCGGCGTGGGCCGCCTCTGCGGGCTGTCACGGGGTCGCGTACGTCTCCGAGGCGGCGCGAAGCTCGCTCGTCCACGGCCCGTCGATGTACGCGTCACCGGCGCATCGAGAGGCGGTCGTGATGGGCGGCATGGGCATGGGTGGCGGGGGGATGGGCACGCTCCAGGCGATGCTCGCGGAGATGTCGGGCCTCACCAAGCCCAGGGGGTTCATGAACCGCGTGGTCCGCAGGCTCTTGGGCTTCAAGCCGAAGCCGCCTCCGAAGTACAGGATCCTGCATATCTTCGCAACGAACATGCCGCAGTCCCTCGACGAGGCGATGCTCCGCCCCGGCCGGATCGACCGCCTCTACAAGGTGGGCTATCCCCAGGTCGAGGGGCGCGTTGCGACCTTCCGGTACTACCTCGCGAGGGTCCGACACGAGCTGAGCGACGAGCAGATCCACAAGCTCGCGACGATCACGCCGTACGCGACCGGCGCCTCGATCAAGGACACCGTGAACGAGGCTCTCGTGATCGCGATCCGCGATGAGCGCGAGTCCATATCGTGGGCCGACATCATCCAGGCCAAGCAGCTGAAGGAGCACGGCCTGCCCGACGACCACGAGTACATCGAGCGCGAGCGTCACTCGGTGGCGATCCATGAGGCGTCGCACGCGGTCGTGGCGTATCGGCTCCGCCGGCACATGACGATCGACATCGCCACGATCGAGCGACGGGGAGACGTCGGAGGCTTCGTCTCGTCGATCCCGCCCGAGGATCAATTCGTCCAGTGGCGATCCGAGCGCGACATCGACGTGATGACGTTCCTCGCCTCGCTCGCGGGTGAACGCCTCTTCTTCGACGGGGACAACTCCGCGGGTGTCGGGGGGGACATGCGTGGGGCCACGTCGATCGCCGCGATGATGGAGGGGTTCTGGGCGATGGGAGAGACCATAGGGTCCTATACCGTGAACCTGGGTGCGATCAAGGGTGCACAGCCGGTCGAGGACGGGACCGACCGCTCGATGCTCGACGGCGCCTTCGGCCAACGGGTCGAGGCCAAGCTCCGGTCGTTGTACGAGCAGACGCAAGTGATCCTCGAGGAGCACCGCTCGGACGTCCTGGCGGTGGCGCACGCGTTGGAGACCCACAAGACGATCACCGGGGACGACGTGGCGGCGATCGTCGAGGGCCACGCCGGGTCGCTCGTCGACGGCAGGCCGTACCACGACGGGACGTTCCGGGAACGGCTGGAGACCTACCATGGGAGCGTGCTGGCGGCGCATCGCTCCCACGCCGAAGTGGAGGGAGCGATACCCGTGCCGCTGCCACCGGTGCCGTCCGAGCTCCTGAGCGGGAGCACAGCGGCGATCGGGCCCGGCGTGGGTCCCGGGGTATCCTGACCGCCTGATGCGGCTCTACAACTCGCTCACACGCGCCGTCGAAGACGTCGTTCCCGTCGAGCCGGGGCACGTCACGATGTACTCGTGTGGCCCGACGGTCTACCGCTACGCCCACCTGGGGAACCTGCGGACCTTCATGCTCGCCGACCTGATCCGACGCGCCCTCGAGTTCGAGGGGCTCGCCGTCACCCAGGTGATGAACATCACCGACGTGGGTCACATGACGGACGAATCGAGCCCCGAGGCGATCGACAAGATGCTGCTGGCGATGGAGGACGAGGGGCTCTCCCCCGGCGAGATCGCCGAGAAGTACACGCAGGCGGTGTTCGGCGACGCGACAGCCATTGGTATCGCGCCGGCCGACCGGTACCCGAGGGCGACGGACCACATCGAGGAGATGGTCGCCCTCACCGAGGCGCTGGTGGAGCGCGGGCACGCGTACGTGGTGGACTCGGGAAGCGTCTACTACGACGTGACGTCGTTCGCCGGCTACGGGGCCCTCAGCGGCAATACGCTCGACAACCTGCGCGAAGGCCACCGCGATCTCGAGACCGACACGCGCAAGCGCAATCCGGCCGACTTCGCCCTCTGGAAGACCGCCGGCCCGGGACGCCTGATGAAGTGGCCGTCGCCCTGGGGTGACGGGTTCCCTGGCTGGCACGTGGAGTGCTCAGCGATGTCGATGAAGTATCTCGGCGAGCACATCGATATCCATACCGGGGGTACCGACCTCCGGTTCCCGCATCACGAGGACGAGATCGCCCAGAGCGAGGGCTCCGTGGGCCATCGCGTGGTGGGCATCTGGGTGCACGGTGGTCACCTCCGTCTCTCCGGTCAGAAAATCGCGAAGTCGACCGGCAACGTCGTGCGGGTGCACGAGCTGGAAGAGCGCGGGCTGGATCCACGCTCGTTCCGCTGGCTCACGTTCCAAACCCGGTATCGGAGCGAGATGGACTTCGCCTGGGACTCGATGGAGGACGCGGATCGACGCGTGAAGCAGCTACGCCGGCACATGGCCGAGTGGGGGCCGGCCGCCGAGGAGCTGGGCGCTGCGGCGCGCGAGCTGGACACGAGGTTCCGCCAGGCCCTGGCGTCGGATCTCGACCTTCCGACCGCGGTCGTCATCGTGAACGAGCTGGATCGATCGGCCGCCGTCGCGCCGGGCGAGAAGTACGCGCTGATGGCCTCATGGGACCGGGTGCTCGGCCTCGACCTCGAGCGCGAAGCGCGCAGCGGCTGGACGCCCACGGAGGAGATGCAGGACCTCATGGCTCAGCGTGACGCCGCCCGGGCGGCGAAGGACTACGGCGCCAGCGACCGGATCCGAGACGAGCTCGCAGGGATGGGGCTCGAGGTCATGGACACATCCGAGGGCACTAGGGTGCGGCTGCGAGCCCAGCCCGCCTAGTCAACGACCTGGAGCTCGCGCGTCGATCGGTTGAGGCGTTCGCAGCCACCGGCCGTGACCGCCACGATGTCTTCGATCCGGACCCCGAACCGACCCTCGAGATAGATCCCGGGCTCGATCGAGAAGGTCGTACCGGGCTCCAGGATCCAATCGCTCCCCTCGACGAGGTACGGCGGCTCGTGCACCTCCAGGCCGATCCCGTGCCCGGTGCGATGGATGAAGCGCGCGCCGAAGCCGGCGGCCTCGATGATCGCCCGGGCCACACGATCGATCGCCTGCGCTTCGACGCCGGGACGCACGGCAAGGCATGCGGCCTCCTGGGCTTCCTGCACCGCCCGGTAGACCTCGAGGAACCCCTCGGGCGCCTCCCCCAGCACGACGGTTCGGGAGGTGTCGGAGTAGTAGCCGCCCAGCTCTCCGCCGAAGTCGAGCACCACCGCGTCGCGGGGCAGCATCGTGCGTCCGGACGGCTCGTGATGCGGGGACGCAGAGTTGGGCCCGCTCGCCACGATCGTGAAATCGGCGCGGGTATGACCGTTGCGCACGAGGAGCTCCGCGAGATCGGCCGCGACCTCCTCTTCGCGGCGGCCGAGGAACGTCATGCCACAGATCTGACGGAAGGTCTCGTCGGCGGCTCGTCCAGCGCGGCGGAGCGCGGCCAGCTCGTCGCCGTCCTTGACCGCTCGGAGCCGCCCGATGACCGCAGAGGCCGGGGCGAAGGCCGCGCTGGGGATCGCGGTCTGGAGCGCGATCAGGTGGGCGGACCACAGCCGGTCGCCGACCGCCATGCGTCCGTTCGCCGGGAGCAGACCTGCCGCAGCTCGGTACGGGTCGAGCCCGTCGGTCCAGCCCACGAGCTCGACGTCGGCCCCGACCGGTGATCCCGCAGCCAAGGGCCGTTCGAGCTCAGGGACGAGCATCGCGGGATCGCGATCGGGCCGAAGGATCAGCAACGTGGGGCGCTCCAGGGGCATCGGGTCGTAACCGGTGAGATACGCGAGGTCCGGTGAGGGCGCCACGATCAGGGCGTCGAACCCTTGGGCCGTGGCTTCCTGGGCCGCACGCGCGAGGCGATCGGTGTAGCGGGCGTTCATAGCTTCAACAGGATCCGCTGGGGCACGACCTGGAAGGTTGCGGGGGTGGTCCCCAGCAGCTCCCCGTCGGCCACGATCGGCAAGGGACGATCCGCATCGACGGCGACGCGGATCTTCGCGCGCATCTCGTGGATGTTGGGATCAGGGACATGGCTCCCGTGTCGGTAGATCCGCGGCAGCATCCGGTACGCGTCGGAGCGAGGCCCGCGGAACACCAGGGCGTCGAGCACGCCGTCGCCCGGGAAGGAACGGGGCGACATCCTCAGGCCCGCGGACGCGAACTGCGCGTTCGCGACGATCACGTTGAACGCTCGCGCCTCGAAGGTCTTCATGTCTGCGTCTACCTTGACAGAAGTGGCCCGGGTGAGGGCGTACGCGCCCCAGAACCCCAGGAACCTCCTGGCGTTCCCGAGGCCCGCGGGCAGGCGCGCGGTCGCCCGCGCCACCGACGCACCCAGGCCGATCTCGACCAGATTCGCCGCGTATCGCGTCCGGTGCTCCCCCGACGCGTCCCGGTAGCCGATCTTGATCACGTCGAAAGGGTAGGTATTGGATCCCGCCAGATGCTTACACCCACCGTCGGTGTCGTCGGGCAGGCCGAAGCTGCGGACCAGGTCGCAGCCTGACGTGGCGGCCACGACCCCCAGGACCGGTTGCTCGAGCGGCGTTGGCCCGTCGTCCAGCATGCCGTTCAGCACCTCCTGGATCGTGCCGTCGCCCCCGACGGCGACCAGGAAGCGGCAGCCGTCCTGCACCGCCTCTCGGGCGAACCTGGTCGCGTCTCCGGGCGCGTGCGTGAGCTCGAGGGCGAAGTCCAGTCCGTTGGCCGTCAGGGCACGTTCGAGCGCCGGGAGCTGTCCGGCCACGCGCCCACGTCCCGCGTGCGGGTTCACGATGACGGCGAGCGAACCGAAGGGGCTGGTCATGGGGTACGCATGGTAGCGAGCGCTAGAGCCCCGTGTACGCCACGACGCCGCGCAGGACCGCCCCCCGTGCATCCCGCACGAGCGTCGCGGTCTCGGGTGGGGCTACCTCCTCGATCTGACGCAGCAGATCCAGGAGCTGCTTGCAGTTGCGGACGAAGTCCCCGGGCGCCATGTCGGTTTCGGCCAGCACGGCTTCGAGCGGCTCCCCGCTCGCCCAGTGGTAGATCGGCACAGCGAAGCCGGATTCCAGTTCCCGACAGAGCTGGACCTGATGCTCGTCCTCGGTGCGACGGATCGTGCGCCAGATGCGCTTGAGCTGCTCGGAGCGCTCGTCGGATGTGGGGGTGGGCATCCCGCCCGCGAGCGGGACGCGTTCTCGGCCTTCGTACACCATCGACGACAGGAGGGCTGCGACCTCCCCGGGTGCGAGGCCGTCGAAGAGGCCGGCGGCCAGGGCCTCGCCCACCAAGATGTCGCCCTCGCCGTAGACGCGCGACAGCGTGCGGCCCTTCTCGGTGATCGCCCACCCGTCGACGTACCCGAGTTCCTGGAGCACCGCGAGCACGCGATCGAACTGGCGCGCAAGCGTGTCGGTGCGCACGCGGATCCGCCGCTCCACGCCTCGCAGCTGCTGCTCGAGCGCGTCGGCGCGTTCGGCCCACCGGACGTGCTTGGCCAGCTCCGGGCAGGCATGGCACGGATGACCCGAGGACCGCTCCTCGAGTCGGGCGGCCTCGCGCTCAACCTGGGGGTCCGCGCGGCGCCCACCGGGCTTCTGCGGCTTCACGTGCAGCGACACGAGCTTGGCTGCGACGTCGCGACGGTATCTCGCGCTGCGGCTGCTTCCGGACCTCGGCAACGCGATCCGCGTGAGCACGACGGGCGGTTCCTCGAAGTCTTTGGGCCCGAGCCGGAAGAAGGTGCGGTCTTGCGAGAGGACCGATGGCTTGCCGTCACGTGAGCTGATCACCACGGCGAGCCCCCGGCGCTTGGCCTGCGGCACGTGGATCACTTCGCCGGGCCGGAGCTTCGCCACGGCCTCGCGCACGGCGTCGGTTCTCGTGCGCTCGCGTCCCCGGCGATCGTCATCACGGATACGCAGGGCCTTCGCGCGCATCGCCCAGTACTCCGGGAAGTCGCCGAGGTCGCACACCATGTTCTGTCGATACCCCGCGAGCGCATCCAGGTCTTGCTGGCGGGTCTTCTCCAGCGACACCACCCCGCGGTCGGCGAGGAACTGCGCGAACGACGAGTTCAAGAGGCGGTGCGCTTGCTCGCGGGTGTAGTTGCGCACGAGGTTCACGGCCATGTTGTACGAGGGGCGGAACGACGACGTGAGGTTGTACGTGCGCGTCGCCGCGAGGCCGGCGACGCGTTCGAACGGCACCTGCCGCTGGTACACGACGACCGCGTGCCCGAGCGGGTCGATCCCCCGCCGGCCGGCCCGGCCGGTGAGCTGGGTGTACTCCCCAGGCGTCAGGATCTCGTGACGCTCGCCTTGGAACTTCCAGAGATCCTCGATCACGACCGTTTTCGCGGGCATGTTGATGCCCAGCGAGAGGGTCTCGGTCGCGAAGACCACCTTCACGAGCCCGGCCTCGAAGAGCTCCTCCACCGTCTCCTTGAATGCGGGCAGCATGCCCGCATGGTGCGCAGCGATCCCGGCGGTCAGCCCGTCGAGGAAGTCGAAGAAGCCAAGGGTTTCGAGATCTTCTTCATCCATCCACGCAAGGCGAGCCTCGGCACGCTCCCGGATGTAGTCGGCCTCGGTGCGGGTCGTGAGCCGCACCCCGGACTCGCGCATCCATCGAACGCTCTTGTCGCATCCCGCGCGGCTGAACACGAAGTAGATCGCGGGGAGCATCCCCTCGTCGGCGAGCACCTCGACGACCTCCTCCCGCTTGGGGGCGTACACCCGGCGATGCCCCTCGCGTGGACGGGAGGTGCGGTGGTGCTGCGCGGTACCGCTGCCCCGCCGGTAGTAGGTCTTCGTCTTCAGCTCCTGCTGGTCCAGGGAAACGACGTAGGGGTTCGGCAGCAAGATGCCGTCTTGCTCGACGTGCATCGGATGCAGCCGGTGCCCCACCAGGTAGTGGTGCTCCAAGGGAACCGGCCGCTGCTCCTCGATCACCACCCGGGTCTCACCGCGGAGGGTGCCGATCCACTCGCCGAACTCCTCGGCGTTGCTGATCGTGGCGGACAGACACACGACGCTCACGCTGAGCGGCAGCTGGATCAGGACCTCTTCCCAGACGGCGCCGCGATAGGGGTCCTGCAGGTAGTGCACCTCGTCCATCACGACGCTGACGAGGCCGGTCAGCGAGTCGCTCCGCTCGTACAACATGTTCCGCAGGACCTCGGTGGTCATGACGACGACGGGCGCCTCGCCGTTGATCGTGTTGTCGCCGGTGAGCAGTCCGACGTTGGCGGCGCCGTGGATGCCCACGAGGTCGCCGAACTTCTGGTTCGAGAG
Organism: Actinomycetota bacterium; assembly: GCA_039933515.1. Lineage (GTDB taxonomy): Bacteria > Actinomycetota > UBA4738 > UBA4738 > HRBIN12 > JAOUEA01. The sequence goes on from JBDTNY010000092.1 coordinate 25,330, forward strand.
CGCCTTCAGCGGCGTGGTGTAGAACGCCTTGCCCGCCTTGGCGAGCGCCCGTTCGATCGCGAATTCGGCGACGACCGTCTTCCCGCTGCCCGTGGGTGCCGCGACCAATACCGATGCGCCTCGATCGATCGCGTCGATGGCGTCGAGCTGGAAGCGGTCCAGCGAGAATGGGAATCGGGCGGCGAACGCCGCGGGGGTGGTCACTGGGTCAGTCTACGGGCGCCCGCTCGCTCGAACGGGCAGACCACACCGCGCCAAGAAGGGCCGCAGCGCTGCCTCGAACGCCTCGGGCGCCTCAAGGTTGCTGAGGTGACCGGCACCCTCGATCATGACCAGCTCCGCGGCGGCGATCCGCTCCGCCATGGGGGCGGTGACCGCGGCGGGGATCAGGGCGTCGCCGTCCGAGGTGATGACGAGCGTCGGCACGTCGATCGACCCCAGGTCGGGCACGGAGTCCTTGCGCTCGGCCATCCCGAGCGCGGCGGCAGCGATCGAGCCCGCGGGTTGGTCGGCGATCAGATCGCGAACGAGCGTCCGCAGCTCCTCCGGTGCGTCCTCGGCCAGCAAAGGGGGTGGGCTGTCGACGAGGAAGCCGCTCCCCTCGGCCTCGAGCCGTGCGGCGAGTGCCCGGCGACCCTCCGCGCCCTCGGGCGTGTCGGCCTCGGCCTTCGTATTCGCCAGGACCAGGCCGGCGACGCGATCGCGGGCCATCCGCCACAGCTCGAAGGCCACGTACCCACCCATCGAGAGACCGCAGACAACCATCCGGTCGATCCCGGCCGCGTCGGCGGCCTGCAAGCACCGATCGGCCGCCGCACCCATCGACATGACGTGGCCGGTAGCGGGTGTTCCCCCGAAACCCGGCAGATCGGGGGCGATGACGCCCACCTCGGGCGAGATCGCTTCGATCTGAGCGCGCCACATCCGGGCGTCGAGCGGGAACGCATGGATCAGGAGTACACCGTCGGTCATCGGATCCCCTTCGCGTGCGGGCCGACCACGACCGGGAGCGCGTCGGGGCGCACCTCGAACGTGGCCGGCAACGGGCCGACGCGTTCGCCGTCGGCGTAGACCTGGATCTTGCGGTTGGCTTCCACCTTCACCGAGGTGGCCCGGAGCATCTGCACCTTCGGGTGACGGCCGTGCGAACCCGTGAAGACACGGGGGAAGGCTCGCAGGAATGCGGTCGTGCTGAGCGCCTCGACGATACACACATCGAGCAGGCCGTCATTGAGGCAGGCGTCTGGCAGTACCTTCATCCCGCCTCCGTATTGGATCCCGCTGCCCACCACGACCAGCATCGCGTCCACCGAGAGGGCCTCACCGTCGATCGTGAGGTCATAGTGCGCCGGGGAGAATCGAGACAGGGTCTTCAGGACAGCCGCCAGGTAAGTGCCCGTCCCTCCCAGGCGCAGTCGCATCGCATTCGCGGTCTCGTTCACTTCGGAATCGAACCCAGCCCCCGCGATGTTCACGAACCAGCGCCGTTCGACGCCCGCGATCACCGCCACGACGTCGATCGGCACGATCTTCGGGTTCGCGAGCAGTCGAACCGCGGCGTCGAACGTGCCGGCACCGATCGCCTTCGCGAAGTCGTCGCCCGTTCCCGCGGGGAGCACGGCGAGCGCGGCATCGGTCCCCACGACCCCGTTCGCGCCCAGCGAGACCGTGCCGTCCCCGCCGAGCACCGCCACGATCCCGGCCCCTTCCTCCGCGGCGCTGCGGACCGTCGTCTCGAGGTCCTCGGCCGATGTCGAGACCCTGACCTCGTGCTCCACGCGCAGCGAATGCAGGATCGACGCGGCCTTGCCGATCAGACGCCCGGCCTTGCCTCGACCGGCGGAGGGATTCGCGACCACCACGACGGGCATGGCGGTCACGGGGCAGACACCGGTCTACGCCCCGCCACCCGGAAGCCCGGGGATCGGTCCCTGCGGGATGTTCGCCACGCCGCCGGCGCGGAGGGCGGACTGGTACTCCTGCCACCCCGCGTTGAAGACCTGCGCCGCGGTATCGCGAAGGCCGACCGCCACGCTGCTGAGCCGCGCCAGCTCGGCGGGATCGGCGGATCCGGCGGCCAGGGCCGCGACCTCCGCGGCCTGGCGATAGAGCTGGAGACCCTCGAGCATCCGCTCCTTCGAGTTGGTGAACGCCGCGGTCGCGAGTTCGTCGAACCCCTGGTCGCGGATCGTCGCCACCAGATCGAACCCGTCGATCGCGTCGATCGCCTTCTTTGCGTTCGCGGTGGCGGTGCGGAAGGTCGCCTCGGCGCCGTCGGGAACGGAGCCCTTGGCGTCCATCGAGTCGAGGGCGGCGCTCATCTCGACGAACACGGTCGGAGGCAGCCCCTGGTTCACCGCGCCCACCTGGGCGATCGCGCCGTCGGCGGCCGTCTGCCATGCAGTGGCGGCCGCGAGCTTGGTGGCCGCCGCGTCGGCTTGCGCGGCGGCCGAGGCCGCGGCGTCGGCGTCGGCCCGGTTCTGACGCAGCCCGTTCGTGACCCAGACGACGACCATCATCGCGAACGCTCCGACGACCGCGGCGATCGCGACCTGCACCCACCTCCGCTGCAGGAACGGTGTCGCCAGCTGCACGGGGGCCCGCCGCGGGGCACGTGCGACCGGCTTGCTCTTGGGCTTGCGCTTGCCTTTGATGGCCATGGAACTCCTACTTCTTCAGGAGGCGACCGATGATGATAGCGGCCTCGTAGAACAGGTACATCGGGATCATCATGGCGAGCATCGTGTACGGATCCGAGCTCGGTGTGATCACCGCGGAGAACACCGCGATGAACAAGATCATGTACCGACGCCACGAGCCCAGCCTGCGAGAGCTCAGCACCCCCACGAGCTGCAAGAAGACAAGCAGCACAGGGAACAGGAACGACACCCCGAACGCGAGGGTCACCAGCACGATGAAGCTGACGTATCGGTCGGCGGTCAGGATCGGTGCGATGCCGCTGCCCGCGAAGCCCAGCAAGAACTCGAGGGCCCTGGGCAGGGTCCAGTACGCGAACGCCGCCCCGAGGAAGAACAGGAAGGTCGACGACACCACGAACGGGATCGCCCACTTGCGTTCACCCTCGGTCAGGCCGGGGTTGACGAACCCCCAGAGCTGCCACAGCACGATGGGGAGCGCCACGGCGAAGCCGAGGTACACCACGATCTTCATCTTCACGAGTAACGGATCGATGAGGCCCGTGATGACCAGATCGCATCCGGCGGGGGGCCGCACATCGGGATGTCTCGTCACGTAATCGCAGAAGGGCGACCGGATCAACTCCAAGAAGTACGGGTACACGAACCACCCGGCCACCGAGCCGAGGCTGATCGCGACGAACACCACGATCAGCCGGTGCCGAAGCTCCTCGAGGTGCTCGATGACGGTCATGGTTCCCGTGCGCCTATCCGCCGAGCGTCGATGGAATCGAGGGATCACCGGCATGGGGCGGGGCTACTCCGCGAGGGCCGGCGGCTCGGGGGTGGGCAGGATCTGATCGGCATCACCGGCCGGCCCTGGTGCCTCTGACGACGCGACCTCGGGCCCTGCCTTCCCCGAGTCGTGGGGCGCGGGCTCGACTGCCGGGTCAGGGGTCCGGGTGGCCGGCCGGGCCGTTCGATGCGGGGTGGAAGGGCGGGGGGTGGGCGCCGTGACCGGGTCCATGCTCAGGTCGAACTTGACCATGTCCTTGACCTCGTCCTGGACCTTGCGGAACTCGCTCAACCCGCGCCCGATCGTCCGCGCGAGCTCGGGCAGGCGGTTCGGTCCCACGACGACCAATGCGATCACGAGGACGAGGAGGAGCTCGGGAGGGCCGATGTTCAACATGGGTGTGGGCGCGCTCGCCCGCAGCGAATCCTACTACCGGCGGTCAGCGCCGGGGCCTTCTGGGAGGTGTCAGCGACGCGGCGTGGTCGGATGCCCGGGAAACCTCCTGCGTCAGCTCGTCCACAAGCGGCTGGGCCGCCTCCTGGAACCTGCGGGCGGTTCTGCCCAGCAGCAGCCCTTGTCGGACAAGGGCGATCACCAGCACCACGACGGCGATCGTCGAAACGGCGGCGATCAGATACCAGACGAGCAGCCATGGACTCATGGCGCGATGCTACCGCAGGCGGTCCGTCGGGCTCAGGACCCGCCGCTGGAGGCCAGGAACTCCTGGACGTACCGGTCGTCTTCCAGGAGGTAGTGGAACTCGATCACGTCGTCGATCGAGAATGCAGGTCCCATCGGGATGACCCCGCGGGGATCCTCGATCGGATCGTCGAAGAGCTCCGGGTCGCCCTCGAGCCCGCCCTCGGCCTGATCGATGTCGACCCCGGCCGAGACGAGGAGCGCCACGATCTTGCGGTCGGCGCGCTTCTCCACGTCGTCCTCGCAGCTCGGGCAGGTGAACCGGTAGCTTCCTTCACGGCCGTTCTGTCGGACCGACAGGAGGATCGCTTCGGGACCCATGTCCACTTCACCACATCGGGGGCACGTTGTGCGGATCGTTGTCATCTCAGGGGAGCTATCGGTTCGGCCCGAACGGGCCTTGAGCGTTCGTGCCAGGAACGGGGCTACCCCGGATTGCCCATTCCCCCGGCGATCAGCCTCGATACCGCGCGATCGTGCGTGTCGCCAGCGTCGAGAGCTCGTCCCTCAATGCATCGGGCGCGATCACCGACGCATCGGGTCCCACGCGCAACAGCAGCCTCGCGACCCACTCGAGCCGGTGCGCCGGAAGCGTCAGTTCGAGCGAGCCGTCGTCGAGCTCGACAGCGTCGATCGTCGCGTAGTACTCGGCGATCCAACGCGCGCCGGCTCGCAGCCGGAGCCGGACCGGCACGTCGCCCTCACCGGGCATGTACAGGTCCCGCCCCGCTCCAGCGAGGCCATGCGGCTCGAACCCCTCCTCCGTGTCCACTGCCGAGCGCATGCGGTCGACCCGGAAGAGGCGCTCGGCATCGGCGCCGAGGTCCCACGCGGCGACGTACCAGTTCCCCAGGTTCGGGAAGACCTCCTCAGGCTCGATCGTGCGCGTGGTCAGGGCCGCGCTGGACGCCGCGTAGTACTCGATCAGCACCCGGTGGTGAGCGCTCGCGGCTTCACGCAGCGTGTCGAGATGCTCGGGCGCTAGGCCTCCCCCGGGCGCATGGATCAGCCCCTCGGCGTCGAGGGTGTCCGGGCCGAGGGTCGCTCGGAGCTTGTCGAGCGCGCCGGCGAGGTGGCGCGCCTGCGGCAACCCCGGCGTGGCGACCAGCTCGGTGCCCCGCACGTAGAGCGCGAGCGCCTCGTTCCTGGTCAGACGCAGCGGCCGGGCGAAATGGTCGGCCATGGTGATCCAGATGCGATCGTCTTCGTCGACGTCGACGTCGATCAGGTCGCCGGGCCCGTACGGAGGGAGCCCGGACATGAAGAGCAGGTCCAGGTCACGCCGGAGCTGCTCGGGCGTCACGCCGAAGAGTTCGGCGACCTCGGCGAGGATGCTCCCCGGGTGTTGTACGAGGTAGGGCACGACGACGAGCATGGTCCCGAGTCGGTCGGCGGTCTTCGGGGTGCCTCGCCGCCGCCGCTCAGGCACGGATCGCCGCCAGCCGCTCGAGGATCGCATCCCGCAGGGAGGCGGGTTCGCGCGCCACAGCCTCGTCGCCGAACTGCAGGACGAGCCCGGCGAGCGCCTGCTCGTCGGCGAGCGGCACCGCGACCTCCACCCAGCCGTCCTCCCCCGCCCCGATCGTCGTGGCTCCCGTGAGCGAGCTCGCCGCCCACCACGCGACGTCGGGCGAGAAGGCGATCACGGCCCGCTCCTCGGCCAGGGCATCCCAGGGGCCGGCTCGCACGTGGTCGGCGGCGCTGAACCCCGGCGGCGGCGAGGTGCCCACGCCGCGATCCTCGGGCTCGGAGGTGAACCGCGACAGTCGGAACGCCCGAACGTCGTCTCGGTCCCGATCGTGACCGACCAGGTACCAATGGCCTCCCCGGAACACCATCGCGAAGGCATCGACCTCGCGCTCGGAGGCCTTGCCCTGCGACGTTCGATACCCGAAGGAGATCCGGCCGTGCCCCTGGGCGGCCGCCGCGACCGCGAGCACGAGCTCGCTCCGGGCGTCGGAGCCCGACGCGAGCGGCCCGCCGGTCAGACCCGCGAGCACCCCGCCGTCGGCGCCGTACAGGAGCTTGTGGACCGCCCGCTCGGCCGCGGTGTTTTCGTCACCGCTCTGGGCCGCCACGAGCAACGCACCGAGTTCCTCGGGCGTGAAGGCGATCTCCGGGAGGTAGTAGGCGTCTTTGGGGATCACGTAACCCTGATCGCCGCCCCAGGCATCGACGTCCACCAGCTCGAGCGGCACGCCGTAATCCCTCAGGAGGTCCTTGTCTCGTTCGAACATCCGCTTGGCCGAGTCCACCTTCTCCTGTCGATAGGGCTCGAGGGTCTCGCGGATCTGCTCGAAGGTGAGTGGCGCCCTGGTCTCGAGCAACAGGGCGACCAGGTTCAGCAATCGCTCGAGAGGTTCGGTTCGGTCCTCGCCCGCCATCGTTGCGGCATCATAGCGAGGGTATGGAGCCAGACCTCGGAAGACCGGCGTCCCGGGAGCAGTCGCTGCTGCAGATCCCCATCGTGCTCGCGCTCGATGCGGAGGCGGTTCCGCTGGTGCGGGCGGGTGCGGCGCGCGCCGGCGACGGACCGACCGTGATCGTGGCCGTGGATCCTGACCTCGCGGCCCTGCTGACGGCGGTGCACGGCGTGGCCGCGGAGTACGTGATCGCCGTATGCAGCTCCCCAGGCGCCGCGGGGCGGGTCGTGCGGGCCGCCGTCCCTCGCCGGGGGCGCCCGCTCCCGGTCCTCGGGATCTCCGGAGGGTTCGTCGACACTGCCACCCTCGCGCTCCTTCGCGATCCCTCGCTCGAAGAGCTGAACGTGGCCGTTCCGACCCTCGAGGGCGACGGGCGTCGGCAGATCTGGGATTGCCTGCGCGCTGACCGGATCGAGGAACGGCATCACCTCGTCGAGGTCGACGGGCGCCCGGCCCTCGCGGAGCTCGCCGAGCTCGCAGCCGCTCCCGCTCAGGCCGACCTTGGGACCTCGCTCGAAGGCATCGGCGCGCTGGCCGCCGGCGCCGCGGGGGTCCTGGCCGGACGGATGGCCGCGACGGGTCGCCGGTGGCGGGCCGGTGAGCAGGCGTGATCGAGGCCGAGACGGCTCACATGTGCGCGATCAGCTGGTCGACCCGCTCGTCGACGCTACGGAACGGATCCTTGCAGAGCACGGTTCGCTGCGCCTGGTCATTCAGTTTCAGATGCACCCAATCCACCGTGTAATCGCGGCGTTTCGCCTTGGCCTCCCGGATGAAATCGCCGCGGAGCTTGGCGCGCGTGGTCTGCGGCGGCTCCCGCATCGCCAGGCTCACCTGGTCGTCGTCGACCACCCGCTCGACTCTGCCGGCCTTCTCCAGCAGGTAGTAGAGCCCCCGGTTCCGGTTCACGTCGTGGTAGGCGAGATCCAGCAGGGCGACCTTCGGGCTCGCGAGGGTCAGGTCGTGCTTCACCATGTATCGGTCGATCATCAGGCGTTTCGTGACCCAGTCGACCTTGCGCGCCAGGCGCTCGGACTCCCCCGCGGCGAGCGCCTCGAGCGCGCCCCGCCACTCAGACAGCAGCAAGGCGGCGCTCTCGTCGGCGCCCTTGCGCGCCATGAATCGCTCGGTCTTCTCCAGGTACTCGGTCTGCACCTCGAGGGCCGTGAGCTCCCGCCCGTTCGCGAGCTTCACCTTGCGGGTGCAGGTGGTGTCGTGGCTGATCTCGCGGATCGCTCGGATCGGGTTCTCGAGCGAGAGGTCCCGCATCACCGTGTTCCCCTCGACCATGCGCAGCACCAGGTCGGTGATCCCCACCTTCATGAACGTGGTCCACTCGCTCATGTTCGAGTCGCCGACAATCACGTGCAGGCGCCGGAACCGCTCGGCGTCGGCATGTGGCTCGTCGCGGGTGTTGATGATCGGTCGGCTCCGGGTGGTCGCGCTCGAGACGCCTTCCCAGATGTGCTCGGCGCGTTGCGCGATGCAGTACTGCGCGCCCCGCGGGCCGTGCAAGACCTTCCCGGCGCCGCTCCAGATCTGCCTCGTGACGAAGAACGGGATCAAGATGTCGGCCATCCGCGCGAACTCTCCCTGTCGGCCCACGAGGTAGTTCTCGTGGCACCCGTATGAGTTCCCTGCCGAATCGGTGTTGTTCTTGAACAGGTATACCTGGCCGTTGATACCTTCTTCATGCAGGCGCATCTCGGCCGCGGCGAGCAGTCCCTCCAGTATCCGCTCGCCGGCCTTGTCGTGCGCCACGACCTCGCGGACGACGTCGCACTCAGGGGTGGCGTACTCGGGGTGGGAGCCAACATCGAGGTAGAGCCGGGCGCCGTTCTCGAGGAATACGTTGGAGGACCGGCCCCAGTGGACCACCCGGCGGAAGAGGTACCGCGCGACCTCGTCGGGCGAAAGGCGCCGCTGCCCGCGGAACGTGCAGGTGACCCCATACTCGTTCTCGAGCCCGAAGATGCGCCGGTCCATGCTGGAAGCCTACGTCGGGCTAGGGCGAACGCCGGGAGCGCTCAGCCGCCCAGGATCGCGCCGAGCTCCGCCTCGTCGAGGCGGTGGAACTTCCTGCGGTGCGAGCGGGTCCGATCGAGCACGCCCGCCTCGATCGCTCCCGCTTCGATCGTTCGTCCGTCCGGCGAGCCGAGCACCTCCGCGCCCGCGCGGATCGCCGTCGCCAGGTCCCAGCCTTCCTCGTAGCGTCCCTTGAGCGTCTCGGCGAGATCCTCCGCGTGGCCCCCGATCGCGACGAACCCGTGCTCGTCGTTCACCGACCCGTCGAACAGCACGTGGTAGATCGCGGTCCCGGACGCATCGCCGTCGACTTCTCCCACGAGGATCTCCACCTCGTACGGCTTCATCTGCTGGGTGAAGATGTTCGAGAGCGCCTGCGAGTAGGCGTTCGCGAGGTCGCGCGCCTTCACGTCCTCTCGGCCGTAGGAGAAACCCCGCAGGTCGGCGAGCCTGATGCCCGCGATGCGCAGGTCCTCGAATTCACTGTACTTACCGACCCCAGCGAAAGCGATCGAGTCGTAGATCTCACTGATCTTGTGGAGGGTCGCCGAAGGGTTCTCGGCCACGAACAGCAAGCCGTCCGCGTATTCGAGCCCGATCACGGAGCGTCCGCGCGCGATCCCCTTGTGGGCGTACTCGGACCGATCCTTCATCATCTGTTCCGGTGCGACGTACGGCATGAACCCCATCAGGATCGCTCCTCGAGCACGGCGGCGACGGCCGCCTCGACCTCGGACTCCGGCACCTCGGCCGCCCCGCCGGCGGTCACCGCGAGCACCACCGGATAGATCTTGCGGGTCGGGTTCGGGCCGCCGGTGGCCACGTCGTCCTCGGAGGCATCGAGCAAGGCCTCGACGGCAACCCGCAGCGCCGCCGCGCGATCGAGGTCGCGCCGCCAGCGCTTCTTCAGCGAGTTCTTCGCCGGCTGGCTTCCCGACCCGGTGGACTGGAAGTCGTCTTCTTCCCACCGCCCGCCGGTCGCGTCGTAGTGGAAGATCCGGCCCTCGCCCCGTCGAAGGTCGTACCCCCCGAACAGCGGCACCACCACCAGGCCCTGCATCGCGAGAGGGAAGTTCTCACGGATCAGCTGGCCCAGGCGGTTCGCCTTGCCCTCCAAGGAGAGCCGGTCGCCTGTGAGTTTCTCGTAATGCTCCAGCTCGAGCTGGAAGAGCTTCACCATCTCCACGGCCATCCCGGCCGCGCCCGCGATCGCGATCGCGCTGTAGTCGTCGGCCGGAAAGACCTTGCGCATCTTGTCGTCGGCGATCGTGTAACCGGCCGTCGCGCGCCGATCGCCGGCCACGATCACGCCGTCGGCGTACTTCATGCCGAGCACCGTGGTGCCGTGGGGCACCTGACTCGCGGCGGCCGCCGTCATCGATCCGCTCAGGGACTGCGGCAGCGCCTCGGGGCGCTCGCGACGAACGAGGTCGGTGAAGCTCGGGTTCAGGCCGAATGCCGTGACCGAAACGGGAAGCTGCGTCGGATCGCTCACTCGCCGCCCTTCTGCACGTAGCTCTTCACGAACTCCTCGGCGTTCTCCTCCAGGACCGAGTCGATCTCGTCGAGGATGTCGTCCATCTCTTCCTTGAGCTCGGCGGCCTTGGCCGTCGAGGACACCTGGCCGGCGTCGGCGTCAGCGTCGGACTCGCCGCCACCGCCCTTCTTCTGGACCTTCTTCTGCTCTTGCTCTTGCGGCACGGGATGGGCTCCTTTCCGTGCGAGCGATTCTAGCGGTGGGTCCGGCTCACGCCTGGAGGAGCGCGACGAGCGCTGCGGCGTCGGCCGCCTGCTCGAGGAGCCCCTCGACATGCTCCTTGGTCCCCCTGAGGGGTTCCCGCATCGGGATCCGCTGCAACGCGTCGGCGCCGGTATCGATGATGAGGGAGTCCCACGAGGCGGCGGCGATCGAATCCGGGAACCGTGCGATGCAGCGGCCGCGGAAGTAAGCGCGCGTATCCTCGGGCGGATCGTCGATCGCGGCGTCGACCTCGGCGTCGGTGGTCAGCCGCTCGACCTTCCCCGACGCCTCCAGCCGGTAGTAGAGGCCCCGGTCACGCCGGACGTCGTGGTACTGCAGGTCGATCGCCCGGAGCTTCGGGTCCGACCACTCGAGGCCGTCGCGGTCGCGATAGGCCTGCAGCAGGCGTTGCTTCGCCACCCAGTCCAACTGACCGTGGAGCGAGGACGGATCGTCCTCGAGCGCGGTCAGCACTGCCTCCCACCGCGCGACCACCTCGCGCTGCTCCGGGGTATCGTCCTCGCGCTCCACGTACTTCTTCGCGTGCTCGAGGTACTCCCACTGGAGCTGCACGGCGTTGACCATTCGTCCGTCGGCGAGCGTCATCTGGGCCTGACAGCTGGGGTCGCGTGAGATCTCGTGAAGGGCCTGCACGGGGTTCTGCACGGTGAGGTCGGGGAGGAATGCGTCCTCGATCATCTTGAGCACGATCGCGGTCGTCCCGATCTTCAGGAAGGTCGAGACCTCGCACATGTTCGCGTCGCCCACGATCACATGGAGACGTCGGTAGCGCTCGGGGTCGGCGTGCGGCTCGTCGCGGGTGTTGATGATAGGCCTCTTCAGAGTGGTCTCGAGGCCAACCTCGGTCTCGAAGAAGTCGGCTCGCTGCGTGAGCTGGAACCGGCTGGAGCCCCGCTCGTCCCACGGCGCCTCGGCGCCCACCTTGCCCGCGCCCGTGAAGACGATGCGCGAGACGAAGAAGGGCGTCAGGTCGCGCACGATGTCGCCGAACGGGGTGGCGCGATCGACGAGGTAGTTCTCGTGCGTCCCGTAGGAGTTCCCCTTGCCGTCGCTGTTGTTCTTGTAGATCGACAGCGCCGGCGCGGACGGCATCACGCGCGCGACCTCGGTGAGCGAACGCTCGAGGATCCGCTCCCCCGCCTTGTCGTGCACGACGAGCGCGCGGGGGGTCAGGCATTCGGGCGTCGAGTACTCAGGGTGCGCGTGATCGACGTAGTACCGCGCGCCGTTGGGCAAGATCACGTTCGCCAGGCCCAGATCCTCGTCCGACCCCGCGTTCGCCGGCACGGGCTCGAATCCGCGGGCGTCGCGCATCGGCGATTCCTGCTCGTAGTCCCAGCGGATCCGCCGCAGCGAACCGGCGTACGTCGAGATCAGCAGGGACGAGGATAGGACGGGGTTGAACTCGGGCGAGCCGGCCGCGGCGATCCCGTACTCCGTCTCGATGCCGAAGACCTTGGGGATGGCCATGCGGCAACCTTACAGGTACTGTCCGGCGTTCACGCGCTCGACCTGGCGCCCATCGCCGTCGTGGCCAAGCAGCGTCCGCACGTACACGATCCGCTCGCCTTTCTTGCCGGAGATCCGTGCCCAGTCGTCGGGGTTCGTGGTGTTGGGAAGGTCTTCGTTCTCCTTGAACTCGTCCCGGATCGCGGTGAGCAGGTCCTCGGTCTTGATGCCCTTCTCTCCCTTGGAAAGGAAGCGCTTGATCGCGTCCTTCTTGGCCCGGCGCACGATGTTCTCGATCATCGCGCCAGAGTTGAAGTCCTTGAAGTACAGGATCTCCTTGTCGCCGCTGGCGTAGGTGACCTCGAGGAATCGGTTCCGATCGCTGGGCTCGTACATCTGCTCGATCGTCTTGTCGATCATGCGGTAGCACGCCTGCTGCGGATCGCCGCCGTAGCGCGAGACCTCGTCGGGATGGATCGGGACGACCGGGTGCAGGTACTTGGCCATGATGTCGCGCGCCTGCGGGGCATCGGGCCGCTCGATCTTGATCTTCACGTCGAGACGCCCGGGACGCAGGATCGCCGGGTCGATCAGGTCCTCGCGGTTCGAGGCACCGATCACGATGACGTTCTTCAGGGTCTCGACGCCGTCGAGCTCGCTGAGCAACTGAGGCACGATCGTAGACTCCACATCGGAGCTGATCCCCGTGCCGCGGGTGCGGAAGATCGAGTCCATCTCGTCGAAGAAGACGATCACGGGAAGGCCTTCCTCGCTCCGCTCCTTCGCCCGCTGAAAGATCTCGCGGATCTGTCGCTCGGTCTCCCCGACGTACTTGTTAAGCAGCTCGGGCCCTTTGACGTTCAGGAAGTACGAGCGCGCGTCGCTTCGGCCCGTTCGCTCGGCGACCTTCTCAGCGAGCGAGGCCGCGACGGCCTTCGCGATCAGGGTCTTGCCGCACCCGGGAGGTCCGTAGAGCAGGATGCCCTTGGGCGCCTCGAGCTGGTGCTCGTGGAAGAGCTCGGCGTACAGGAAGGGCAGCTCCACGGCGTCACGGATCGCGTCGATCTGCCCTTCGAGGCCGCCGATGTCGTCGTAGTTGACGTCGGGGATCTCCTCGAGCACGAGCTGCTCGACCTCCTCCTTGGGGAGCAGCTCGACCGCGACGTTGGAACGGTTGTCGAACAAGACGTTGTCGCCGACACGGATCGGGGTGTCGAGCAGTGAGCCCGCCAGGTGGGCGACGTACTCCTCGTCGCCTCGGCCCACGACGACCAGGCGGTCCTCGCCGAGCTTGTCCTTGACCTTCATGACCTCGCCGGCCCGGTCGGGCTCGAGGACCTCGACCACGTTCAGCGACTCGTTCAACACGACCTGCACGCCGGGGCGGAAGGCCCGTTCGTCAAGGTCGGGCGCCGGCATCACGCGCATCTTTCGGCCCGCCGTGAACACGTCGAGCGAGCCGTCGTCGTTCTTGCGTAGGAAGACACCGAAGGTGGCTGGCGGCTGCGAAAGCTTCTCGACCTCCTGGGCGAGCGCCTCGATCTTGTCGCGCTCCCCCCGCAGGGCGTCGGCCAGCTTCTGGTTCTGCCCCATAGCCTTGGTGAGTTGCTCGCGGGTTTCGACCAGCTTCTCCTCGAGGAGGGTGACCTGGCGCGGCGCGTTCGTGAGACGGCGGCGGAGTAGGCCGACCTCCTCTTCCAGGAACTTGACCTGACTCTGGAGTTCGTTGACCTGATCCTCGTAACGTGCAGCCTGTTCGTCTTGGCCGGGCATCTGGCGTCACCTCCGCACGGGGCGTCGAGTGTATCCCCGCCCCTGCGCAACCCTGGGAGGCGCGCGGGCGGTTCCTTCCCCCTCACTTACGGCACTTCAGCCCGGAAGGCTTAGGCCCTATTCCAAGGTAGCTCCGCCTACCGACGCAGAGGGAGTGCCGGGCAGCCGGGCTCAGGCCATCGGGGCGGCCAGGCGGCCCACCGTGAGGAAGCCCGTGTGCCCGACCATCCGGTGGTCGGGGCGGACGCTGCGCTCCGTCACGTGCCAGCCCCGCCTCAGGGTCTCGAAGGTCTCGACGTGTTGGAACCCCGCGCCGGGAAACGCGAGCACGAGCGTCTGCACCTGGATGATCGTCGGCAGGTAGGCGCACACCACACCGCCGGGCTCGAGCACCTTCGCGAGCGCCCGGAGCGGCCCCCAGGGCTCGGGCATGTCGAGCACGGCGCGGTCGTACCGCTCGCCGGTCTCCCCCACCTGCGAAAGGTCACCCTCCCGCAGCGTGAGACCGGGCGGCATCGCGCCGTAGAAGGTCTCGATGTTGCGGACGGCCTGCTCGCGATGCTCGTCCCTGAGCTCATAGGACACCACGACGCCGGAGTCGCCGACGGCCCGGCACAGCGCGATCGTCAGCGCGCCGGAGCCGGTCCCGGCCTCCAGCACGCGCGCGCCCGGGAACACATCGGCGTACGTCACGATGGGGCCGAGATCCTTCGGATACACGACCTGGGCGCCTCGGGGCATCTTCAGGACGTAGTCGGCGAAGCGCGGTCGGAACGCCACGAAGACCATGCCCTTGGAAGTCTCGACCTTCGTGCCTTCCGGCTTGCCGATCAGCTCCTCGTGGGACAGGGTGCCGCTGTGGGTGTGATACGTGCCCGTGGCCTGCAGGGTGAATAGATACGTTCGGTCGCGCTGATCGATCAGCAGGATCTTCTCGCCGGCCTCGAAGGGTCCCCGTGCCCCGCTCACGCCGCGCCATCCGCAGGCAGGGCGCCATGGACGAGATCGCGCGATCGAAGGTTCACGCGCCCAGGCTAACGCACCGCCGGAAGGCTACGGCAGGACGGTGGGCAGCGGGCGGGCGCCCAGGGTGACGTCGATCGAGCGCGCCACCCCCCCATTCGTCACGATGTCGACCGAGACCCGCTGGCCCGGGTTCAGCTCTTCCAGCGCCTTGCCGAGGTCCTCGGCCGTCGCGATGGGGGTGCCGGCGACCCCCACGATCACGACTCCTTCTTGGATCCCGGCCGCTTGGGCGGGACCGTCGTTCGTGGTCGCGAGCACGTAGGCGCCGTGATCCACGCCGAGGTTGAACTGCTGTGCGAGCGCGCCGCTCACCGACTGCGTCGACACGCCGAGATAGGCGGTCGCCGCGAGCGGGTCGGCCTGGGATCGAGCGATCGTGTCCTTCGCAGAGTCGATCGAGATCGCGAACCCGATGTTCTGTGCCGCGTCGTCGCCCGCCGAGTTGATGCCCACCACGCGACCCTGCATGTCGACGAGCGGCCCGCCGGAATTGCCCTGGTTGATGGCCGCGTCGGTCTGGATCACTTCGCTGTAGGTCCGCACCCCGTTCGTGCATACATCGCACTGGGGATCCCGCGCCTGGATCGTGCGGTCGAGCGACGACACGATGCCCGTCGTCACCGTCGGGCCGCCCTCCAGCGCGAGCGCGTAGCCCAGGGCGACCACTCGCTGACCGAGGCGGAGCGAGCCAGAATCGCCGAGCTCGACCGTCGGGAGCCCGGTCGCGCCGATCTTGAGGACCGCGAGGTCGTGCAGACAGTCGGCGCCGATCACCCGCGCTTCGAACTCCCGCGGGGTGGCCTCGGAGGTGGAGACGGTGATCTTCGAGGCGCCCTCCACGACGTGACAGTTCGTCACGACCACGCCGTCGGAGCGGACGACGAACCCGGTCCCCACGCCCTGGGCCTGCGACGCGCTGCCGAGGGCGTCCTGTCGGAAGATGTCGGTCGTGACGTTCACGACCGCGGGGAGGACGCGTTCGACTACGGCCGTCACGGGCTCCTTGCCCGGGTCCAGGGCCTGGAGCGTGGAGGAGTCGACGACGGGCGGGCTCGAGGACGAGGCATCGCCCAGTTTCACGGAGCATGCCGAGACGGCGAGGGCGAGCGCTACCAGGGGGAAGAGCAGCTTCTTCATGATGAACAGCCTCTCAGGTCGGTCACGTTCGTGATTCGACGCCCGAGTGCAGCGGGTTCTTGAGAGATCCCTGAGAGGCGCGTCCTCAGACGCCGGCGGCGTCGGGTTCTTGCACCTGGGGCGGCGGGCTGGCGTGGCCGTCCAGGTATCCCTGGGCCACCATCGCCATGAAGGCGTGCACCTCGTCCTCGCTCCACGCGAACGGTCCCTGACGGAACCCCTCGGAGCCGAGACCCCGGTACACGGACTCGCACGCAAGCCAGTCCTCGCGGTTCGTGATGTCCCAGAACTCGCTCGCGTACGCCGGCGTGAAGTCGGCGCGTTCCCTGGCCTCGGGCGGGAAGAGCCACTGACACTCGACCCTGCTGCGTCCGGGCGCGAGCAGCTCGAATCGGTGGGTCATCACGTAGTCGGGATGCAGACTGATAAGCAGGTTCGGGAAGAGCCCGAAGTAGTAAACCTCGCGCCGCTGCGTGTCGTTCAGGCCCCGGATCGGGACCCCGCCTGACTCCCCCGTGAGCGACATCGTCTGGGCGAAGTCCTTCAACTGCATCGATCCACCCACCCAGTGACCGTCGTGCGCGAAGTTCTCCCCCGAGTCGGGCGGCGTCACCACACAGAGGGCAGGGTGGATCGACGGACAGTGGTAGCACTCGTGGTAGTTCTCGGTGATCGTCTTCCAGTTGGCGGCGATCTCATAGGTGTGCGAGGCGCCGACGAATAGCCGCTCGGGCTCCCACGGATCGATCAGCCCATCGAGATTGCCCACGACGTCGGCGAGCGCGGAACCCTCTCCGGAGGCGTTCACGAACAGCCATCCGTGCCATTCGGCGATCCGTGCCGAGATCAGCGGATAGTCGGTCTTGTCGAAGCCGGCGTGGTCGCCGAACCGGGGCGCCGCCCCCAGCGAGCCGTCGAGCTGGTAGACCCACGCGTGATAGGGGCACTTGATCGCCCGCAGGTTCCGTCCGGTCTCGGGCTCCAGGAGCTCGTGTCCCCGGTGTCGACACGTGTTGTAGAAACCCCGGAGGGTCCCGTCGAGGTCGCGGACGACGAGGATCCCCTCGGCGCCGATCCGGTAGGCGCGCTGGTCCCCCGGCACAGCGAGCTCGTCCGCCCGCCCCAGGCAGACCCATCCCCGTTCGAAGAAGTGCTCGGTTTCCCAGGCGAAGACGTCAACGGAACGGTATGCCTCCGCGGGGAGGGTCCGGCTCTCTCCCAGGGTGGGGGCCAGCACGGCGCGAAGCGTCGCGGGGTCGATCGGGCTCTGCGCAGGCATCGGCGTTTCCTCGTCTCGGATAGGCGAGATTGAACGGGCGTTCAACCGGCCGCGCCCACTGTAACAGCGGTGGACGACCGGCCCGGTCTAGGTCATGACTGCAGGTCAGGGCATGCTCACGCGCCTGTCGCGTACACGCGCTGTCCCTCCACGAAGGTCTCGTCGACCGTTGCATCGGCGATCTCCTCGACCGGATGCGCGAACAGGTTCCGGTCGATCAAGGCGAGGTCCGCGAATTTCCCGGGCTCGATCGAGCCAGTAGCGGCGTCGAGGTGGTTCACGAATGCCGAACCCATCGTGAAGGCCGCGAGCGCCGTCGGCAGGTCCAGCCGCTGCTCGGGCAGGAAGATCTCGTCCGATTCCACCTTGTGGTGGTACGTCGCTGGCACCTTGCGGTTGACGGCAACGTGGATCTCCTCGAGCGGGTTCGGCGTCGAGACGCTCCAATCGCTCCCCATCGCGAGGACCGCGCCGGCCCGGACGAGGCTCGCGAAGGGATACTGCCAGCGCCACCGAGGCTCGCCCAGGAAAGGGATCGTGAGATCGTCCATCTGCGACTCGTGGGCGGCCCAGAGCGGCTGCGCATTCGCCACGGCGCGGAGCCGGGCGAACCTCGGGATGTCGTCGGGGTGTACGACCTGCAGATGCGCGAGATGGTGCCTCCCGTCGGTCGGGCCGTTCGCGGCGAGCGCCGCCTCGATCGCGTCGAGCGCCTCGCGGACCGCGCGCTCGGCCAGGGCGTGGAAGTGCACCTGGAACCCTTTCGCGTCCAGACGAGTGACGATCTCCTTCAGGAGCTCGGGGTCGACGAAGGAGATCCCGCGGTTCTCCGAGGGATGGCCCTGCGCGTCGAGGTACGGCTCGAGCACGGCGGCGGTGAAGTTCTCGCAGACGCCGTCCTGCATGATCTTCACGCTGGTCGCGGCGAACCGCCCCGCCCGCCCGCGCGCCCGCTGCGCCTCGAGTTCCTCGATCTGCTCGATGCCCAGGTGCCGGTCCCACCACAGCGCCCCCACGACGCGCGCCGTGAGGTCGCCCGCCTCGGCGGCCCTGACGTAGGTGTCGAGATTGTTCGCCCACGGGATCGTGCCCACGATCGCGTCCTGCCACGCCGTGATGCCGAGGGAATGGAGGTACGCCTGGCCCTTCAGCAGGCCTTCGTACAGCTCGGCCGGCGTCGGATCGGGCGCGTGGCGTCCGACGAGATCCATCGCGCCTTCATGGAGCGCGCCGGTGGGCTCGCCCTGGGCGTCGCGCTCGATCCGTCCGTCGGAGGGGTCGGGGGTGTCGCGCGTCACCCCACCCATCTTCATCGCGATCGAGTTCACCCAGCCGCCGTGGCCGTCCCGGTTGGGGAGGTAGACGGGACGGTCCGAGACCACCGCGTCGAGCGCGGCCGCCGTGGGGGTGCCCCCGGGGAACGCGTCCATCGACCACCCGCCGCCCAGGATCCACGGGACATCGGGGTTCGAAGCCGCGTAGGCCCCGATCGCGGCGAGATACTCCTCGGCGGTCGACAGGTCGTGGAGGTCGCACTGGAGCATGTCGACACCCCCGCCGACCGGGTGGACGTGGGCGTCCTGGAACCCCGGCACGAGCATCCGGCCGGCCAGATCGACGACCTCGGTCCGGCCCCCGGCGAGTGCCCGAACCTCGTCGTCGTTGCCGACGGCGACGATCCTGCCCTCACGGACGGCCACCGCCTGCGCCCAACTGCGCGCCGCATCGACCGTGTAGACGGAGCCGTTGACGAAGACCAGATCGGCCGAATCATTCCCGTTCACGTCAGCCTCCTCGAGTTCCGGGTTGCGGCAGCATAGACGGCCGACTTGCCCTCCCGTCCCTGCGGTCGGCTCAGGCGAGCGCGACCAGATCGAGGAGCTCGTCATCCCAGTGGTCCAGAGTGCCGTCGGGCATCAGGAGCACGCGCTGGGGGGCCAGGGCGTGCACGAACTCCACGTCGTGGCTCACGATCACCATCGCGCCCGGCCAGTCCTGGAGGGCGACGGCGATCGCGGTGCGGCTCGGCGGGTCGAGGTTGTTGGTGGGCTCGTCGAGGAGCAGCAGGTTCTTGCGCCCGGCCACCAGTTGTGCGAGCGCGAGCTTGGTCTTCTCGCCGCCCGAGAGCGTGCCGGCGTCCTGGAACGCCATCTCGCCGTGGAGCCCGAACATGCCGAGCAAGGCGCGAAGCGCCTGGTCGTCCTCCCCCGATTCGGCCTTCATGTGGGCGAGCACGGGCATCCCGTCGCGGATGCCCTCGTGCTCCTGAGCGTAGTAGCCGGGCACCACGCCGTGCCCGAACGTGAACGTCCCCAGATCGGCCTCGGTCTGCCCGGTGAGGATCCGCAGCAGGCTCGTCTTTCCCGCACCGTTCAGGCCCATGATCAGCAGCCGCTCACCCCTGCCCAGGCTGAAGGACACGTCTTCGAAGACCGGCGGTCCCCCGTAGGCCTTCGCGAGGTCCTCGGCTACGAGCACCGTTCGTCCACAGTGCGGCGGAGCGGGGAACCTGAACCTGACGGTCCGCTCCCGTGTCGGTCCCTCGACCTTCTTCGCCTCCAGCTTGGTCGCCCGGGTATCGAGGGTCTTGGCCTTTCGAGCTCGCTTCGCGGTCTGGCCCCTCATCGAGTCGGCGAGGGTCTTCAGCCGCTTGATCTCCTGCTCCTGGCGGTGTGCGAGCGAGGTCAGGCGGTCCTCGTCGCGGCGGCGCGACTCGCGATACTGGGAGTACGTCCCGCGGTATTCGACGACGCCATCTCGGTCCAGATGCAGGATCCGGGTGATCGAGGCGTCGAGGAGGGCTAGGTCGTGGCTCACGACCATGAGCCCGCCCTTGTACGTGGCGAGGAACTTCATCAGCCAGGCCTTGGCGTCGACGTCCAGGTGGTTCGTCGGCTCGTCGAGCAACAACAGGTCTGACCCTCCGAACAGGATCCGGGCGAGCTCGAGCCGACGGCGCTCACCGCCCGAAAGCGCGCCCACGGCCAGGCCCAGCCTGTCCTGCGCGAGCCCGAGTCCCGCCGTGATCGCTCGAGCCTCGGATTCGGCCTGATAGCCGCCCTCGTCCCGATAGCGCTCCTCGGCCCGCGCGAACCGCTGCACGTTGCGGTCCGAGTGGGACTCCTCGAGGGCGAGCCGCGCCTTCTCGACGCGCTTCGCCATCTCCACGAGGTCTCGCGCCGACAAGATGTACTCCAGGCCGCTGCGCTCGTCGTCTTCGCGATGCTGGCGGGGATCCTGTCGCAGGTAACCAAGGGCCGCACCCCGGCTGTCGATGATGCCTCGGAGTGGCTCGGCCTCTCCGGCCAGCACCTTCATGGTGCTGGTCTTGCCGGCACCGTTTCGCCCGACCACCCCGACCTTGTCGCCGGCGCGCAGCGAGAAGGTCAGGCCTTCGACGACGGTCTTGCCGCCCGCCTCGACGGCGAGGTCGACGATCTCGAGCGTGCTCACGGCGAACTCCGAGGATGGAAGACGGGGCACGGGAACGAGCGGGACATCGGTGGAACCTCCTGGGGAACGGGTTCGGCGAACATGCACGCGGACACGGGCCACGTCGGTGGTGGCGGCGTGCGTCGAGGAGGTCCCGCTAACTCATCGCGCAGAGTCTAGCAACGAGGAGCCCCTCGGAGCGCTCGAGGCGGCACGACGCGACGAAGGGGCCCGGTACCGGGCCCCTTCGTCGTTCGTTCGTACCGGGTCAGCGAGCGGTCTTCTTGCGTGAGACCTTCTTGCGGGAGATCTTCTTCTGGCTGATCCGGGCGACGGACTTGTCGTCGCTAGCCGTCTTCGCCTTGTCCGCGGGCTCCTTCGGCGTGACCTGCTTCTCGGCCATCTCGGCACCCCTCCCTTTCGGGTCCCGCAGGGGGACCCATCGTCGGTGGCTCGAGCCTCGCACGAATGGGATGCCGGAGCGGTGCCCTGGGTCACCGATCCGCCGTGTTCCGTGTCACACGCCGCTCAGTGACGTGGGTCACCAGGTCAGCACTCTCACTTCCGCCCTGGAGAGTTCAATGCTCAAGATCCCGGCATGACAGTCCGGTGGACCCTCGCCGGTTGTGGTCGCGCCGAGCTCGAGGATGAGGCCGAAGCCGCGTGGTGAGTTAGCGAGCGCGGAGAGTCAAGCCCTATTCAGTGGCGATGATTCCAGAACACGAGCGCGATGGTGCCGCCCGCGATCGTGCCGAGAGCAGCGCCGATGATGGCCGAGAGCCCCACCTGCAAACAGTCCATCTCGAAGCAGTCCGCGAAGAGCCAATGCTCACCCACCGCCTGGCCGGCGATCCAGCCGCAGCCGAAGCCGATCGCAGCACCCACGAGGGCGACCAAGAACCTCACGAGCGGCGCCGGATCACGACCCCTCGGCGCCGAGGTCGTCGAGCGACCACGGACCTGCGCCCCACCGCCGGGTCGTCAGGCATCGCCAGGCGGGTGGCGCGGCCCTGCGGCGGGTCCGACGGCATCGGAGGCAGCCACCCTCACCCATCCTCGGCCCGAGCCTGTCTCAACTTCCGCCATGGGGCTACGCCGTCCACCTCGACGTCGATCGCGATGCTCAGTCCGATCCGGACGACCACGATGATGCCGAGCGCGGCGGCGCTGCTGAGCGTCGGTTCGACGACGATGGTCCTGACGATGTCGGCGACGACCAGCACCTCGAGGCCGAGCAAGATCGCGCGTCCCAGGGAGGCGCGAAGAGTCTTGAAGGCGCCGAGCCGCTCGGTGCCTCGCACCAAACCCAGCGCGTAGCCAACGAACGCCACGACGCTCCCGACGATCAGGATCACGACGCCGACGATCTCGAACACCTTGACCGCGTCGGAGATCAGCGCGTGGTAGCTGAGATCCATGGAGGGCACCCTACCTGCGAGCCGCTGTTAGCGCTGCCCTGAGCGACCCAGATCAAGCTGCTGATCCAGGCGGCGAGCTGGCCGGTATCGCCCGCCAAGCCTGGGTTTCCGTTTCCGCAGGTCAGCTGGTGTCGGAAAGAGGATTTGGACCCCTACGCCCGCAAAGGGCACTAGGCCCTCAAGGTAGCCAGCGGGTACGGGGGCGTACGGGTCGGTCCGCGTTCGTGCTGGTCAGTGCGGGTTTCGGGCGGGCCGGTGACTCGCCACGTTCGGGCTGGGGTCGAGCTGCGGGCCAAATTTGGGCCGAATTCGAAGGGGCTACCGCGGCCGGCCGAAGAACCTCACGATCGCGTCGTACTGGCTCGACGTGGGCGGCTTCGCGCCGGGTCTCGATCGCCACGTAGTCGCGTCGGGTGTCCCATGAGACCCTCCGGCCTGTGGAGACAAGGAGCGAGCTTCCGCCAGGCGACATCGGGAGCCAACCCTCGGCGTCATGCGGGGGGTTCGGCGCGAGCCTTCCCCGGCTCCGTCACGGCGAGCAAGTAGGCCCCGAACACGACCCAGGCTAAACCGAAGATGAGGATGCCACCGCCGTAGCCCAACAACGGGAAGGACACCGCACCGACCACGAGCGTCCACGCACACCACCGAGGCACCCCGCGGACCCGCGTAAGAGCCAGCGCGAAGAGGATCACCGACGGGATGGCAATCAATCCCCCCAGCGTGTAAGGCGGCAACCCCAACGGGGAACTCTCGATCATGTGGCTGACCACGCAATGCTCGATCAGGTTCACGGTCCCGGCGATAGCGAAGCCGAGCGCGGCGCTGAGCGCTGGCAAGCTGAGCCATCTCCTCGCATCCGCCCGAAACGCGAAGAAGAGCGAGAGCAGCACGGAGGCCAGTCCGAGCATCGCGATGGTGTCCACGGCATTCATCAGGTAGCCGTTGGTCGAGTCGCATGACCAGTCGTTGGAGAACGAGAATCGCTCACGGGCGTCGAACACCACCCAGGCGACACCGGCAGCGATGGATAGGGCCCCGGTGCCGCGCCACACCTGAGGCGTGTCCGAATCCGTCCAATGCTGCGCCCCGATCACCCGTCGATCCAAATTAGACTCTCGGGCTCGTCGCCTGTGACGGCACCAGCGATGCACATCATTTGAGTTCGCGCACCCATCCTTACCTTACGCCCAGTACGCTCTGGGATAGCGTCACGGCGAACGCGACCACTCCGGGTGATCCACACCGTAGGAGTGGAGCCAGCGATGTGAACGGGAGAAGCTCGCTCGCTCGGCCACGGCGAGCCGGCGCTGGAGCGCCCTTAGGAGCCGCGTCCGTACCACGCGGTCGTCGGCCAAGGCGAGGAGGGTGGCGAGGTCGGCTGCAGCGGGTCGGACGATCAGGGCGCGACGGTCACGGTCGCATCGGATAATCGTCGGGCGCATGGCCACTGCGCTACCGTACTCCCTAGGCCGTGCCCGGGGACCGGTCCGGGCCGCCAGACCTGCTGGTTGGGATTGGCTACGCCGCGTGCACTTCCGCACACCCCGCCACTCCGGCGGCTGCGGTTGCCCGTTCCAGTTGAGGCTGAACGTCGTGGAGACCGTTGGTGGCTTCGACGAATGCATCGGCATCGTCACTCTTTGCCGCGGCGACCTGATCTGCGTTGAGCTGCGCAATCGCGCCCACGGCGTTGAGCACATCGGTCCACGCCTCGCGGCCCGTCGGGGGGGTGCCGAGGGCGGTCAAGTCATCGCGCCACGCATCGAACGTGGGACCGACCTCGTCCTCCAGCCACGTTCCGACCTCGGGGAAGGCAGAGGGGTCCGGGTGGTTCGGATCGAAGTCCGGAGCCGGCAACGCGCTCCAATCGTCCTTCGACTCGATGGCCGACTCACACACCGAGAGGGCCCGTGCCGCGAACGCATCTCCGACGCCCGAGGATGCCTGGCTTCCCGTCACCTGTTCGTCAGGGTCGCTGCAGCCTGCGATGGCGATCGAGGCGATCAACGTGAGAACCGCCATAGCGGGGGCTCGTGATGCGATGGAGGTGCCTCCGGAGCGAGACATGGTGCGACCCTACATGGGATCGCGCCGAGGTCGAAGCGTGGGCCGAGCGGGAGTGGTGGGGCAAGCGCCCGTGGCGGGTGAGACCGAGCTAGGCGGCGACCCGTGATCGGTGCGCCGCGACCCGACACCGACCTGAGCAGAACAGCGCGTCACGTCGTTGACGCCACGAAAGGAGCGTGCCGCAGTGACCGCAGGACGTGCTCGCAGGCTCAGGCGTCGGAGCCGTTACATCGAGCCCGTCGAGGATATCCGGCGGTTCCGCCCGGCCTTCGGGGTCTCACCCGCGATGGAGATCCGCCAGGCCGCGATGCGGACCTCCGGGCGCTCGCTGAGGCTCGCTTCGAGTAGGTCACCGTCTACCGGAAGGTCGTGTAGGAATGTCGGCGAGGCATACACAGACCTCGGCCTGGTGTTCGCCGACGACATCGGCGACCCCTTGCGCGCCCCGCTTCGATCTCGGCGACCTTCAAGCGGCACGTCGCCGCGGCGAAGCTCCCGCCAATCAACTTCACGGCCTGAGGCATCGTTCGCGACGGTCGACCTCGATGCCGGTGTCGACGTGCTGTACGTCGCGGAAGTGCTGGGGCACTCCTCCAGCGCCATCACCCAGGGGATCTACCAGCACACCCGGACAGACCGAAAGGTCGAGGCTGTTAGCCAGATCGGGGCCGCAATCTTCGGGTAGTTCGCAACGAGCGGGCAGACAACCGGCAGACAGAGGCCCCCGGAGCCTCAAGCGGGTTCCACGGGCTTCTTGTGTTTTCGCAGGTCAGGTGGTGTCGGAGAGGGGATTTGAACCCCTACGCCCCGCAAAGGGCACTAGGCCCTCAACCTAGCGCGTCTACCAAGTTCCGCCACTCCGACGTGGTGCGGAATTCTACCAACCCGCTGCCGGCGCCCTTACGGGGTCCACTTCCACGAGAGCCAGAACGTGCACAGACCGAAGATGACGGCGGAGAACACCGTGAAACGGTCGAGCTTGCGCTCAAGGCCGGTGCCGCCGGACAGGGTCGAACCACCACCGAACATGTCGGATAGGCCGCTCCCCCGCCCCGAGTGCAGCAGGATCGTGGCGATCAGGAAGAGCGCGGACAAGACATCGATAACGATCACGACGGTGTTCAGCATGCGTACGTGGCTCCCGGTCAGTCGCTCGAAGCCATGATGCTACGGTCCTCGAGCGGGAAGTGACACGCGGCGAGCTGCCCCGAGGTCTGCCGCTCCAGGAGGGGGATCTCCTCCTTGCAGCGTGGGAACTGCGCATTGGGGCAGCGAGGATGGAACCGGCACCCCGACGGCGGGTCGATCGGCGAGGGGACGTCGCCTTCGAGCACGATGCGCTTGCGCGCGCGTGCCGCCTTCGGATCCGCGACCGGAACAGCCGATAGGAGCGCGCCGGTGTACGGGTGCTTCGGGTTCTCGTACAGGGTCGCCCCGTCGGCGATCTCGACGATCTTGCCCAGGTACATCACGGCCACACGGTCTGAGACGTGCTTGACCACGGACAGGTCGTGCGCGATGAACAGATAGGTCAGGTTGAACTCGTCCTGGAGGTCCTCGAGCAGGTTCAGGATCTGCGCCTGGATCGACACGTCGAGCGCCGAGACCGGCTCATCGCACACGATCAGCTTCGGCCGGAGCGCGAGTGAGCGTGCCACGCCGATGCGCTGGCGCTGGCCGCCCGAGAATTCGTGGGGGTAGCGGTTGTAGTGCTCGGGGTTGAGGCCCACCAGCTCCATCAGCTGTTGGACCTCGCCCTTGATCTTGTTCTTCGGCACTGTCCCGTGCAGCTGGAACGGAGCCCCGATGATCGACCCGACGGTCTTGCGCGGGTTCAGCGACGCATACGGGTCTTGGAAGATCATCTGCATGTCACGCCGGAGCGCACGCAGCTCGCCGCGCCGCAGCTCGGTGATGTCGTTGCCCTCGAACCAGATCCGGCCCTCGGTCGGGTCGAACAGGCGCATCACGACGCGCGCGAGGGTGGACTTCCCGCATCCGGTCTCCCCGACCAGCCCGAGCGTCTCCCCCGGGTATACCTCGAGGTCGACACCGTCGACCGCGTGCACGTCGCCGACATGATGCTGCAACAGGATCCCCTGGGTGATCGGGAAGAACTTCTTGAGGCCCTCGATCCGGATGAGCGGCTCCCGTTTCGGGGGCTGGGGCGGCTGCGTCTGCTCGTTCACCTCGACACTCATCGTTTCGCGAGCACCTCCTGCTGGGCGATGCGCTCCTTGTCGGCCAGGCTCAGGTGGCACGCCGAGGCATGGTGGCCATCGGAGGGCAACAGGGGCGGCACGTCGGTTCTGCACACGTCCATGACGTAAGGGCACCGGGGGTGGAACGAACAGCCAGGGGGCACGTTGATCAGCGAGGGCGGCAGTCCACGGATCGGGTTCAGACGCTCCTTGCCGGACCCGTGCATGCTGGGGATCGAACCGAGCAGCCCCCACGTGTACGGGTGGTGCGGCTGGTAGTAGATGTCGTCGGTATTGCCGAACTCCACGGCCTTACCGGCGTACATCACCTGGATGTTGTCACAGTGCTCGGCCACCACGCCAAGGTCGTGCGTGATGATGATCACAGCCGCGTTGAACTCATCCTTCAGCCGGTCGATCAGGTCCAGGATCTGCGCCTGCACGGTCACGTCGAGGGCCGTGGTCGGCTCGTCGGCGATCAGCAGATCCGGGTTCAGCGCGAGCGCCATCGCGATCATCGCCCGTTGGCGCATGCCGCCCGAGAACTCGTGTGGGAACTGCTTGGCGCGCTCTTCGGGCCGCGGGATGTTGACCTTCGAGAGCATCTCGACGGCGAGTTGCGAGGCCTCCTTCCTGCTGACGTTCTGGTGCTGGAGGATCGCCTCGGAGATCTGGTCGCCCACTCGGTAGAAGGGGTGCAAAGAAGTCATCGGGTCCTGGAAGATCATCGAGATCTTCGCGCCCCGGATCGTCCGCATCTCGTCGGAGGGGAGCTTCAACAGATCCTGGCCCTGGAAGAACACCTCGCCCGATATCTTCGCCTGTGAGGAGTCGATCAGTCCCATCACCGTGAGCGAGCTGACGCTCTTGCCCGAGCCCGACTCCCCCACGATCCCGAGCGTCTCGCCCGGCTGGACCGAGTAGGAGACGCCGTCGACGGCTTTCACGACGCCGTCGTCGGTGTGGAAGTGCACCTTGAGGTCCTTGACTTCCAGCAGTGGCTCGGCCACTACGTGTACCTCACTCTCGGGTCGAGGAACGCATACGTGACGTCGACGACCAGGTTCGCCACCGCGATGAACAGGGCGCCCACGATCGTCACCCCCATCACGACCGGGAAGTCGTTCGTCGCGATCGATTGGACCGCCCACTGGCCGATGCCCGGCATCGCGAAAAGCGTCTCGGTGATGAAGGCGCCGCCGAGCAGGGCACCGACATCGAGCCCGAGCATCGTGACGACCGGCGTCAGCGCGCCGCGCAGTCCGTGCTTGTAGATGACCCGTCGCTCGGGGAGCCCCTTGGCTCGCGCGGTGCGGATGTAGTCGTCACCCATCGTCTCGATCAGGTTCCCGCGCACCATCCGGGCGTAGAACGCGGCGGACGTGAACGCCAGCGTGATCCAGGGGAGGATGAACTTGCCCTGCGCGATGGACTCCCAGATCGTGGCGTTGATCTCGAGACCCGATTTTGGCGCCCATCTGAGCTTGAACCAGAAGGCGTACAGCAGCAGCTGTCCGAGCCAGAACACCGGCATCGACACGCCGACGAGCGCGAACAGCATGCCAGCCCGGTCCCAGAAGGACCCTCGTTTGACTGCCGAGATGATGCCGATGGGGATGCCCATCGCCAGCCAGATGAAGGCGGCGCCCACGGCCAGCGTGATCGTCACCGGAAGCCGACGGAAGAGCTCCTCCTTCACCGAAACGAAGTTGCCATAGGAGTAGTACACGTTCTCGTCGAGGAACCAGCCGGGGATCGGCACGAGGCCGCGCGCGAACCGGCCGTATTGCACGTATAGAGGCTTGTCGAGGCCGAACGCCACGCGAGCGGCTTCGATCTGCTGGGGCGTCGTGGAGCGTCCGACCGCACGGCGCGCAGGGTCCCCGGCGGGGAGCTTCACGAAGATCAGGAACGTCAAGAGCGAGACGATGAAGAGCACCAGCACCATGAACAGCACCCTGCGGACCAGATACCTGCCCATCTCGCCCTCGCTCGCTCGGTCGGGAGGAGGAAGGGGCCGCCGGAGCGGCCCCTTCGCTCATCG
>JBDTNY010000093.1:0-3215 GCA_039933515.1 Actinomycetota bacterium
CAGGACGAGCTCGTGTTCGACGGCGGCTCGATGATGGTGGCGCCCGACGGCTCGATCAGGCATCGGGCGGCTCGCTTCGCCGAGGACCTGCTGATCGTGGACCTGCACGGCGACACCTCGTACGCCGACGACCGCCCGCCGTGGCCAGGGGGGCCCGAGGAGGTCTACCGCGCACTCGTTCTGGGGTTGCGCGACTACGTGAAGAAGAACGGCTTCTCCGACGTCGTGCTGGGACTCTCGGGCGGGATCGATTCCGCGATCGTCGCGACGCTTGCCGCCGACGCGCTCGGGCCAGGCGCCGTCCGAGCGCTCGCGATGCCCTCGCCCTACTCGTCGCCCGAGAGCGTCGAGGACGCCGTCGACTGCGCGACGCGGCTCGGCATCCGCATCGACACGATCGCGATCGACGCCGCCTTCGGGGCCTACCGCCAGGCGCTCGCCGAGGTATTCGCGGGTACGGCGGAGGGCGTGGCCGAGGAGAACCTGCAGGCTCGCGTGCGCGGGAACCTGCTGATGGCGATCTCGAACCGGTTCGGCTCGATCGTGCTCGCCACGGGCAACAAGTCGGAGTACGCGGTGGGGTACTCGACGCTCTACGGCGACATGGCGGGCGGCTTCGCGCCGATCAAGGACGTGCCGAAGACGCTGGTCTACGAGCTCGCCCGGTGGCGCAACGACGAGGCGACGCGCCACGAGGCCTCCCCCCCGATCCCCGAGCGCACGATCTCGAAGCCGCCGAGCGCCGAGCTCCGCCCCGATCAGAAGGACACCGACTCCCTGCCGCCGTACGACGAGCTCGACCCCGTGATCGAGGCCTACGTGGAGGACGATCTGGGGATCGACGAGATGGTCGAACGAGGGATCGAACGCGACCTGGCGCGGCGCATCGTCGGCATGATCGACCGGGCGGAGTACAAACGACGCCAGGCCGCCCCGGGGGTGAAGATCACCCCCAAGGCGTTCGGGCGCGACCGGCGCATGCCGATCACGAACCGCTATCCGAACTAGCCGATCGCCCAGGTGACGATCACGGTGACCTGGGTCTGGATCTGGTCCGGCGCCACGACCTCGGCGGTGAGGGCCGCTCCCGCGTAATACGCCTGATCTGCGACCGCTCGATACCCGAGTTGCGACGTGCCTTGCTCCTCGATCGTGACCACGCCCGTGACGGTGGCGCCGGCGGCGGCGGCCATCGCGTCGGCCTTCGTGCGGGCCCCCTTCACGGCGGCATCGAGCGCCTCGACCCGAGCCTGCGCCGGGTCCGACACGTCGAACCGCACGCCGCGGACCGAGTTCGCGCCGGCCTCGACCCCCGCCTGGATCACCTCGCCGACCGTGTCGAGATCGCGAACGGTGACCTCGAGCGCCGAGTCGGCCACGTAGACGGTGGCCTCCTGGGGCGTCCGCCGGTGGATCGTGCGCTTGTTCAGGTCCAACCGAGTGGTGTGGACGTCGTCCTTCGCGACGCCGGCGGCCTCGATCGCGGCGACGACCGCGTCAACGGTCGTGCCGTTCCTGCCGAGCGCCGTCGCGCTGTCCGGGTCCTGCGTCGAGATACCGAGCGTCACGACCGCCTCGTCGGGCTCGGTGCCGACCGAGGCGGTCGAGGTCACGCTGATCGTCTTGTCGCCGCCGCCGTCGGAGCCGTCGCCGGCGAACGCTTGCGCGCCGAGCAGCGAGGCGCCGATGATGGCGGCCGCCACGACGAGGGCCACCGCGGTCCAGCTCTTGCGCATCATGGATCTCCTCTCAGGATCAGGGTCTGCCGGTTCATGCCCCCCAGGGGCGGACCCGTGACCGAGTCCCGCTAGGATTCCCCCGGGGCCTGTAGCTCAGCCTGGTTAGAGCAGGGGGCTTTTAACCCTCGTGTCGCAGGTTCGAATCCTGCCAGGCCCACCTGGATGTCACCGCGCGCCGTTAGCGTCACTCCATGCGCACCACCGAGCTCGTCGACCCACGGGGACGCACCTGGCGCGTCGAGGTGCCAGGCACCCGCCGTGAGCGCATGCACGGCCTCCGCGACCGAGGCTTCCTCCCGCCCGACCACGCGATGCTGTTCCCTCGATGCCGGTCGGTGCACACGTTCGGGATGCGGTTCCCGATCACGGTGGCGTTCGTCGATGCGCGATGGCGGGTCGTCGCGGTCCGGAGGCTGCCGCCGGGACGGCTCGCGTGGCCCCGCCTCGGCGCCCGCTCGGTCGTGGAATGCCCGGCCGGCGCCGACCTGCGGCCCGGCGATGTCTTCCAGCCCGCCGACCGTTCGCCTGCAACGTCTGCAGGGCCGTGACGCTCGCGGTCTCGCCGCCTGGCTATACTCTGTCGGCTGCCCCTAGGGCCGGTACGCTCGGGATTGACGCCCCCATCGTCTAGCGGCCTAGGACGCCGCCCTTTCAAGGCGGAAGCACGGGTTCGAATCCCGTTGGGGGCACGGCACCACCGCATCAGGCATCACAACTGCATACCTTGCGCCCGTAGAGGAGTCCGGTCGTCCTCACCTCCCTGTCAAGGAGGAGATCGCGGGATCGAAGCCCGTCGGGCGCGCAAATGGCTAGCTGACCAGGTCTGGGACCGCCGGGGTGGGATCCTCTGACCTCCCGAGGCGGGGCGACGACCGCTACGATTCGCCGATGCAGAACGACCGGCGCTCGGGGTGTTGGCTTCTTCGCAGGACGGTCCGCAACTCGGCTGATGAGGTGACCCCGTCCGGGGCATCATGACGCCCGCGCGACGAGATCTCCCCTTCGGAACCGTCACCTTCCTGTTCACCGATATCGAGGGCTCGACGAAGCTGCTTCACGAACTCGGTGAACAGGCATACGCCGAGGCGTTGGCCGAGCACCGGCGGGTGGTCCGCGAGGCGTTCACACGACACGGCGGAGTGGAGGTCGACACACAGGGCGACGCGTTCTTCGTCGCGTTCCCGACCGCACCAGGCGCGATCCAGGCGGCCACCCAGGCGCAGGAGGCCCTCTCGCTCGGCCCGATCCGCGTACGGATGGGTCTGCACACCGGTGTGCCCCACGTCGGCGAAGAGGGCTACATCGGAGAGGTCGTGCACGAAGGGGCGCGCATCGCGGCGGTCGGCCACGGAGGCCAGGTGCTGCTGTCACGGCAAACACTCGAGCTTGCCCCGGCGGAGGTCACGGACCTCGGGGAACATCGGCTGAAGGACATCGGCGCACCGGTGGCGATCTTCCAGCTCGGGGCGGCGCGCT
>JBDTNY010000094.1:0-4564 GCA_039933515.1 Actinomycetota bacterium
CCGATGTCGTGGATGTCGCCTTTCACGGTGCCGATCACGACCTTGCCCATGCGCTCGGCACCGGTCTCGGCGAGCAGCGGCCGCAGGATCTCCATGCCCGCCTTCATCGCGTTCGCGGCCAGCAGCACCTCGGGCACGAACAGGATCCCGTCGCGGAAGTCGATCCCCACGATCCGCATCCCCTCGACGAGCGCCTCGTTCAGGACCTTGTCCGCGGCCCAACCGCGTGCGAGCAGCAGCTCGGTGCCCTCCAGGATCGCGTCGGCGAGCCCGTCGTAGAGGTCGTCGTGCATCTGCGGCACGAGCTCCTCGTCGGGGAGTGCGGAAAGGTCGATCTCTTCGTCGCTCATCCATTGCTCCTATGCCTTGAGTCGTTCACCTTTGGGATCCCACAGCGGCTCGGCGGTGACCGTGGCGGCGTGTCGCACGCCGAAGTACTCGATCTCGACCGGGATGCCGGCCACCGCGAGCGCCGCCGGCAGGTAGCCGTATGCGATCCCGCGTCCGATCGAGTAGCCGTACGCCGCCGAGGTCACGTAGCTCACGATCCGGCCGTCGTGCCAGACCGGCTCCTTGCCCATGACCACCGTCCGAGGGTCGTCGAACGTCATGCACGCGAGACGCGCGGCCGGCCCGCCCCCGTCGCGGATCGCCTCGAGCGCCTCGCGCCCCTGGAAGTCCTTGTCCCACCGGACCGCGAACCCGAGCCCCGCTTGGAGGGGGTCGTGTTCGGTGGTGATGTCCTGGCCCCAGAGCCGGTAGCCCTTCTCGAGCCGCAGAGACTCGAACGCGCCGCCGCCCGCCGCGATCAAGCCGTGGTCTCGCCCGGCCTCCCACAGCAGGTCCCAGATCCGGTCGCCCATCGCGAACTGACCGTAGAGCTCCCAGCCCAGCTCGCCCGCGTAGCTGATGCGCTGGGCCCACACCGGGCTGACCTCGCCTACGTCGAGATAGCGCGCGGTCAGGTATGGGAACCCGTCGTTAGAGACGTCGGCGTCGGTGACCTGCTCCAGGATGTCGCGCGCCCGCGGCCCCCACAGCCCGAGCGCGAACAGTGACCCGGTGCGCTCGGTGATCGTCACGCGCTCGCCGTCGCGGATCCGGCGTCGGAGCCACGCGCGATCGTGCTGCCCGCTCCCCCCGCCGGTGACGACCCGGAAGAGCTCCTCGCCCTTGCGGATCACCGTCAGGTCGAGCCGGATCCCTCCCGGCGGCGTGAGCGCGGCGGTATACACGATCGACCCGACAGGCCGATCGATCCGATTCGCGAACACCCGCTCCAGGAACGCGAGCGCGTCGGCTCCGCCCACGTCGAACTTCGCGAACGGCGTGATGTCGAACAGGGCCGCGTTCGAGCGGGTGGCGAGGTGCTCGGCCCCCACCTCCGGGGACCAGCCGCGCGCCGCCCAGCCCGTGCGACGGGACCACTCGTGCGTGACGCCGCCGACCAGGTCTCGGTTCGCGCGGAACCATTGCGGCCGCTCCCATCCCGCCCCGGTGAAGAACTCGGCGCCGAGTCCCTGATGCCGTCCGTGGAACGGGCTCAGGCGGAGCCCGCGGGGTTTCGACGGCTGCTGTAACGGATGCAAGATGTCGTACACCTCGCGGTACTGCTGCTTCCCGCGCTCGACGACGTACGCGGGCGACGTCTGGAATGGGTAGAAGCGGTTCGCATCGGCCTCGGCGAGGTCGTACGACGGCTCGCCGGTCTCCATCCACTCGACCACCTGGCGGGCCATGCCGGCGGCGTGGGTCACCCACACGGCCTCGCACACCCAGACGCCACGCACGGCCGCGCTCTCGCCCACCACCGACCCGCCGTCGGGCGTGAACGAGAACATCCCGTTCAGCGACCGCTCGGGATCGCTCGGACGGAGCCGCCCGGCGAGCGCCGGGAACATCCGCTCGGTCTCGGCCTCGCACAGGTCGAAGTCGTCGGCGGTCCACGGCATCAGGGACGGCATCGCCCCGTCGCCGTGGCGACGGATCAAGGGCTGCGGCGTCACGATCGGCTCGTGCCGGTAGTTCCCGACACCGTAGTGGTCCTCGCGCTGCCGGAAGTATAGGGACATGTCCTGATGGCGCACGACCGGCTGCCGCGCCCACGCGTCGCCGTCGAGTCCGGCGAGCTCGGGGATCGGGTCGGTCCACACCAGCTGGTGCTGCACGGCCACGAGCGGGATCGGCACGCCGGCCATCGCGCCAACGGTGGGCCCCCAGAAGCCAGCGCAGATCAGCACACGCTCGCATTCCACCGTGCCCAGGTCGGTCACGACGCCGCCCACCCGGCCCTCGCAGATGTCGAACCCCGTGACGGTCACGCCGCCCTTGAACTCGGCGCCACGGGCCTGGGCTACGCGGCCGAGCGCCGTCACGATCTTCACGGTCTTTCCGGCGCCGTCGCTCGGGATCCAGTACGCGCCCAGGATCGTCGCGGGGTCCAGGAGCGGACTCATCTCCGCGGCCTGGGCCGGCGTGAACAGCTCGGTGCCCTCGATCCCGTACGAGCGCGCGTACCCCTGGCGGCGCTTCAGCTCCTCCATGCGCTCGGGGGTGGTGGCGACCTCGAGCCCACCGACGCCGTACCAGCACCGCTCGCCGTCGAGGCCCACCGTGTCGTAGAGCGCCACCGAATCCTGCGCGAGCCGGCACATCGTGCGCGAGCCGTTGGTCTGGAAGATGATCCCGGGCGCGTGTGACGTCGACCCCCCCGTTTCGAAGAGTGGCCCCTGATCGAGCACGAGCACGTCGGTCACGCCCAGCTCGCTCAGGTGGTAGGCGGCGCTCACGCCGACGATGCCGGCGCCGATGATCACCGTCTGGGCACGTTCCCGCATCATGATTCCCTCTCGCGGCCCTCGGCGGACCGGCCCCCGGATGTTCTCATCCGGTGTTGCGACAGCAAGGTTCAAGTTGCGCTCGTGGCAACACCTTGGGCAGCCGGGACGCGCGCGGGGGCGGCCCGAAGACCGCCCCCGTCGCGTTCATCGTTCGCGCGGTGCTTAGGCTTGCGCGGCCAGACCCGCGTCGACCCACGGCTGCCACACGTCGGGGTTCGCGTCGATCCATCCCTGCGCGGCCTGCTCGGGGTCGGTCCCGTCGCTGATGCTCAGGCCGATCCCGTTCTGGTCGTCGTTCGTGTACTGCATCGCCGACAAGAGGGCGAAAGCCGCGGGGGCCTTCGTCTCGAGATCGGCGTTGAACGCCTTGTATAGGTCGTCCTGCGGGTACGCGCACGCATAGGCGTCGGCGTTGTCCGACGCGGCCTGCTCGCACGCCGGAGTAACGGCGGGAAGCTCGACCATCGTGAGGTCGAACTTCTCCTGGGCCCAGTGCGGCGTCCAGAAGTACATGAGGATCGCGTCCTCGTTCTTGTACGCCGTGTCGAGCGCTGTCAGCTCGGCCGCCTCCGACCCCGCGTACACGACCTTGAAGTCCAGACCCAGGTTGTCGGCGATCGGCTGGTCGAACGTGACGAAACTCGGATCGCCGTCGAGCAGCTGGCCGGAACTGCCGCTCTCAGCCGTCGAGAACATCGACTCGTTGCCCTTCAGGCCTTCCCATGTGGCGAGGTCGGGGTTGGCCTCGACCATGTACGTCGGGATCCACCACCCGATCTGCCCGATCACGCCCAGGGAGCCACCATCGACGACGCCGGCCCCGCTGTCGATGTACTTCTTGTGGTCCTTGGCGTGCCCGGACGGCCAGACCTCGAGCGTCGCGTCCAGATCGCCGTTGGCGAGCGCCGGGAACTGCGCGTACTCGTCGATCTCGGTCAGCTCCACCGTGTAGCCGAGCTGCTGCTCGAGCAGCACCTTGGCGACGTTCGCGTTCGCGGCTGAACCCACCCAGGGGCTCACCGAGATGTTGACCGAGGTCCCGCTGTTGTCGGGCACCGTCGCCCCGCCCGAGGACGCGGTGCTGCTCGAGTCCTTCACGTCGCTGCATGCCGCGGCGAGCAGCGAGAGCGTCGCCAGCGCGGCGACGATCGTCCATCTATTCCGATGCTTCACGTGTTCCCCTTTCATCGTTGCGGTTCATCCGTCGTACCGCGGATCGCACGGACGCGCGTCCACCACCCGAACCCGCCTGATCCCACGGGGCCACGCATCGTGCGCGGCGCCGTGCCCATCGCCTGCGTGATGCGGTCGATCACGATGGCCAGCAGCAGGATGCAGATGCCGGCCGTCATTCCCACGCCGATCTCGCCGTGGGAGAGCCCGCGGATCACTTCGAGCCCGAGACCGCCGCCTCCGATCAGCCCGGCGATGATCACGACCGAGAGCACCATCATGATCGTCTGGTTCACGCCGAGCAGGATCGAGGGACGGGCGAGCGGCAGCTGCACCTTCGTGAGCATCTGGCCCGAGGTCGCGCCGAAGGACTCGGCGGCCTCCACCGTATCGTGCGGCACTTGGCGGATCCCGAGGTCGGTGAGCCGGATGCAGGGCGGCAGCGCATACACGAGCGCCGCGATGATCCCGGGGATCCGCCCGACGTTGAACAACGCGATCACCGGCACC
Source organism: Actinomycetota bacterium (assembly GCA_039933515.1). Classification (GTDB taxonomy): domain Bacteria; phylum Actinomycetota; class UBA4738; order UBA4738; family HRBIN12; genus JAOUEA01. The sequence goes on from JBDTNY010000094.1 coordinate 4,524, forward strand.
AGGTACACGAACGCCGGCATCGTCTGCATCGCGTCCAGGAT
>JBDTNY010000095.1:0-20702 GCA_039933515.1 Actinomycetota bacterium
GTGTGACGTCGACGATGCGACGGCCCCCTGTGCCGAGCGTGAACGTGGTCGTCAGCACGCCTAGTCAGCACGCCTAGGTGGTCGTGCCCCCTTCATCGTCCAGGGGCATCCCCGGCATCGGATCGGTGGCCGTCGGCGGCGACATCTGTTCCGCCGGGGGCATCGCGGCCGGCTCCGAGATCACGGGAGCGGCCGGCTGCATGGGGGCTGCAGGGGCTGCGGGGGCAGGGGGGGCGAACCCGGTCCCCATAGGCGGCGACATCCCGCCGGTCATCGCCGGCGTCGCCGACGACGAGCTCATCAACGCCATGATGCCGCCGATCGTGGCCAGCACACCGCCGACCAGACAGGTCCACAGGCCGATCCCCCAGGCGACCGAGAAGACCGCCTTGAAGGCGTCGGCCGTCACCCCCAGTTGGGAGAGCGTGTCTCCGGACTGGTTGAGCGCGTCGTTGATCTGCGCGTCCTTGGTCGTGACCTCCCAGATGCACAGGAGGGCGCCCGCGACGCCCGCGAGGAGGAGCATCACGCCCCCGGCCTTGCGAGCCGTGAGTACCGCCGCGATCAAGATGACGCCCACCAGTGCGATCACGCCGAAGAAGAGCGTGAACTTCCCGTCGCCACTCGTGCCGGAAACGGTGGTGGTGGTGTCGATGCCCGACCCGGAGATCAGCCCCGGGTCGATGCCGAGAAGCTCGGCGAACTTATCGATGTTGATCGAGACCGTGACCCAGGTCAGGAACGATCCGATGATCAACAGGGCCGCCCCGATGCCACCCGCGATCTGCGGCATCGAGGACGGCTTCGAGCGTGCGTCCTGCATTGCGATCCCCTCTCTCGACGGTCCTCGGGGAGTCAACCACCCGCGAGGAGCCGATGCGAGCGCATCCGCATGAGTCAGGCGACCGAGCCCTCGGCGAGCACCTCCGCATGCTCGTGCTCGACGAAGCTTTCGAAGCCGAGCCGCCACAGGAACGACGGCCAGCGGTACTCGACGATGCCGGCGGCGGGTTGGTAGGCCGCCGTGTACAGCGTGCCGAATCCGGTCGCGTACGAGGTACTGAACAGAGGAGGCCGCATGAACGAGTCGAAGAACCCCTGGGCCGTGAGGGCAGGGTCGTCGAGCAGCCCGACGATCTGCTGCTCTCGCTCGATCGTCCGCGTCACGCGGGCCTGCTCCGGCCACTCGACGATGCCCTGGTGGTTCGTCGCCGCCGGGAACGAACGGAAGATGGGCTCGCGGTCGGGAGACAGATACGCGGTGAGCACCTCGCCGGCACGATCCACGATCGTGAGGTTGTGGGAGAGGCTGTACGGGAGGCGAGCCAGCACCTCACGCGCCTCGGCCGTCGTACCGCACACCTCCAGCACGTAGCGAACGACGAGCGGGATACCGAACCCGTCGCCCAGGACGCGACGTCCGCCGAAGGTGAGCGAGACCGCGAGGCCGGCGTCGTTCATGCCGTCGAGCAGCCCCCAGAGACAATCGCTCATTCCGATGACCTGCCGGTCTAGGAGCCGCGTCGACCAGATGACGCCCTCCATCCTCGAAGGTGCGTAGTCGTAGTTGCGCACGAGGAGCGGAGTGCCCCGCAGCCAGACCCCTTGCGAGCACGCCGCCAGATACGGAGGGGGCCGGTAGATCGACAGCATCCGGGCGGCGAGATCGCCACCGCCGGCCAGCTCCACGACGCGCTCGTACGCAGGCATCAACTCCGGCATGTGCGCGCGAAGCATCCGCACGCTGGTCGCGTACGAGGGTCTGGCCGCCTCCCCTTCCCGGAGGAACCACGCCCGGTAGTGAGGCCAGCGTTCCTCGAACACGGCCTGCCATTTCGGCCCGAGCTCCAGCTCCTCGATCGCGCGGAACGTGAACGGCACCATCTGCATCACAGCATCTTGAAGCCGAACGGCTCCGGCGCCACGGAGGGAGGCTCCTCGGGCGGGACACCTTCGAACTGCCCCTTGATCCCCGTGATCCAGTCCCGCGCTCGATCGACGAGCTCGTGGTCCTCATCCATGAACCGGCCACGCGTGACCAATATCCCGAGGTCCGCGCCCGGATAGCGGTACTGGCCCTCGGAAGCGATGCGCAGGTAGAACGCCTCTCGCTCATCCGCCACGGTATGCCAGTCGGTGTCCCGCCGAGCGAACGAGATCGAGCCGTCAGGCCGGGCCTGCCAGATCCCGGAGGCGGGCGCCTTGGTGATCAGCTCGGTCACGTCCTCGGTCTGCTTCAGGATGAACTGCGTCCAGTCGTCGATGTTGCCGGGGTGTGCCCATCGGCGGTTCAGCTCATCGACGTCGATCTCATACTCGACGTCCATGAACTCCAACAGGTGGAACAGGAACAACGGCATGTCGCCGTACGCGACCGCGGTGACGTTCGTGATGCTGCTCGCGCCCGTCACGCGGGGGTTCAGCTCACCCAGGTACATCTCCCCACTGTTCGCATCGGCGAGGAAGTCAAGCTCGAAGTAACCGCGATACCCTTCGCGCCGGAGGCGCTCGCCCATCGCGAAGGTCCGCTCTCGCGCGAGCCCCCGCTGCCCCTCGGTGAGCACATCGGGGAACACGTCGTTGCCGCACCATCCCCCGTCGTACGGCGTGAGCTCGGGGAATCCGGTCAGCTCCGTCATCAGTGGGCCGACCAGGGTTCCGTGGCGGGTGATCACGCCTTCGATCGCACATTCGAGGGAATCGATCCGCTTCATCACCTTGAGCTCCTGGCCGACGATCTTCTTCTCATCGCGGTTCCAGTCGGCCTCGCTCGCCACGAAGAACGTGGTCTGACCGGAGTCGCCGTACGGGGTCTGGATCACGAGATCGGTCCCGAGGTCGGCCGCGACCGCCAGATCGCGTACCTCACGAAAGGTCGATGCGCGCCCCATCGTGTTGGGCACGCTGGGGACCCCGGCCTCGTTGCCGAGCCGCGTTGTCTCGATCTTCGAGTCCAGGCGATGCCGCAGCTCGGCCGGCGGGAACGCGACCTCGAGACCCAGCTCAGCGGCGAGGGCCTCGGTCTCCTCGTCGAACATCAAGAAGGCGACCCGGCCGGCTGGACGGCGGCCGACGTAGTCGATGACCTCTTTGTGGCTCAACAGATAGTTGCAGATCTCCTCGATGGACTCGAAGGCGCGAGGCTCACGTTCGGACGGCACGAACACGTTGGGGTGGGCCCCGTCGAACGAGTCGAAATAGTTGATGAAGCGGAAGTTCCGCACCCACCGATCGATCCCCAGCAAGTTGAAGGCGGTGGCGCTCACGAAGTAGATGGGAGTCTCGTTCGTACGGAAGAAGTGCCGGATCGCCGGGATGCCTCGGAGCGGCTCGGCGCCCGGTCGAGCGCGGGTAGGTACCGGCCCAGGGGCCACGGCCTCACGTCCCCCCGCAGCCTCGGTTCGTTCGCCCCGCCGCCCGGTTCCTGTACGCCGCATCCGGTTCACGACGACGCGCGCCCCCAGCACGAAGGCCACCGTCGCGGTGAGCGTGAGCGTTACCCAGATAGCCCGCACCAATCTCGGATCATGAGCCCCATGACCTGCGCCGTCTGCACTACGGAGGGAAGGTACACCCGCTCGCCCACCCCGTGCGCGTGCTCCGCGTAGGGACCGAAGCACACGGCTGGGATGCCGCCGGCGTTGCCGAATATCCCGGCGTCGGTCGTCCCGGTGGTCGAAACCAACGCGGGCGGCGCGCCGGCCTGACGGGCGAAGGCCCCGGCGAGCGTCGTGACCACCGGGTGGTCGTCGGCGATGTCGTAGCCCTCGGTGGCGAAGCCGCCGTACGCCACCTCGGCCACGCCTGGCTGGTCGGCGGTGGCCTCGGCCACGATCTGCTCGATCCGGGATTGCAACTCGGCCACCCTCATACCTGGGTAGAGAGCGATCCGATAATGCGTGACGCAGACGCCGGGCACCGTCGACGCCCAATCGCCGCCCCGGATCGCTCCGACGTTCAGGGTGATCGGGGCGATGAACAGGTCGTAGGGCGCCGGCGGTGCGGCGTTCATCTCGGTCTCGAGCGCCCGCAGGGATTGGATCACCGACAGGCTCTTCTCGATGGCGTTGGTCGCGTTGCGCCCTTCGGCCGCGTGGCCCGGCACGCCCGTGATGCGCACCTTGAACCAGAGCACGCCCACCTGTGAGGTGGTGATCGCGGCGCCGAACGGCTCCGCGACGACGGCGGCGTCGGCGGTGTACCCCGACAACAGGGTCTGCAGCGTTCCGTTCCCGGAACACTCCTCCTCCACGACGGACTCGAGGACGATCGGCGCCCCCGGGGACAGACCGAGCCGTCGCAGTCCCCGGACCGCGCCGAAGATCGCCGCGAGCCCGCACTTCATGTCGGCCGCGCCGCGGCCGTAGACCCAGCCTTCCTCGTGCTCGCCGCCGAACGGATCCCGCTCGCCCCATTGGCTCATGGGCTCGGGACTCACGACGTCGATGTGCCCGTTGAGGATCAGCGAGCGGCCCTGGTCGGCCCCCGCGCCCGACTCCCAGGTCGCGACGACGTTCGCCTTGCCGTCGGTCTCCCAATCGAACGGGGAGGCGAGCGGGTGGGCGCGGAGGGCCGCTTCATCCATGCGAACGTCGACTGGCGCAAGATCGAGCTCACGCATCACCTCGCGGACGATCGATTGACCCGCTTCCTCGTTGCCGAGCGTGGTGTCGGCCCGCACAAGTTGCTGCAGTACGTCGGTCATCCAGTCGGCTCCTTCGGCGATCGCCTCCAGGATGCCGGCGTCGCGGGGGTCCGAAGCGATGGCCTCCAGCTCGTCCGCCAGGTGACCGCGGCCGTCGAACGCCCGCAGGTTCGGGAGCGCCTCCTCCGACGTCAGCCGGCTGCCACCGTAGGACCCCGTCCGCGACTCGTCAGGCTGCATGGACGGAAAGGGTACACGGGCGCCTTCTGCCTTCTCCCCTCTCTATGATTGGTTTGACGTACGCATGTAATGGTGTAATCTCACGATATGGAAGACACGACGAACGTCACCGACACGATCCGCGGCTGGTTCTCCGGCCGACTTCCCGACGATTGGTTCGCCGGCCCCCCCGAGGTCACCGTGGACCGCGACGAGATCCTCATCGTGGGCACCCTCGCCGAACCCGAGTTGGATGCGGACGCGGGTCCCGAGACCCGGGCGGCCGCTCTCGGCGCGCGGATCTCCGGCTTCCGTGAGGACACCAGGGCGCAAAGGATGCGCATCGCCGACGAAGCGCAACGGCGCTTCGAGCGCAAGGTGTCCTGGGGAGCCCAGTGCTCGGACCAACGTCATCTGTTCACGATCTTGAGTGTCCCCGCGATGACCCGGCTCCGCCAGCCCGAGCGGCGCGTGCTCGACACACTGGTGGCCTCCGGCGTCGCTCGGAGCCGGAGCCACGCGCTCGCGTGGTGCGTGCGGCTGGTCGCCGAGCACCAGGATGACTGGCTCAAGGACCTGCAAGGGGCGCTCGAGCAGGTGGAGAAGGTGCGAGCCGAAGGTCCGAAAGACTAGTCCGAAGCCGCAGGCGACTCGCCCCGCGCGTCGTCCGGGCGCCTGATGGCGATCACGAGACTCATGGCGGTGCTCACCAGCACTACGTCGCCGCGTCGCATCCCCTCGGGCACGCTCTCGTTGCCCAGCCGTGCCGTCGTCGTCGTCCCGTCGCGATAGGCGATCGTGACGTCGACGTAGCCAACGCCGTGCACGTCGAGGCCACGAGCTTCGAGCACCATCGCCTCTCGATCGCCCAGCACGGCCCGCAGCCTAACGGAGCGGCCGTCCGTCGGAGCACATGCGCCCGCGGCGGTCCGGTGGAAGGATGGGGTATGCGTCCTACTGCAGATAGCTCAAGTTGATGGGGCGCCCTGCCGACCCAGTCAGCATGGAGCGAAGGGGAGGGTGGCTGCGACGCCGACTCCGCGTGATCGTGGTGCTGGCGACCGCGGGGGTCGCGGTGATGCCCGTAACGGGTGCCGGCGCGGCCGGGGGTACGATCGACCTATCGGCGGGCGAGGACGGGTCCGGTCCCGCTGCGTTTCCGATCGCGGTACCCGAGGGCACGATGCGCGGGGCAGCGTTCAAGTGGGCGGATCTCGACGCGGGCGACGCGTGGGCGAAGGCCGCGATCGACTACGTGGGCAGGTCGAAGGATTGGATGCGCGACTTTGCCCCTGACGGTGACGGAAGGGTGCCGTTCCGGCCCGACACGCTCGAGACGCGCAAGTACTTCGCGAGAGCCGCGGTCAAGGCGTTCGCGCCGAACGAGCCCATCGACAACGCCATCACCTTCCCCGACATAGAGCCTTCGCAGACGTTCTTCCGCTGGGCGAACGTCGCGGTCAAGCTCGGGTGGATGCGGCGGACGACCGACGGTCGGTTCGCCCCGGACAAGCCCGTAACGATGGCCACCGTCCACCGCGTGTTGATCCAGGCGCTCGGGATGAAGGACGTGGCCAAGCAGCTGGACGCGCTCCACACGCGCGACGGCGTGGAGTTCGACACACCCGCGAACTTCGGGTCGCTCATGCTCGGGCTGCGTCTGGGTCTGCGGTACAACAGCTCGCTCGAGGCGAACGATGTCGGTCCTGCCACCCCGATGCCCCGCGCCCAGGTCGCGTATTCCCTGTACAAGGCCACGACCTTCGAGTCGTGGGTGGTGCCATACGTGCGCGACCAGTACGACGGGATCGTGCTGCCGAAGATGGGGCCCTCGCGGCAGGCGATCGTTCGCTGGGGGGTGCAGTACATCGGCTACCCCTACGTGTGGGGCGGCGAGTGGGGGTTCAAGACGTCGGAGCCCTCGGCGCTCGGCGGGCAGCCGATCCCCGGGTTCGACTGCTCTGGCCTGTCGTGGTGGGTCCTGCGCGCCAACGACGGCGGCGGGTGGAAGATCGCTCCTCCCAGGCCCTACGATGGGTGGGCGCTCCCCCAGCGGACCTCCTCGGACATGGCCGGGATCGGGCAGCTGAAGTACGACCAACTGCTGCCCGGCGACCTGATGTTCTACGACGGCAACGACGACGGCACGGTCGACCATGTCGATACCTTCATCGGGAACGGCTACGCGCTCGACTCGTCGAACACCCCCGGGGGCGTCACGATCATGTGGGTGGGCGATGGGTGGTATCGCGAGCACTTCGTGCACGGCCGCCGAGTGCTGCCGACGAAGTAGCTAGGCGTCGATCGCGGATCGCAAGGTCGACCGTTCCGCTTCGGTCAGCGGCCGGCTCCCACCGCGCCCGCGGTCCCGCGGCACGATCACGGCTTCCGCCTCGGCCGCGAGGGTGCCGTCCAGCTTCAGGATCGACTCACGGGTGCGAACGCTCGAGCGGCCGAATCCCACGACGGCGCATCGCACGATGATCTCGGCGTCAGCCTGGGTGAGCTCGTCTCGGAAATCGATCCCGACGTGGGCGAGCACGAAGTCCCACGAAGCCTGGGGGCCCATCAGCGTGCCCACCATGAGGTCGCGGCATTCCTCGAGGTAGTTGAGGTAGACCGCGTTGTTCACATGGCCGTAGGCATCCATGTCGCGCCAACGGATGCCGATCCTCAGTTCGGTGGCCATGTGGGGACCTCGCGGCGGCTCGGCGTCATGGGCCGAATCCTAGCCCCGGACGGCAGGAAGCCCCGAGTCGGGGGGACCCGGGGCTTCCGGTCGGAGAGAGGGACTCCACTGGTCCTTCGGTGACCACCGGGAAGTGGTTCGCTCCGAGATGTGGCGGTTATGTGGCAGCCACGCGCAGCGCTCAGCCGTCCCGCCCGAGCTCATCGAGCCGGCGATCGATCATCTCGTTCGCCCGGATCGCGGTCGACCGGGAGCCCGTCACCGCCGCGAGGAATTCGCTCCGCTCGAGCGAGAGGAGCTCCGAGGGCTCGACCGCCGTGACGGAGGCCGTCCGGGGAACGTTGCGGAGGAGCGCGATCTCCCCGAACTGATCCCCGTCCGACAACGTGGCCACCGGTCGACCGTCTGCCTCGACGATCAGTCGTCCGTGCTGCACCACGTAGAACCGGTCCCCGGGGTCCCCCTGCCGGATCACGAGCTCGCCGGCCGCCACGTCGACCCGCTCGACATGGCGCGCCAATCGCTCGAGGACGAACTGGGAGAGGGGTTCGAACAACGCGATCCGGCGGAGCGCCGCCACCTCCGGTCCCGGTGCGGAGGCACGGTCGTCGACCAGGCGAAGCCGCGGCCACGCCAGGGACCCCATCGCTGGGAGCAGTAGGCCGCCGATCAAGAGCGCACCCCGGTTCCCGAATCCCGCGATCAGCAACGGGGCGACGGCCGCACCGATCGCGAGGCCGAGCATCACCAGGGCCTCCTGCAACCCGAACACCCGGGCGAGCACGTCGTCGGGCACCGAGCGCTGCAGGAGCGTGCGGGCCGCCACGTCGAAGAAGGTCCGGCCGGCGCCGCATGCGACGAGGAACCCCAGCGCGCCCGCGAGCCCGACGGGGATCAGGCCGACGGCGAACAATCCGCCCCCGCAGACGAGGAGGCCAACCTCCATCGCAGGGGAAAGGCGGCGGCGGCCGACGAGCGCGACCGACGCCACCGCACCTAGCAGTCCCCCGACCCCCATCGCGGCGGCGAGGATGCCCGAAGCCGATTCCCCCGCCGAGAGCACATCGATCGCGAGCAGCACGTAGAAGACGTCGAGCAACCCCACGACGACGAACTGCGCGCCGCCCAGGAGCAAGAGCATCGCGGCTCCGGGCTCGCGCCGTATCTCGCGTGCGCCTTCGATCGCGTCGGCGACGATGCCCGAAGGCGCGGTCGTGCCGGCACCGACGTCTGCGTCGCCGTCATGTATCGGGAGTCGATACGTGAGCAAGGAGGCGAGGCCGAGGAAGCCGGCCGTCGTCACGACCACGAACGCCGAGCCGAGGGTCGCCAAACCCGCGGCGGCGAAGACCGGACCCACGAGCACCCCCAGCCCCTCGACGGTGCCCGACGCCGCGTTCGCGGCCGTGAGCTCCTCGGGTGTCTCTGCGAGGTGGGGCAGGATCGAGTTGTGGACCGGTCGGGTAAGCGTGATCGCGCAGCTCGCCAGGACGGCGACCGCGTACGCGGCGATCGCCGGCGCCTTCCACAGGGCGATCGCAAGCATCAGATCGGTGCCAGCCTGGATCGCGTATCCCAGCCCGAGCGCACGATCCCGTCGCATCCGATCGCCGAACGTCGCGCCGAGCGGCGCGACCAACGCGGCAGGCACGAGCTGGGCGACCAGCACGAGCCCCGTGGCGGTCGCACCACCCCGTTGGTAGGCATACACGGAGACCGTGATCCACACCGCCGCCTCGCCGGCGCTGAACGCCTGGAACGAGAAGAGCACTCGCAGGAGGGCGCGGTTCTTGAGGAGGGTGATGAGTACCCGGAGAGATCCTCGGAACGACACGGATACCTTTCGCACACGGGCGGACTACGCGCATCCTAGGCTGACCCGGCTCGTGACCTCGCCGTGCGCCCCGGAATGCCGAACGGGGGCTCGAGGCCCCCGTTCGGGTGATGCGGTAACGCGGTCGGACTCAGAAGTCCATGTCACCGCCGGGCATCCCGCCGGGCATCCCGGCCGGTGCCTTCTCGGGCTTCTCGGCGACGATGGCCTCGGTTGTCAGGAAGAGCGCGGCGATCGACGCTGCGTTCTGCAGCGCCGAGCGGGTCACCTTGGTGGGATCGATCACGCCGAACTTCAGCATGTCGCCGTACTCACCGGTGGCTGCATTGAGCCCATGGCCCGGGTCCATCGCTCGCACCTTCTCGATGATCACGCCGCCTTCGAGGCCGGCGTTGTGGGCGATCTGCTTGAGCGGCTCCTCGAGCGCACGCCGCACGATCGCGGCACCCGTGAGCTCGTCACCCTCGAGGTCGACCTTGTCCAACGCGGTCTGCGCGTTCAGGAGGGCCACGCCGCCTCCGGGCACGATGCCCTCTTCCACGGCCGCCTTCGTCGACTGCACCGCGTCTTCGATGCGGTGCTTCTTCTCCTTCAGCTCCACCTCGGTGGCCGCACCGACCTTGATGACCGCCACGCCGCCGGAGAGCTTCGCGAGGCGCTCCTGCAGCTTCTCTCGGTCATAATCGGAGTCGGTCTTTTCGATCTCGGACTTGACCTGGTTGATGCGGCCCTGGACGTCTTCGTCCTTGCCCGCACCCTCCACGATCGTGGTCTCGTCCTTCGTGACGATCACCTTGCGGGCGGTGCCCAGCAGGTCGATGGTCGCGCTCTCGAGCTTGAGGCCGACTTCTTCTGACACGACGGTCGCGCCCGTGAGGATCGCGATGTCCTGCAGCATGGCCTTACGGCGGTCACCGAAGCCGGGGGCCTTCACGGCCACAGACTTGAACGTGCCGCGGATCTTGTTCACGACCAAGGTCGCGAGCGCCTCGCCATCGACGTCTTCGGCCAGCACCAGGACCGGCTTACCGGCCTGCATGACCTTCTCAAGGACCGGGAGCAGGTCCTTGACCGCGCTGATCTTGCTGTTCGCGATGAGGACGTAGGGGTCGTCGAGTACGGCCTCCATGCGCTCGGCGTCGGTGACGAAGTACGGGGAGATGAAGCCCTTGTCGAATCGCATCCCCTCGACGAAGTCGAGCTCCATGCCGAAGGTGTTCGACTCTTCGACCGTGATGACGCCGTCCTTGCCGACCTTGTCGACGGCCTCAGCGATCGTCTCGCCGATCTGGGGGTCGGCAGCGGAGATGGCGCCCACCTGGGCGATCTCCTCTTTGCCCTCGACCTCCTTGGACTGGTTCTTGATCGCCTCCACCGCGAGCTCGGTGGCCCGCTCGATGCCGCGCTTGAGCGACATCGGGTTGGCGCCGGCGGCGACGTTGCGAAGACCTTCCTTCACGATCGCCTGGGCGAGGACCGTCGCGGTCGTGGTGCCGTCACCGGCCACGTCGTCGGTCTTCTTGGCGACCTCCTTCACGAGCTCCGCGCCGATGCGCTCCTCGGGGTCGGCGAGCTCGATCTCCTTGGCGATCGAGACACCGTCGTTCGTGATCGTGGGTGCGCCCCACTTCTTCTCGAGGACGACGTTGCGGCCTTTCGGGCCCAGCGTGATCTTCACGGCGTTGGCGAGCTGGTCCATGCCCCGCTCGAGCGCGCGCCGTGCGTCCTCGTCGAAGGAGATGATCTTGGCGGCCATCCCTTCCCTCCTCTTGACTCGTGGCTTCTCAGCCTGGGTATCCGACTGCTAGCACTCCTATGTGCCGAGTGCTAACGATTGTAGCCGGAACTGCCCCTCACGTGGCAAGGGGGTTCGCCGGTTCGTGCTCAGTCGCGGGCGGCCCAGAGCAGGAGTGGCGGCAGCGAGATCACGCCGAGTACAGCCGCCGCCCCGCGGAACTCGGTGAGCATCAAGGGCGTCACCACCCCGACCCATGCGGCGAGTGCCCCGAGCGCCCAGGCGAAAGCGGGACGGTATCGGTGCCCCGTTCGCCAATCGGCTACCTGCCTCGAGGCGATCACACCCGGGGCGACCAAAAGCAGGAACCCGAAGGCGACGCCGAGGGTCGCCAGCCAGCGCGCGGGGCCGTCGGTTCGAGCGCGCCAATCGGTGGGCGCGGACGGAGCACGCCAGTCGTCGGGGTCCTCGCCGAGGTGCGGCGCGCCGGGCGACTCACCCGGGCGCAGCACGAGGCGGTCGAGCATGTCGCCTTTGGGGGCGCGCTTCCTTCGACCGCTGGACCTCGGCGCCACCGCTCAGCCCCGGAGCACGTGCACGAGGTTGCCGGGGGGGACGAACGCGGCGGACCCGATCGTGAAGGCGTGTACGTCGTCGCGCATGCCGAACCGCATGCGTCCATCATGCCCCACGGCGAAGGGTCCGAGCGGCGTCCGCGCTAGGCTCCGCCTCGACCGAGACCGAGGAAGGCCCTATGGCCGAGGACGATCGCTGGCAACAACGATTCAGCGCCCCACGCATCGATCAGGTGGTGTGGGCGAACGCAGCCCCCGACCGCCTCGCGCTCGTCTCGAACGAGGGCGGCGCCGCGCAGGCCTGGTCGTGGGATCTGACGACCGGAGATCGCCGTCAGGCGTCGGAGGGCGGGGTGGGCGCGGAGGAGGTTCACCTCACCCCCGACGGCGCGGGCGTCGTCTGGTGGCTGGACCCGACCGGGGACGAGCACGGTCACTGGATGGTGACCCAATCCGATGGCGGCCCGGCGACGCCGCTGTTCGACGCGCCCGACGGCTGGGCGATGGGCCTGTCGATGGTGCCGGGCGTGTCGGCGTTCGGACTCGCCGACGACGAGGCGTACGCGATCTACGTGCAGCACGGGGATGAGACGCCACGTGCGGTCTACCGCCACGCGCAGCCCGCCGGGGTCGGAGCTGCATGGCCCAGCGGACCGGGCGGACTCTCGGCCGACGGCTCGCTGCTCGCCATCCGGCACGCCGAGAAGAGCGACATCTCCCGCCCGGCGGTCAGGGTTCTCGACGCGTACACCGGAGACGTCGTGGGCGAGGTCGTCGACGAGGATCTCTCGGTCGGTCCCGCGGGGTGGTCACCGACGCCAGGCGACCAGCGGCTCGTGCTTGTTCGAGAGGTGCACGACGTCGAGCGACCGTGGCTCTGGGACCTCTCCTCGGGGTCCCTCACCGAGCTCTCCGTCGGGCGCCCAGGCGCGGTCTTCCTGGAGGACTGGTACCCCGACGGAACGGCGCTGCTCCTGCGGCACTCGCACGAGGCGCGCGATCAGCTCCTGCGGTTCGACATTGCAACGGGCACCACGATCGAGCTGACCTCGCTCGACGGGACGATCTCGAACGCGCGGGTGCGTCCCGACGGCGACGTCTGGTTCCGGATCGAGCGCGGCACGCACGCGCCGCAGATCCGCGATCTCGGCGGGCGGGAAATGCTCGCGCTCGACGGGGAGGTCGCGCCCGAGGGCAGAGCCTTCGAGTCGATCTGGTTCGAGAACCCGCACGGCGATCGCATCCACGGCTGGCTGATCCGTCCCGAAGGCGTTGGGCCGTTCGCGACGGTCGTCTCGGTGCACGGCGGTCCGGAGTACCACAACACCGACGCCTTCGATCCACGGCGCCAGGCGTTCGTCGACCACGGATACGCGGTACTGCTCGTGAACTACCGGGGCTCGACCGGCTATGGCGCGCGGTTCCGTCAGGCGCTGCAAGGAGACATCGGGTTCCCCGAGTCCGAGGACATCATCGCCGGGGTGGACCACCTGATCGCGACCGGTTTCACCGATCCGAACCGCGTCGCGATCGAGGGATGGTCGTGGGGCGGCTACCTCGCCACCCTGAACGCCGGGCGTCATCCCGACCGCTGGAAGGCGGTGATCGCCGGCATCCCCGTGGGCGACTACGTCGCGGCTCACTACGAGTGCGCGCCGCCCCTGCGAGCGTGGGACCTCGCGACGCTCGGCGGCTCACCGATGGACCTGCCCGAGCTGTACGCCGAGCGCAACCCGATGACCTACGTAGACGAGGTCCGTGCGCCGGTGCTGCTCATCGCCGGGGAACACGACAGCCGTTGCCCGCTCGGCCAGGTCATGGTGTACGCCCATGCCCTCAAGGCTCGGGGGGGCGAGGTGGAGGTGCACGTCTATCCGGGCGGCCATCACGCGAACGACGTCGTCGAACAGATCGCCCACGTGGAGCTCATGCTCGAGTTCCTCGAACGCCACCTCGACCCGAAGCCCGGTTAGAAGCCCCAGGTCACGACCCTGTCAGCGCGGACCTCCACGATGATCGCCTCGCCTTCGGTGATCGGTGCGTCCGCCTCGTACTGCGGGAACTTCTCGTAGAGCAGGGTTCGGTCGCGCTCGAACTCGAATCCCGAGTCGATCACGTAGGCCTCGCCGTGCACGATCACCTGCACCAGCTGCTTCCAGTCCTCGTCGTAGCGGTCGAACGCGATCGCGACGAACGGGTCCCCCTCCAGGTTGCGGACCTTCTGGGTGTCCCGCTCGGTCGCGAACACGAGGCGGTCTAGGTCGAGGACGGGCGAGATCGGCACCACGTGCGGCCGCCCATCGGGGTACACGGTGGCGAGGTAGCCCACCCGTTGCGACGCGACGAAGTCGGCCACCCCGGGTCCGAACATGGGCCCGTCGACCGTCATGCCGCTACTCGTCGGCCGGAGCGGTCGCCGCCTGCTCTCTGATCTGATCAACGATCTCGGCGTTCGCGAGCGTCGTCACGTCGCCTAGGGCGTTGCCGCGGGCGACATCGCGCAACAGCCGGCGCATGATCTTGCCCGAACGTGTCTTGGGCAGGTCGGGGGTGAAGATGATGTGGTCCGGCTTCGCGATCGGACCGATCATCTTCGAGACGTGCTCGCGGAGCTCTTGCAGCGTCGCCTCGTCGCCCTCGAGGCCGCCCTTGAGCGTCACGAACGCGACGATGCCCTCGCCCTTGAGATCGTCGGGCTTGGAGACGACCGCCGCCTCGGCGACCTTCGGGTTGTCGACGAGCGCGCTTTCGATCTCGTAGGTGGACAGCCGATGCCCAGCCACGTTCATCACGTCGTCGATACGGCCAAGCAGCCAGTAGTACCCGTCGGCGTCGCGACGCGCCCCGTCCCCCGCGACGTACACCTCCGGTCCGTACTTGCCGAAGTAGGTCGACACGTAGCGGTCCGGGTCGCCCCAGATCGTTCGGGAGATCGCCGGCCAGGGATGCCGGAGCACCAAGTACCCACCGCCGCCGAGCGGCGAGGAATCCCCCCGTTCATCGACGACGTCAGCCTGGATGCCGGGGAACGGATCCGTGGCCGATCCCGGCTTCAACGGGGTGACGCCCGGCAACGGGGTGATCAAGATCGCGCCCGTCTCGGTCTGCCACCACGTGTCGACCACGGGGCAGCGCTTGCCCCCGATGTGCTCCCAGTACCACATCCACGCTTCCGGGTTTATCGGCTCCCCGACCGAGCCCAGCAACCGCAGCGACGACAGGTCGTGCTTGTCGACGTGCTCGGTTCCCCAGCGCATGAATGCTCGGATCGCGGTCGGCGCCGTATACAGGATCGTGGCCCGGTAGCGCTCGGCGATCTCCCACAGCCGGTCCTTGTCGGGCCAGTCCGGCGCACCCTCGTAGATGATGCCGGTGGTGTGGTTCGCGAGGGGCCCATAGACGATGTACGAGTGCCCGGTCACCCACCCGATGTCGGCGGCACACCAGTAGACGTCGTCCTCGTGGATATCGAAGATCAGCCTATGTGTAGCGGCGACCTGGGTGAGGTACCCGCCGGTAGTGTGGACGATCCCCTTCGGCTTGCCGGTCGTGCCGCTCGTGTAGAGCAGGTACAACACGTCCTCCGCGTCCATGGGCTCGGGTTCGCACTCGGCGGGCTGCGCCTCGATCAGCTCGTGATACCAAAGGTCGCGACCCGGCTGGAACGGATGGTCACCGCCAGTGCGACGAACGGTGACGACATGCTCGATCGAGGGGCATCCCGCGACGGCCTCGTCGGCGCTGGCCTTGAGCGGGACGATCTGGCCACGCCGGTAACCCCCGTCGGCCGTGATCAACACTTTCGCGTCGGCGTCGATGATGCGGTCCTTCAACGACTCGGCGCTGAACCCACCGAACACCACCGAGTGCGCCGCGCCGATCCGTGCGCAGGCGAGCATCGCGACGGGCAGCTCGGGGATCATGCCCAGGTAGATCGCGACGCGATCTCCCTTGCCGACGCCCAGCGACCGCAGCGCGTTCGCCAACCGGCAGGTCGCTTCGTACAGGTCGCGATAGGTGATCGTACGTCGCTCGCCGGGCTCGCCCTCCCAGTGGTACGCGACCTTGTCGCCCCCCCCGGCTTCGACATGACGGTCGAGACAGTTGTAAGAGGCGTTCAAGGTGCCGCCCGCGAACCACGTCACCCACGGCGGGGTCCAGTTCATCACCGTGTCCCAGCCCTTGAACCACGTCAGCCGCTCGGCCTGTTCCGCCCAGAACGCCTCGACGTCGGCCTCGGCGCGGTCGTAGATCGAACGATCGGAGACGAGAGCGCGCTCTGCGAAGGCGGGGGGCGGCTCGAACACGCGATGCTCGGAGAGGAGCCCTTCGATGTGCCGTTCGTCGCTCACTTCATCCTCCGTGTGTGGCGAGAGGGCTGCATCGTACGCAGGAAGCGCCCTCGACGCGACCGGACGCCGGGGCGCAGATGTGCTTGCAACCGTGCGACCACGGGGCCACCATCGGGCGTGAGCCGCCCACCGAGGCGGCTTCGAGGTTGATGGGCCTCGCAGGAAGGGGAAGGAGAGCAGGGATGGCCGAGACCGCGTACTGCATGAAGTGCCGTGAGAAGCGTGACTTCGAGGGACAGGTCGTGACGATGAAGAACGGGCGGCCCGCCTCGCAGGGCACCTGCCCCGTGTGCGGGACCAAGATCCAGCGCATCTTGGGCGGAGATGAGGCGAAGTCCCGCGGGTGGTCCCCGCCCGCCTCCTAGTTCAGGCGCGACAACAGCTGTTCCGGAGCGATGAACGTCGGCCCCGGGGTACTCGATGGGTGGCGGGCCGCGAGGTCCGCCACCGTCGTCTGACGGAACACCGCCTGGGCGGCCTGAGCAACGTCTGCCCAGAACCCTTGCAGCCCACAACGTGAATCCTGGAAGCAGGTGTGGTCGGAGGGCTCGAGGCAAAACATCGGGAAGATCTGTCCTTCGATCGCGTCAGCGATGTCGGCCATCGTGATGTCCTCAGGCGGGCGGGCCAGCCGGCAGCCGCCACCGGCGCCGCGGAAACTCTCCACCAGCCCCGCCTTGGACAGGGCTCCGAGCTGCTGCTCGAGGAACCGGACAGGGATCTGCTGACGTTCGGCGATCTGGCGCGCAGGCACGAGAACCCCTTCTTCCCGGTGCTGCGCGAGCTCGATCATCGCGCGCATCGCGTACTCGAGCTTCTGAGAGATCTTCAGCACGGGCGCCTCCTGTTCAGCCAGCGTAGGTGGGGGTTCGAACACCGTCAACGCACGGCTCCCGGTGCGGCCGCGTCGAGCATCCCTGGTTCCAGGTATGGGCTGGAGCGCGGCTCCTGCCGACAACCTCTGTAGGGGGAACGGGGGTTCCCCATCAGGAGGACAGAGAACGTGCCGCGCGTGCTGGTGATCGACGATGAGCCCGACGTGCTCATGCTGTGCCGCGTGAACCTGCGTCACGAAGGGCACGAGGTGCTCGAGGCGCTCGACGGCGAAACGGGGGTGGCCCTCGCCGTCGAGAACCCTCCAGACGCCGTGGTGCTCGATCTCTTGCTGCCGGCGATGGACGGGTTCGAAGTGCTCACCCGGCTCAGGGGCACCGAGATGACCACCGACGTACCGATCGTGGTCTTGACGGCCAAGGCACAGATCGAGGACCAGCGCCTCGCGTTCGAGTCGGGCGCCGACGTCTTCCTCTCGAAGCCGTTCGTCCCCGAGGAGCTCGCTCAGATCGTCGGCGCACTCCTCACGTCGGGACCCGCGGAACGATCCGAGTGGCGCGCGGCAGCGCTGAGAGCGCTCGCCGAGTAGACGCTTCGTGTGATCAGCCGATCGTGGCTGCGTAGTCGTCGCCGACCACCACGACGACCTGCGTCGACTTCTTCACCAGGTCGTCGATCGTCGGGTCCAGTTCCTGCACGTCGGCGCCCTTGAACGACTTCTTCGCCAGGAACGTGGCATTGGACTCGTTCTGGGCCGATGCCGTTCCACCGCGGAAGTACACGATCGTCCTCGTCACCGGCTTCGAAGGCGCGTCGAGCGCGCCGGCGTTGATCGTGTACCCCTTCGTCTCGAGGAGCGTCTGCGCGGTCCCGCCGAGTCCGGTGACGGTGGTGCCGTTGAAGACCTGGATCAGCACCCCGTCGACCTGGGGCTCGGGTGTCTGAGGAGTTGTCGGACCGGTCGACCCGGTCGGGGACCCGCTCGGTGTTTGCGAAGCCACCGAACTGCTGCTCGGTGTACTGCCGGGCTCGAGCGCGCTGAACGAATCGGCGAACCCGTTCGCGAGCACGGCGGCACCGACGACGAGCAACGCGACGATCACGACGATCCTGCCGGTTCCCAGGTTCACGGCGCCCATCCTACCCCAGGGCTCGGCGCCTGCCCGGCCGCGTTACAGGGGGACGCCGAGCTGACCCGCGACCCGTTTTCGCCGTCGCGCTTCCCGCACGCGACGAAGCCTGCGGACGAGCATCGGGTCATAGGTGAGCGCCGCCGGCGTGTCGATCAAACGATTCAGGAGCTGGTGATACCGAGCCGCCGAGAATCCGAAGCGCTCGCGGATCGCCCGCTCTTTCGCCACGCGAAGCTTCCAACCCTCGCGTTCGAAGTCGAGGATCTCCCGAGCCCGGTCGTCGAGCTCGGATGCAGAGGGTGCCGCGTCGGGGATGGCCACGTCGCCAAGGCTACCCAGGCGCACCGACGGTTCAAGCACCTTCGGCCTTACGTCGATGCAGAAGCGAGGGCAGCGGGAGAGTGAGAGCATCGGAAGCGAGCGGCGATCGCGCGAGAGAGCGAGCGTGTCCGAAGGTGAGCACATGACAGGCGATCTCGGCGCAGAGCGTTTCCGGTCGGTGGCGCAGCTCGACATGTTGCACAGCCTTGCGGCCAAACTGAACACGCTGAACGACGTCGCCGCGATCGGCGGCGCCATCACCGCCGAGCTCAGGACGATCATCGACTACCACAACTGCCGGGTGTACCGGATCCAACCCGACGGCGAGACCCTGATGCCGATCGCATTCCGCGGTGAGCTCCTCCGCGACTACGAAACGGAAACGCTCGAGGAGCTGGTCACGCAGGTCGGCTCGGGGATGACAGGCCACGTCGCCGCAACCGGCGAGTCGCTCCTGACGCCGAACGCCCAGGAAGTGGGGTTCGCGATCCAGATCGAGGGCACCGAGGACATCGTCGAGTCCATGCTGCTCGTGCCGATGAAGCTCGGGGACCAAGTCACCGGCGTGATCGTGCTCTCGAGCCTGGGCTACGGCAAGTTCGATGAGGAAGACCAGCGTCTTTTGGAGGTCCTGGCTTCCCACGCGGCGATCGCCCTCGAGAACGCGACCCTGTTGCAGGCCGAACGACGGGCGGCCGAAACTTCGGGCGCGCTCCTTCGCCTCTCCCAGGCGCTCACAAAGATGCGTGCGATCGGCGACATCCTGCAGGAGGCGCTCGAGACGATCCCTGCACTCGCCCCGTGCGCGGTCGCGGGCGCCTACATGCTGGACCCCTCAACGGGCGCGTTCCGTCTCGCCCGGCTCCACGAGGTCGTGCCGGGGACCGCCCGAGCCAGAGCCGAGATCGCCGACGTGCCGAGCGAGGTCGTCGACGCGCTCGCCACGGGGGATTCGGGGCCGTTCGTGGTTTCTCATGACGTGGCGGCCAGTACCTTGCCACCCGAGCTCCTGTTTTCCCGAGAGGCGCGTGAGATCCTGATCGCCCCTCTCCGATGGGAGCCCGACGGGTCCGGGGCGCTGGCGTTCGTCGCTCCCGACGGCGAACACCTGTACGGCCCCGACGATCTCCGAATGGCCCAGGGACTCGCCGATATCACCTCGCTCGCGTTGGGCAATGCCCGGCGGCTCTCAGAGCTCGAGCGGTTCCACGAGCTCGTCGAGAGCCTCGACGCGGTGTTCTGGGAAGCCGACGCCTCGACCCTTGCCTTCACGTTCCTGGGGGGCAAGGCCGAGGAGCTCCTGGGGCCGGCGGCACTCGCCTGGCCCGGCCAGGGACGAGCCTGGGGCTCGCACATCGTCGCCGACGACCGGGGGGAGGCCGTGGCCGCGATGGGCGTCGTCGCCGCATCGAGGGAAGACCCCTCCCTCGAGTATCGGCTGGACACCTCGGCCGACCGAGTCGTGTGGATCCGAGACCTAGTACACGTGGTGGCGGGCGCGCAAGGCGCGCGCCAGCTCCGTGGCCTCATGGTCGATGTGACGCAGCGCAAGCAGGCTGAAGAGGCGCTGCGCGACAGCGAGCGCCAATATTCTGAGGCGTTCAAGCGCGAGCGTGAGGCCGCCCAGCGCCTCCGGGCGCTCGATGAGATGAAGAACACGTTCCTCGAGGCCGTGTCGCACGACCTCCGCACGCCCCTGACGTCGATCCTCGGCTCCGCGCTCACCCTGGAGCGAACCAGGATGGAGCTCCCCCGGGACGAAGCGGTCGACCTGGTCCACCGGATCGCCGCAAACGCCCGCAAGCTCGAGCGGCTCCTGTCCGACCTCCTCGACCTCGACCGCCTCCAGCGGGGGATCGTCTCGCCCCAACGCCGTCCCACCGATCTCGAGACCCTCGTGCGCCGCACGGTCGAAGAGACCGAGAACCCCAGCGGCCATCAGATCGCGATCGCGGTGGAACCCGCCACCGTGTCCGTCGATGCGGCGAAGGTCGAGCGGATCTTGGAGAACCTCGTGTCGAACGCGATCCGTCACACACCGCCGGAGACCCGGATCTGGGTGCGGGCGAATGCCCAGGACGGCGGCATGCTGCTCGTGGTCGAGGACGAGGGGCCCGGCGTGCCGGCCGATCTGCACGATGCGATCTTCGAGCCCTTCCGGCAGGCGCCCGGATCCGAATCGGTCCATTCCCCAGGTGTGGGTGTGGGCTTGTCGCTCGTCCTCAGGTTCGCCGAGTTGCACGGTGGGCGCGCCTGGGTCGAGGATCGCGACGGCGGCGGCGCGATCTTCACGGTCTTCCTGCCGGCGGGATGAGGACGTGAAGGACCGGGCGACGGGGGGTACGGCCGTCGCCCGGTCCCGTGC
>JBDTNY010000096.1:0-14280 GCA_039933515.1 Actinomycetota bacterium
CGACCTGGCCGCCGGTGCCCACCGAGGCCGTGCTCGAAGAGATCGCGACATCGATCACCGGACCCAAGACCACCGGGATGTCCAGGGTGTCGCTCGCGGGAGCCGACTCGGCGGAGTCCGCGTCCACGGTGGATGAGATCGGGCCCCCGGCATCGACCTCGGCCTGGGTCACGGTGCGCTCACACGTATAGATCCAGGTCTCGGTGAGCTGGAGCTTCGAGTCGCTGTTCGCGTCGCCCGAGACATAGCTCAAGGTGCCGGCGTCGCACTGGGCGTCGGCCACCGTGATCGCGTTCAGGGTCTGGTTGCCGGTGTTGGTCACGGTGAAGGTGTAGGCCACGACCTGGCCGCCGGTGCCCACCGAGGCCGTGCTCGAAGAGATCGCGACATCGATGGCGGCGGTCGGGATGAGGTCGACGTCGGTGGCCGAGTTGTCGGTCGGGTCGGGATCGGAGATGGGTGAGGACGTGATCTGCGCTGTGTTAGACACGCTGCTGAGGAGGAACCCGGGACTGATCGTCACGTCGACCGCCCACGACGCCGAGCCGCCGGGTGCGAGACTGGCGGGGGTCGTGCAGGTCAAGACGCCCGCGACGATCGCGCAGTCGGCTTCGCTCTCGATGCCGGTCGTGCCGGCCGGCAGCGTGTCGGTGACGACCTCGCCGGCCGGCACCGTGGACGGGCCGTCGTTCGTGAGCGCGATCGTGTAGGTCACGGTATCTCCTGGCAGGACCGTGGCCAGCCCGTCCGACTTGGACAACCTGAGGTCGGCGACACGACCGACGCTCGTCCCTTCGGTCGATTGATCGTTCGCCGGGACGGGATCGACGGAGGTCGTCGCGACCGAGGCGGTGTTCGAGAGCGCGGCGATGCGGCCGGACGCCACGTGCACCGTCACGTATCGGGTGACGGTGCCCACCGAGAGATCTCCGAGGTTCCAGGTCACGGTACCGCTCGACTCCGTGCCGCCCCCCGAAGCTGAGACGAAGTTCGTCCCCGGCGGGACGACGTCCGTGACGACGACGTTCCTGGCCGTGGCCGGACCGAGGTTCGAGATGTCGAGCTGATAGGTGAGATCGGTGCCCGCGACCACAGGATCGCTTAGGTCGGACTTCACGACCCGCACGTCGGCGGGTGTCGCGATGACCGTCGTCTCGGTGTCGGCGTCGTTGGCCGCGTTCCCGTCCGGGGTCGAGGTCGAGACCGTCGCCGTGTCCGAGAGGTCGGCCGTCCTGGAGGGGAAGATCGAGACCACCATCGTTCTGGTCGTCGACGCTCCCGCGGCAAGGGTTCCGATGTTCCACGAGACCACCCCCGCGGAGAGGGTTCCGCCTCCGGAGGCCGACACGAAAGACGTTCCTCCCGGAACAGCCGTGGACATCGCCACGGACGCTGCCGACGACGGCCCCGCGTTGCCGACTACGAACGTGTACGTGAGCTGCGTGCCGGCATCCGCAGGGTCGGAGGAGTCCGACACCGAGACGGACACGTCGGCGAGCGGCGTGACGGTCGTGAGCGCGGTTGACGTGTTGTTCACGAGCGAGGGGTCGGGGGTCGACGACGACACCGAGGCGGTATTGGACAAGCTGCCGGCTGCCGAGGGCGTCACGCGGATCGTGATCGTGGCGCCTCCCCCGGTGGCCACGGTCCCGAGGCCGCACGTGACCGTCCCGAACGACTCCGAGCACGAGCCCGTCGAGGGCACGGCCGAGACGAAGGACACGCCCGCCGGAAGGACATCTTGCGCGGACACGTTGAGTGCGTTGGAGGGACCCGCGTTCGACACGGCAAGCGTGTAAGTGAGCGTTTGCCCAGCGGCGACCGGGTCGGGGGTGTCGGACTTCGTGATCGAGATATCTGCACTCGTGTTCACAGCCGTCGTCTGGGTCGAGGAGTTGTTCCCGGGCACCGGGTCCGTCGTCGCGGTCGTGATGTCGGCCGTGTTCGAGAGTCCTGCGGTCCGGCCGCTGTCGACCGCGACCACGAGCTGCAGGGTCGTCGACGCCGAGGCGGCCATCGCGCCGAGGTTCCAGGTGACCGTGCCAGCTGAGAGCGAGCCGCCGCCGGTCGCGGAGACGAAGCTCGTGCCGGGCGGGATCGCGTCGGTGACGGTGACCCCGGCCGCGGTCGAGGGGCCGGCGTTCGCGACCGCCAACGTGTAGGTGACCTGGTTGCCGGCCACCACGGGATCGGGGCCGTCGGTCTTGGAGATCGAGACGTCGGCGCGGGGCGTGACCGTGGTGCCAGCCGATGCCGTGCGGTCACCTGTATCGGGGTCGCTCGTGGTGCTCGTGACGGAGGCGGAGTTCGTGATCGTGCCCTCGCTGCCCGGGTTCGGGCGGACGACGACGGTGACTGACGGCGTCGCCCCGGCCGCCACGGTGCCCAGGGAACAGGTGAGGGTCACGCCCGAACGGGAGCAGCTGCCTGCCGTGGGGGTCGCCGAGACGAAGGTCACGGCCCCCGGGAGCGTGTCGGTGATCACGACGTTCTGGGCGTTCGATGGCCCGCTGTTCGTGAGGCCGATCGTGTACGTGAGGTCCTCCCCGACCCCGACCGGGTCCGGACTATCTGTCTTGGTGAGCGAGAGATCGGCCGAGGTCGCCACCGCCGTCGCTTCGGTCGCGCTGTTGTTCGACGTGTCCGGGTCGGTCGATGTGGCCGTAACGTTGGCGGTGTTCGACAAGGGGGTCGTCCTCGAAGCATTCACGGCGACCGTGACGGTCACCGAGGTCGAAGCTCCCGATGCGATCGTCCCGAGGTTCCACGTGACGGTGCCGGCCGACAGCGTGCCGCCGCCGGTGGCCGAGACGAATGACGTGCCGGCAGGCACGGCGTCCGTGAGCGAAACGCCGGTCGCCGGCGAAGTTCCTGCGTTCGCCACGTTCAGCGTGTAGGTGAGCTGGTTGCCCGCGGTCACCGGATCGACGCTGTCGGTCTTCGTGACGGAGAGGTCGGCCGCGGCGACCGCGGTCACGGTCTTGGCGGCCACGCCGGTGCCGAAGTCCGCGTTGTAGTGATAGCTGCTGCCGGAGAAGTCGTAGATCAGCTCGCCCAGCGTCGCGGTGCCGGGCTGGATCACGTACACGGTATAGGTCGTGCTGACGTTGCCGCCGGCTTTCCCACTGCCGACGCACGATCGGTAGGCGCCCGATGTCGGATCGTTGACCCAGCCGCAGGCGTCGGAGTAGACCTTGTCGTTGTTCGTCGGGTTCACCGGTGCCGAGTACTGCACCGCGACCGACTGAACCTCGAAGATCGCCCCCGGCCAGTTCAGGAACGACGACAGCTGCTCGTACCCCTGGGTCGCCGTGCTCGAGAGCACCGTGAACGAGTAGGTGCCGCCGACGTAGACGGTCGACGGTCCGGTGATCGAGCCCACCGAGTTGCGGTTCTGCGACACCAGCTTCTCGACGTACAGCTCGCGCGGGGTCGGGGTGCTCACGGTGCCGAGCGTGTCGGCGGTAGCCGTGATGTGGAACCGCCGCGCGGTGTCGTGGGCGGCGCTGGTTCGAGTCACCACGACGTTGAAGTACGCGTCGAAACACGGGGCGGGAGCCGGGGCGACCGTCGCCTTGGCCCGCGTGCTCGACCCGGTGAGGTTGATGTTCGCGTTGGCGCTGTCCCACACGAAGGCCGCGACGACGTTGGTGGCGGCCACATTTCCCGTGTTGCAGATTCGCGCTCCCGCCAGGAAGTCGTTGGGCCCGGCGTTGACGTTGTTGCTGTCGAGCCCGACCACGTTCCACGTGATGGGGGTGATCGTGAGCGCGGCCGCCGCGCTCGCAGGCGCGCTGGGCAGCGGCAGCAGCGCGATCGTCATCACGGCGACGAAGGCGGTTCGGACGATGGCGGGCCACGGAGCAGGCGTGCGCGACGTGCCAAAACGGGTGTACATACGCGGGCTGCGACCTCCTGGAAGGCCCCCACGGGAGGGCGCGTCAGTAACCTACTGAGAGGTCTTCGGCCCCACGTGCGCCGGGCTTGCTACCCGGAACCGAGTAGCTCGGTCGCTCGGGACCGGCCAAGACGACGCGTCAGCCGATACCGAGCCCGGTCATCAGGCCGCGGAGCGCGAGCCCGAAGCAGATGAACGCCGCCCAGGCGAACGGCACCCACGGCTTCATCGCTTCGCCCCCGGGCTTCGACGTCATCCCCTCGCGGGCCACGACGTGGGCGATGCCCAGGACCAAGAGCGGGCCGAAGCCGTAGACGAAGTGCAACGGTGTGCCGGGGCGTCGGCCCATGGCGAGGAGGACGATCCCGATCAATGCCTGGAGCCCCGCCACGACCTGGGCGACCGTGAGCCACCACCAGAAGGGGTTCCCGGTTCCCCGCTTCGTGATCCAGGCGCCGAGGCCCCAGAGCCAGCCGATCGCGAAGATCGCGACGACAGCGAACCCGACGAAGGTGTGGACGTCCGACATGCGGGGAGATCCTACGATCCGGCGGGCGCCGTGTACTTCGCCTCGCCGTCGCCGCCCGCCTTGTTCAATCGCCGCGAGAGATGCAATCCCTCCAGCGCGAACTCTAGGGCGCTGGCCGCGACCCCTGGGCTCTCCTCCTCAACGCCGAGGCGCGAGAGCATCTTGGCCAGCCCGGGCAGATCGCCGAACGCCGCGAGCAGCTCGCTCGCCGGCGTGAGATCGGAAGTCTCGAGCGCGAACCCCTCGTCGAACCGCTGGAGGATCGCGGACAGATCGAACCCCGACAGGCGCCGCCGAAACACCTCGAGTTCGGCCGTCCGGAGCGCGCGCGCGAGGATCTCGGGCTCCCGGCCTTCCTCGATCGTGTCGAACTCCACGCGGCCCTCGGACGAGAGCAAGACCGCGTTGAGGTCACAGACGCGCGGGACGGCCTCGGGCTCGCCGGCTCTGGCGGCTCGTCGGACGGCCGCCGCCTGCAGCGTCTCGAGGTTCCCGATCGAGTACCGGACGCTCACGCCGCTTCGGTGGTTGATGTGGGGCGAGCGACGCAGCTCCTGCGTGAGGGAGGCCACGATCTCGGTCATGAAGGCCGGTACCCTGACCGGGATTGCTGAGTCAGCAAGGGCTGCCTCGTGCGCCATGATCTGGATCTCCTGGGCGACGGTCTCCGGATAGTGCGTGCGCACCTGCGTGCCGAACCGGTCCTTGAGCGGAGACACGATGCGCCCACGGTGCGTGTAGTCGTCGGGGTTCGCTGTGGCGACCAAGAGGAGGTCGAGGGGCAGCCGGATCCGGTAGCCGCGGATCTGGACGTCGCGCTCCTCGAGGATGTTGAAGAGCGAGACCTGGATCCGCTCGGGAAGATCGGGCAGCTCGTTGATCGCGACGATCCCTCGGTGGGTTCGCGGGATCATCCCGTAGTGGATCGTGAGCTCATCGCCCAGCGACCGTCCCTCGGCGACCTTGATCGGGTCGACGTCGCCGATCAGGTCCCCGACGCTCGTGTCGGGCGTGGCGAGCTTCTCAGCGTACCGATCCTCACGCGCGAGCCACCGCAGCTCGACGCCGTCGGGATCAGCTGCGACGACCCCCCGGCAACGCGCGCAGATCGGGCGGTACGGGTGGTCGTTGATCTCGCAGCCGGCGATGACCGGCAGAGCCTCGTCGAGCAGGCCCACGATCGCGCGCACGAGCCGGGTCTTGGCCTGGCCACGTTCTCCCAGGAGGATCAGGTCGTGACCCGCGAGGATGCCGCGCTCTATCGCGGGAAGCACCGAGTCGTCGAACCCGACCAGGCCCGAGAACAGCTCCTCCCCGGCGCGGAGCTTCGCCAGCAGGTTCTCGCGGAGCTCCTCCTTGATGGTGCGGTCCGGGTAGCCGGAAGCCCGCAGCTCGCCGATCGTCGTCGCCCGGTCCATGACGACCAGGGTAGCCGCGTTCCGCGGGAAGCCGTGGCTCGGGCGCTCAAGGGGGCGCCTAGCCGCGCCACTGGTCGACATACCCACGCCGACCAGCTCCCTCGTTCGCGCGGCGGCACTTTCGGAGGCGCTGCAAGGACGCTCCAGGTCTCTGGTGTCTCCGCGGACTGTTACCGTCGCCGCGTGACCGCCCCCATCGCGATCCTCGAAGGCCTGAACGACGCCCAGCGCCAGGCCGCGACCGCGGTCCGCGGGCCCGTCGCGATCCTCGCGGGCGCGGGAACCGGCAAGACCACCACGATCACCCGGCGCATCGCCTACCAGGTGGCCACGGGTACCTTCCCCGCGGACCGCATCCTGGCGGTGACGTTCACGGAGAAGGCCGCGCGGGAGCTGAAGGAGCGGCTCGCAGCGTTGGGCGTCACCGGCGTCGAGGCACGCACGTTCCACGCTGCCGCGCTGTCCCAGCTCGGCCGGTTC
This sequence comes from Actinomycetota bacterium, assembly GCA_039933515.1. Lineage (GTDB taxonomy): Bacteria > Actinomycetota > UBA4738 > UBA4738 > HRBIN12 > JAOUEA01. Next base: position 6,326 of record JBDTNY010000096.1, read on the forward strand.
TGGGAGCGCCACACCGGCGAGCGACTCCCCGATGTGCTGCCCTCGAAGGCGCCGTTGATCGCCTCGCTCGCGAACTCGCTGCCGCCTCCCCACAAGTTCATGCCTCGGAGCGAACTCGCCGGCGAGATCGAGTGGGCGAAGAACCGCATGATCCCGTGGCGGCGCTACCTCGCCGAAGTGGAGCGGCTCGGCCATACCCCCCCGATACCCGCGGAGCTGATGGCCGGAGTGTTCGAGGGCTACGAGCGCCGCAAGGAACGCGCCCACAGGATCGACTTCGAGGACATGCTCGGCATGTCGGTGCTCCTGTATCAGGAGTATCCGGAGGCGGCCTCGCAGCTCCGTGCGAAGTACCACGCGTTCACGGTCGACGAGTACCAAGACGTGAACCCGGTGCAGCAGGCCCTGCTCGAGGCGTGGCTCGGTCGTCGTAGCGAGCTCTGCGTGGTGGGCGACGACTACCAGACGATCTACTCGTTCACCGGCGCCTCGCCCGAATACCTCCTGGGGTTCCCGCAGCGCTACCCAGGAGCCACGATCGTGCGGCTCGAGGAGAACTACCGCTCGACGCCCCAGGTGCTGGCCGTGGCGAACGGCCTCTCACCTCAGCTTGGCGGGTTCGAGAAGCTCCTGCGCTCGACCAAGCCCGACGGGCCGAACCCGACGGGCCGCGCGCTCGCCGACCCCGATGCCGAGGTCGCGTTCGTCGTGGCGGAGGTCCGGCGCCTCCACGACGAGGGCACCCCGTGGGAGGAGATCGCGATCCTCTATCGGATCAACGCCCGCTCCGAGGCGTACGAAGAGACCTTCGCCGACGAGGGGATCCCCTATCAGGTGCGCGACGGCGCCTTCCTGCGGCGTCCAGGACCGCGGTCGGTGCTCGCCGCGCTGCGACGGCCGGAAAGCGTCGACGCCCAGGTGGCGGTCGAGACCGCCACGAACGCCGTCGGCTACGACCCGAACGCCGAGCCCGACGACGCGGAAGAGGTGACCCGTCAGGCCGACCTGAGTCGGCTCCGGGTGCTCGCCACCGAGTACGTGGCCGCGCATCCCGACGGCGACGTGGCGGGGTTCGTGACCGAGCTGTCGGCGCGGTTCAGCACCGAACAGAGCGGGCGGGGGGTGAACCTGCTGACCTACCACCGGGCGAAGGGCCTGGAATTCGACGCGGTGTTCCTGCCGCGCCTCCTCGACAAGGAACTACCGTTCCGCTCACAGAAGTCCTCCGCCGATCCGGAAGAAGAACGCCGCCTGTTGTACGTAGGGATCACCCGGGCGCGCACACATCTGTACCTGTCGTGGCCGCGCGAAGGCCGGACCGAGCCGAGCCCCTTCCTGCAGGAGTTGGGGATCGTGGCGGCACCGGCCCCCAGACCGGCCGGGGCCGCACGACGCCCGGCCGGCCCACCGGTCGGCTCGATCGGTGGTGGGCCGCTCTTCGACCGGCTCCGCGAGTGGCGGCGTCGGCGGGCAGCGGCCGACGGGGTCCCGGCGTACGTGATCTTCCACGACAAGACCCTCGCCGAGATCGCTGAACGCAAACCCGCCGACTGGGCCGATCTCGCGGGGGTCCCCGGCGTCGGCCCCGCCAAGCTCGAACGCTACGCCGACGAGATCCTGCCGATCGTCGCGAGCGAGTAGCACGCGTCGGATCAGACGAGCTTCGCGACGATCATCGCGGCGGCGAGCAGCGGCACCGAGATCGAGAGGAGGCGGAGCGCGGTCTCGGGCGGGTGCCGGAGCATGTCGGCGTCGATCGGCTCGGTGGACCCATCGGTCATCGAGATCGATCCACTGACCCCGGTGACGTGACGCCGGAGCGTGCGCACCGGGGTGGAGAGCGCGCGCTGGGCTGCGCTAAGCGCCGCGCAGCCGGCGGCGGCGAGCGTGGCGGCAACAGAGAGCGTGCCCGTCTGCGCGACGTAGGCGACCACCACGGGGAACCCGCCCCACGCGATCGCGAACCACAGGTCCGAATGGAACCATCCCCCAGCGAGCTCCAAGTTGTAGGCGACCACCAGGAACACGCCGATCGGCATCAGGGCCCAGATCCACGGCGTGCCGGTCGTCGCGCCGTGGACGCCGATCGCGAGCGCGCCGGCGAGCCCGATCACCGCGAGCCCGATCAGCACACCACCAGGGATCCGCGTGCGGAGCGGCCTCCCGTCCAGCTCATCGAGGGCGTGCGCGGCGACCCCCATCGCTAGGAGGAACGCCGCGGTGGTCTCGAGCCACCAGGTGACGTCGAGCGTCGATGCCAGCGCGGCCCCGATCGCGACGTACGACAGATGCCAGAGCGTGTACGGCGGGTGCAGCAGGCTCCAGTAGTCGCGCCAGCCTCCCGGGGTGAGCGCATAGAAGGCGGGACGGACGTCGGGGCCCTCGCTCACGGATCCTTCACCCCCGACCACACCACGCCGGCGCCCAGCGACATCACGCGACTGCGCACGCGCCGGAGCCCCGCCTCCTGCCACCAGAGGGCCTGAGCAGGCAGGGGGGCGCGCTCGACGAACCGTTCGATGCTCGGCCCAAGGAACGCGCCGGTCTCGCGCCACGCCGGGGAGATGGCCGCTCCGACCGCCGGCAGCACGAACCGCGTGTACCACCGCCATCCGAGACGGAGCAGCCGGTCGTCGGGTGCGTGGAACTCGAGCGACGCGAGGACGCCACCCGACCGGAGGACCCGCGCGAGCTCACGGAGCGTGGATCCAGGGTCGTCGACGTAGCGCAAGAGGTAGGTGAACGTCACCGCGTCGAAGGTCGCGTCGGCGAACGGCAGGGCCTCGGCGCGGCCGAGGACGGGGGAGATGCGCGATCCCAGGCCTGCCGTACGATCTTGTTCGATGCCGGTCGTGAGCATCGCGGCGCTCGGGTCGAGGGAGACGATCTGCGCGGTGCGATCGTGCCGCGCGAGTGAACGGGACACGAGCCCGGTTCCCGCCGCCACGTCCAGGATCAACGCATCGGTGGGCGATTCGACCCGGGACACCATCTCGCGGCGCCACCGTCCGTCCTGGCCCAATGACATCGCGGCGCCGACCCACGAGTACTGCGGCGCGATCCCGCGGAAGATCTTGGGTGCCGCCGGTCGGTCGGACATCAACGGAGGAGCGCCGGAAGGTCGGCCAGCGCATCGATCAAGTGGTCGGGCCGGCCCCGGTCAAGGTCCGAGGGCGAGAACTTCCCGGTGCGCACGAGCACCCCGGTCAGGCCAAGCGCCTGGGCGCCGAGCACGTCGTTCACGATGTCGTCGCCGACCATCGCGGCCCGATCGGGCGCCAGGTCCAGCTCGGCAAGGACCGATCCGAAGTACGCGGAGGAGGGTTTCCCACAGATCGCCGCGGTCGCGCCGGACGCAGCCTCGATACCCGTGAGGAACGCGCCGCCATCGAGCTGCAGCCCCTCGGCGGTTCTCCAGTAGAGGTTGCGATGCATCCCGATCAAGGCAGCTCCGTCGCCGACGAGATGGAACGCGCGGTTGATGGCCACGTAGGAGAACGCGTCGCAGGCACCGCCCAGCACGACGACCTCGGGATCCTGATCGGGGTCCACGATCGAGATGCCCTCGAGGTCGTCGCGAGCGTCCCCGTCGGAGAGGATCCACACGCGGGCGCCCGGATGGTGGGTGCGAAGGAACGACGCCGTCGCGACCACCGCGGTCACGATCTCGCCGGGCACGACCTCGAACCCCGCGCCGACGAGCGTCTCTGCCAGCTCGGCTCGGGTATGCGTTGTCGTGTTCGTGATCAGCCGGTACGGGATGCCCTCACGCCTGAGCCATCCCATCGCCTCGATCGAACCGGGGATCGGTTCCCACGACACCGACAGCACACCATCGATGTCGAGCAACAAGCCGTCGATATGGTCGAGCATCATGGGCGGCAGTGTCGCACGGTCCCGCCGCCACGAGCCATCGCGAACGGCGCGGTCTCGTCAGAGGCGTATGCCCACCCGGCGGCGGGCGTCGTCGACGTCGCGCGGTTCGATGCCGCGAAGGCGAAGCAGGTGGTCTTGGTAGGGCGCGATGTACCGGAACTTCGGCGGGAGCAGCGGGCGGGTCGCCCGGATCAACGGGAACGTTGCCGACATCATCGCCTCTTTCAGAGGCCCGAACGGCAACCCGTACATCTCACGGATCCCCCCCGGGAGCGTGCCGTACGCGAGTCGCGACACCCCGCGAAGGATCGGCCGCCACTCTGCTTCCTCCGGCGGATCTAGGAAAAGGTCGAGCACCTTTCGGGCGCCCTCGGTCACCATCAGATCCCCGCGGTCTTCGAAGTCGGCCAACCAGGCGGAGAGCGCCGGCACCGTCGGCGGGATCATCTCGCGCGGCACGAGACAGAGCTCCGCGGCCAGCATCTGCTCCTCGTGGAACCGTTGGCGTCCGGCGTCGTCGAGCTTTCCCACGGTGAGCCGTTCGAAGAGGAGTGCGGAATCGACGAGGCACGCGTGCACGTACAGCAGCAACTCGGGGTCCAACGCGTCGTACCGCTTCCCCGTGATCGGGTCGGTGCCGTTGATCCGGGTGTGCACGTCATTGATCTTCTCGGCTGCCCCGTCCGCCTCGGCTTTGGTGCCGAAGGTCATGGTGTAGGTCAAGATCAAGGTCCGTTGGAGACGCTTCCAGGGGTTCCGTTCGTACATCGCCGTCTGGTTCGCGCCGGCAACGACCAACGGATGAGCGGCCTGCATCAGCAGCGCGCGGGCACCGCCGAACAGCACGGTGACCTCCTTGTGGACCTTCCAGCTCACGCTTTCGGGACCGAAGTAGCCGGTGTCTCGCACGAGGCTCATACCTCGAGGCTACGCATCCCGGGCGTGGATGGCCGCGCGGAACCTCTGCGTCCTCGGTCGCCGGTCACCGGGTCGAGCGCTGCCGGATCGAGGCGCGCTTGCGGATCGAGCGGGCCGCGTCGCGTTCGGCGACGACGATCAGCTGATGCTGCGCTCGGGTGCCGCCGACCCGCAAGTAGGGTCCGATCTCCTCGGGACCGCGGTTCTCGATCTCGGCCAGGATCACGACCGGCCGCTCCAGTCCCTTGAAGGAATGCACCGTGGACCACACGATCGAGCCCTCTTCGGGGTGATCCGACAGGCGGTTGCGGCCGAGATCGCGGCGCGCCCACAGCCGGCTCTTGGAGGCGCCGCCTGGCGTCAGAACCACGAGATCGTCGGGAGCGAGCTGCTCCTCCTCCAAGAGATTCGTGATCACGACATCGACGAGACGCACCAGCTCGTCCTCGTCGTCGTAGTCGAGCACTTCCACGGGGAGGCCCTTTGGACCTTTCGCCGTTCCCGCATCGGGACCGTCGGCGTCGAAGAACACCGACACGAAACTGTGGATCGACCCCGTGTTGCGCAGGTTGTTCGGAAGCGGCGGGAGCACATCGTCCTCGGAGACAGGAAGATCGCCGCCCCCATAGAGGTTCTGGCTGTCGTCGCCGAACAGATAGAGCGTGCCCCCGTCGGGGTCGTTGTGGGTCGCCAGGAGCGCCGGCCACCACCAGGGTTTGAAGTCCTGGGACTCGTCCACAACGATCGCGTCGTATCGCGGGCCGAGTCGGCGGGCCGCCTCCTCGAGGAGACCGGGGAGGATCTCTTCGAACCATGTCCGGTCGTCGCTTCCGGTGGGTTGGGTGACCTCGAGACCCGCCTCGCGCGCGAGCTCCATCGCCAGGCCGTGGTAGTGCGCTACGTGGAGATCCGCCTGGCCCTGCGTCGACGCGATCAGATGCTCGGCGAGCCGCTTGTTGAAGCACGTCAGGAGCGTGCGGGCGCCGGACTCGGCGACGTGGCGCGCGACCCCGATCGCCAGGAGGGTCTTGCCCGCACCGGGAGGCCCAGTCACCGCGGCACGCCTGCGATGGAGAACGTAGGACCGGATGAACGCTTGCTCTTCGGTGAGCTCGACGATCTTCTTGTCCTCCTCGCGGAAGAGGAGCCGCAGGGGCATGCGGAGCTCCACTCGGTAGCCGAGGGCTTCGGCAAGGCTCCGCATCCCCGTCTCGCCGAAGGTCCGGCCCGCCTGCTTCCATTCCCGCATGATCGCGCGCACCCGTGTCGCGAGGTCATCCATATCGCTACGATCGATCGCGTACGCGGCAGGCGCGCCGGGGTGCGCGTCGTGGTCGTAGGTCCCGTCGGGGAAGGCCACCGCGTAGCCGTACGACGGCCGCCAGCGAGACCAGCCGCGGCGCGACTCCAGGATCGTCACGAGCGAGTGCATCTCGTCACGGGCCTGGTGGAACGGATCCTCCTTGAGCCGGTGAGTGCCGCTGTGGCCTCCTTGGGTCCACGTGCGGCGGCCCGGGTCGTAGCCGAGCGTCCCTCCCTTCGCCTCGATCACCAGCACGCCGTCGCCGGGGTGGGCGATCACGAAATCGGCCTCCCCCTGGATCGGGATCGGATCGCCGCCCAGGACCCAGTCGACCGAGTGGTAGACGACGTAGTCGTCATCGAGCTGTTCCATGAAGGCCTCGTAGAGGCGCCGCTCGGCAGTGCTCGTCGTCGGCAGCATCGGGAACGGGATCATCCGAGCCATGGCCGGAGCCTAGTGCCTGGCTGGACTTGAACGGACGCGCGTCGGACAATCCAGACCCGGCGGGCGTCCGCCGCTTCCCTCGATGCTGATCCTGATCATGGTGCTCGTGGCCCTCGCGGCCGGGTTCGTCGCCGGCGGGAGCCTGCGCGGCTTCGAGCGCGTCCAGATCCATTGGTGGGGAGCGGCGCTGACGGGCGCCGCGATCCAGTTGGTGCCGTCCTTCTCGTTGGGCGGTCAGCCGATGGGTCCGGTGCTGCTCGCCACGACGTACTCCTTGTTGACCGCGTTCCTATGGGTGAACCGGCGACTGCCGGCGGCTCCCCTGATGCTGATCGGGCTGGTGCTCAACCTGCTGGCCGTCGTGCCCAACGGCGGGATGCCGGTGTCGGCCTCGGCGCTCGAGTCCGCAGGCGGGGTCGACTCGATCCTTTCCCGGATGGATGACGGGAAGCACCACCTGATGACCGACGACGACGTCCTCACCCCGCTCACCGACGTGATCGCGGTCCCGCCCCCGGTCGGCGCAGTGCTGTCGATCGGCGATGCCTTCCTCTACGCGGGGTTGATGAGCTTCGTGGTGCTGATCATGCTCGGACGGTCCGGCGAGAATCGCCGCCCGCCTGCTCGGTGGTTCCAGGGGTACCGGGGGAAGCATCTGCCGCCGGAACAGCGCCTCCCCCGCCAGTCACGGGCCCGCCCGGCGCGGTCGCCTGCTGCAGCAGCGCTCGAGGGAAGCGGACCGTGATCGTCGTCCCTTGACCCGGCGTACTTTCAAGCTCGAGCGATCCGCCACCGACCTGCGCGCGTTCCCGCATCATCGCCATGCCGAAGTGGCCCTCGGGACCGGGTGCCGACGTGTCGAAGCCGACCCCGTTGTCGGCAAGCTCGAGTTCGATGTTCTCTTCGATCTCTCGCACCGCGATCCAGACGTCGGTCGGGTGGGCATGTTTGAGGGCGTTCATGACGCCTTCACGAGCGATGTGGAACACGAGGAGCGCGATCGGTGCCGGTAGCGCGATGTCCTCCACGTCGCGGTGGAACGCGATGCCCGAATCGCGCCCGACCTCGTCGGTGAAGGACTCGAGGGACTCGGCGAGCCCGCGAGCGCCGAGCGGCGATCGGTGCAGGTCGCGGATCAGGGCGCGGATGCGGTCGGAGGTCTCTTGCTTTGACTCGCGGATCTTCTCGAGCTGTTCGCTGACCTGTGGGATGTCTCCCTTCTCGAGGAGCTTGCGCGCGACATCGACCTGGATCGAGAGCCGGAACAGGACTTGTGCGAGGTCGTCGTGGAGGTAGCCGGCGATCTGAAGCCGCTCGTCTGAACGCTCCTCTGCCATGGTGTTCGAGAGGGCGCGCAGCACCTGCTCCCGCTCTTGGAGTTCCTTGTGCGCCTCCTCGAGCGCCTGCGATCTGA
>JBDTNY010000097.1:0-13983 GCA_039933515.1 Actinomycetota bacterium
GGGCGAGTTGACCCGGACGAGGGTCCCCGCAGGATCGGAGTCGTAGGCCACGAGCCCGGCTAGCATGCCGCCGCGCACGGCCACGAGCCGGTCGGGGGTGACGGCGATCGAGCGGAGCTGCCCCTGTCCTTTCCCGGTTTCCCACACGAGGTCGCCGGAGCTGGCCTCGACGGCGGCGAGCCTGCCTCCGGTCGTGCCCAACACGACCTGGTCGCCGAAGGCCACCGGGCCCGAGCGAAGCACGAGCTCATTGAACGCGAAATCCCAGATCCGGGCGCCGGTCGCCGGGTCGAACCGATAGAGCTGCCCTCGGAAGTCGAGCGCGTAGACCGCATCGCCGGTCGCCACCGGCGCCGAGACGAGATTGATCGCGGCATTCATCCGGGCCGTCCACGTCAACGCCCCGGTGTGCAGATCAAGGGCCCGGAGGGTGCCGTTCTGATCCGAATACCCGACGTAGACGTGCGCGGCGTCGGCGGAGGCCGCCGAGAGACGGAAGATCGGCGTGTCGCCCTTCCACCGCCAGGTCTCCGAGCCGTCGGAGGCCGAGAGCGCCACCACGGAGGCCGCGGTGTCGTTCGTCGCGCCGGTGGTCGCGATCACGAGCCCGCCGGCGACCAGGAGCGGAGTGTCGATGCTCTCGCCGGCATCGACGGTCCACTCGGTCGTGCCCGTCAGAAGGTCCACGGCGTAGACCGAACCCGCCTCGGTGCCCACGTAGGCGACGTCGTCGGCGACGGTCACGCCCGTGTAGCTCACCGCGTCGAGCTCAACGCGTTTCCACAACGAGCCCTGGGTGGCGATGTCGATCGCGACGAGGTGCGAGTCGACCCGGCCTGCAGCGTCGCCGCTCGCCGCGGGTGAGGCGGTCGCGGTGGGCGAGCTCGCGGAAGTGCTGGCGGATGTGCTGGAGCTCGCCGACGCCCTGCTCCCCGGCGGATGTGGTCCGAAGCCCTCCGTGTAGACGATCGCGACCGTGCCGGAGCTCGGCGCGTAGACGGCCGGCGGCACCGCGGGGCCGGGGTCGCGGCCGATGGTCCATCGGCTCTCGCCGGTCGCGAGATCGAGGGCGACCACGCTTCGGGTCGCCAGCGCGACGACGGTGTCATCGACGACCACCGGCTGCGAGAGACCGAACTGTCCCGAAGGTCCTCCGAGCTCGGAGGGCGCCGTCCACGCCTCGGTGTAGGGCGGAGCCGGGCCCTCGGAAGCGAACCCCGCGTGCGTGGCCCCTCCTTGGAATCCGGACCAGCCGACGATGGAGGCTGCAGCGGCCGGTAGGACCCCGGCCAAGATCAGTCCGGCGGCGAGCCCGACCGCGACGCCACCGGCACGGCCGCCACGGCGAACGAGGGGTGAGGTGGAACCAGGGGTGACCAAGGCCGGGTCATCCTAAACGCCCGCGACGGCGGCGCCCCGAGTGGGGCGAGCCGGATCAGCGCGCTGACGTCCATCGGCGACAGGTACTCGAGCGGGTCGACGTACACGCCGGCGAGCCGCACGCTGAAGTGCAGGTGCGGGGCCGGGTCGGCCGCATGCCCCCACCCCGTGTGCGCGACTACCTGCCCCTGGGCGACCGCGGCGCCCTTGCGCACGAGAACGTCGGTGAGCCAGGACGCCGTGGATTGCAACCCTCCTCCGTGGGCGATCGTGAGGAAGAGCTGGCCGCCCACCTTCCCCGCGAACGAGACGACCCCCGCCGCGGGTGCGACGACTTCCGTGCCGACCGCGGTGCCGATGTCGATCCCACGATGACCCGCGCCGTACGGGTTGTCGGGGGGGTCGAACGCGCGCAGGACCGGGCCCGTGACCGGCCACGTCCAGAGCCCGGCCGCGGGTGCGGGCATCGCGCGACCGACCGACATCGCGGCGAGCAGCAGCAGCACAGGCACGATCCGTCTCATAGGACGACGCTATGCCGTACGCGCGGGGAGAACCGTGACGGCTGTCACGCCAATCGGCAGAAGAGCCGCCGCTGTTTGCGAGCGCAGCGGGCGCTCAGTCGACCTCCGTGAGCTGTCCGCGCAGGACGCCCACGGCTTTCGTGTGGATCTGGCAGACGCGCGACTCGGTCACGCCCAGGATCTCCCCAATCTCGGACAGGGTCAGACCCTCGAAGTAGTAAAGCGTGACGACGATCTTCTCGCGCTCGCTGAGGTCGTTGATGGCGGCCGCGAGCAGTCCCCGGGTTTCCTGCGACTCGACGCCCTGGGTCGGGTCGAGGCCCTTGTCGGCCAGCGTGTCGATGAGCGAGACCTGCTCGCCGCGGTCGGCACCCACGGACACCATCTCGTCGAGGGCGAGCACCGACACGAACGAGATCTGCGAGACCACGTCGTGCAGTTCGCGAAGCGTGATCCCGAGCCGCTCGGCGAGCTCCTTCTCAGAGGGCTGGCGCTTGAGCATCGCCTCGAGGTCGGCGTTGGCCTTGTCGATCTCGCGGGCCTTGAACCGGATCGACCGCGGCACCCAGTCCATCGCGCGCAGCTCGTCGATGATCGCGCCCTTGATGCGCGGGATCGCGTACGTCTCGAACTTGTTCCCCCGCCCCGGCTCGAACTTGCCGAGGGCATCGATCAACCCGAACATCCCGTAGCTGACGAGATCGGCCTGCTCGACGCTCGAAGGAAGTCCGGTCGCGACTCGGCTTGCCACGTACTTCACGAGCGGCGCGTAGTGCAAGATCAGCTTCTCCCGCGCGTCGGGCGCCGCCTCTCCCTTGAACCCGGCCCAATGCCGCCCGAGCTCGTCGTCGACGTGGGAAGGGACCGTAACCGTAGCCGTTGCCGTACCGGCCGACGCCTTCTTCGGAGCGGTCTTGGCGGGCGCCTTCTTCGTGGTGGCCAACGTCAGGCCCTCGGGTGGGACCGCTCGTATGCCTCGAAAAGCCTTGAGCGCGAGACATGGGTATACCGCTGCGTGGTCCCCACGCTCGCGTGTCCCAAGAGCTCTTGTACCGCTCTGATGTCGGCTCCTCCTTCAAGAAGATGCGTCGCGAACGAATGCCGCAGGGTATGTGGCGTCACCCGTCTGCCCGGCAGCGATCGCTCGACGTATTGTTCCACCATCGAACGGATATCCCGTTCGCTGAAGGACTTCTTCCGACGATTGAAGAACAGGGTACGTGCGCCCGGGGCCGCCAGCACCCCGCGCCCGCCCGACAGGTAGTCGCGGAGCGCGTCGGTGGCGAACTCCGACATCGGCACCTCGCGCTCCTTGTCCCCCTTGCCCCGCACCCGCACGCGTGCCCGATCGAGGTCGATCCGGTCCAGATCCAAGCCCGCGACCTCGCCGACGCGTAGCCCGGAGCCGTACAGCAGCTCGAGCACCGCGCGATCCCGCAGGGCGATCGCACGCTCGACCGGCTCGAGGTCGCCACCCGGCTCGGGAGCCTCGGCCAGCGTCGCGGCCTCGTGCGGCCGGATCACGGTGGGCAGGCGGTTCACGACCTTAGGCCGGCCAAGCAGGATCGAGGGATCTGCGGCGACGTGGCCCTCGGCGAGCCCCCAGCGGTAGAACGTATGGATCGCGCCGACCTTCCGCGCGATCGACGCTCGCGCGAACCCCAGCGTGGTCTGCTGGGCGAGGAAGCGCCGCAGGAGCGGATAGGTCGTGCGGGTGAGCGAAGAGCGGTCGCGGTGCAGGAACGTGGCGAGTTGGGAGAGGTCGCGGCGGTAGGCCGTCACGGTGTTGGGGGAGAGATGTCGTTCGAAGGCCAGATGATCGGCGAACGCGCCGATGAGGGCGAGCTCGGACTGCGGCAGGTCGGGCGGCACGACGGGGTCCTCCGGCGGTTCGATGGGCGTGCCGCTCTATGTACCAGTGGCCGGGGGGCCGTGCAAGGAACCGGCCTCAGGCGCCGGGGGCCGGACCCAGCGTGCGCTCGAAGCGCCCGGCCGCCCCGCGGACGAGCCCGCGGAGCTCGAGACCCAGCAGGGCGGTGAGCGTGTCGGACAGCGAGAGCCCCGCGTCTCGCGCGAGCGTGTCGGCGGGCACCGGCACGCTGAGCACCTCCAGGACGAGCCGCTCCTGAGTCGGAAGGTCGGCGGGCGGGGCATGCGGGGACCACGTGATGCCGAGGTCGTCGAGGAGGTCGTCGGCACCCCGGATCATCGTGGCGCCCTCCCGGATCAGCGCCAGCGGCACCTCGGCGAGCGGGCTCGTCACCGGACCCGGCACCGCGAACACGTCTCGCCCCTGGTCCAGCGCATGGTCCACCGAGATACGAGAGCCGCTTTTGCCCGCCCCTTCCACGACGACGAGGGCTCGGGCGAGCCCGGCCACGATCCGGTTGCGCGCCGGGAAGTTCCGAGGCACGGCCGGCACACCCGGCGGGTACTCGCTCACCAGGGTCCCCGTCGCGAGGATCCGCTCGAGCAGGGCGGCGTTCGACCGCGGATATGCCACGTCGATCCCCGAGCCGAGGACGGCCACAGTCGGCCCGGGCGCGGCGAGCGCCCCGCGGTGCGACGCCTCGTCGATGCCGTTGGCTGCCCCGCTGACGACGTGTACGCCGGCGCCCGCGAGGCGGCGTCCGAGATCGTGCGCGACCTCGCGCCCCAGCGCGGAGCAGTTGCGCGACCCCACGATAGCCACCCGTTGCTGACCAGGCTCGAACGGTCTGCCCCGCAGGAATAACCAGGCAGGTGGGTCGTGCTGGAGGTCCGCGAGCTCGGCCGGGTAGCCTGGCGTGCCGAAGGTGAGGACCTTGGCCTCGCACGCCGCGAGCGCGGCCGCCACGGCGGCCGGCACGACTGATTGCGCGTATTCGCGATCGAGGCGGCTCCCCGCGGCGCCCTCTCTGATCGCCCGGAGGCAGCGGGAGGCCGACCCCATCTCCCAGGCGACCCGCCGCAGCCTGCGCGGCGTGATGCCCTGCAGGCTCGCCAGCACGAGCAAGGCGTCGCGCTCCCTTGCGTCGCCGGCTCCGAACCCCGGCGGCCACCCGACCGGCACGTCGTCAACCCGCACGGGCGAGATCCCCCTCGTCGAACCCGGTCCGGTACGAGAGCGCCTCGGCGAGGTGGGAGTGCGCCACGAGATCGGCGCCTTCGAGGTCCGCGATCGTTCGCCCGACCCGCAGCGCTCGGTCGAACCCTCGACCTGTGAGCGCGAGTGCGTCGACCGCGCGTGCGAGCAGCTCCTCGGCCCCGGGCGCGAGCCGGGTCTCGCGCCGTACCACCGGCCCGGGAAGGTGCGCGTTGCAGAGCACCCCGAGACCCGCATAGCGCGCGCGCTGCCGCTCTCGCGCGACCTCGACCCGGTCGCGGACGCTCGCCGAGGCCTCCCCTCCGTCGGCTCCCATCAGCTCGTCCTTCGTGAGCCGCGGGACCCGCAGGCGAAGGTCGACCCGGTCGAGCAGCGGTCCGGACAACTTCTGGCGGTACTGCTGGATCCGATGATCCTGGCAGCGGCAGTGGCGCCGCTGGTCCCCGTGGTAGCCGCACGGGCAGGGGTTCGCCGCGGCGACCAGCGTGAACCGCGCCGGGAACTCCACCGACCCGGCGGCTCGCGTCACGATCACCCGCCCGTCCTCGAGCGGCTGCCGGAGCGCCTCGATCGCGTCGCGACGGAACTCGGTGAGCTCGTCGAGGAACAGCACCCCGTGGGTAGCCAGACTCGCCTCGCCGGGGCGGAACACCGTCGTGCCGCCCCCCAAGAGCCCCGCCGTCGAGATCGAATGGTGGGGCGCGCGGAACGGGCGCGATCGCAGGAGCCCCCGGCCGGTCAGCAACCCCGCCACCGAGTGGAGCTGGCTCGCCTCGAGCGCCTCCTCGCGGGTGGGGGCGGGCAGGATCGTAGGGAGTCGGCGCGCGAGCATCGTCTTGCCCGCCCCCGGTGAGCCCACCATCAGGAAGTTGTGGCCACCGGCGGCCGCCACCTCGAGGGCGCGCCGGGCCTGCTCCTGCCCACGCACCTCGGCGAGGTCGACGCCCGTCCCGGCGTCGACGGCCTGGCTCGCCGGGGCGATCGGGGGCGGCGACCAGCTGCCGTCGAGCAACCCAACGACCTCGCGGAGCGAGGGCGCGCCCACCACGCGGAGCCCGTCGACCTGCCCGGCCTCGAGCACGTTGGCAGCGGGCACGACCACCCCCGCGAGCCCGGCCCGCGCGGCCGCGATGGCCACCGACAGGACCCCGGGCGTGGGAAGCAGCTCGCCCTTGAGCGAGAGCTCGCCCGCGAACGCCCACCCCGCCGCCGTTCGCTCGAGGATCTGGCCCGTGGCCACCAGGACAGCCGCCGCGATCGGCAGATCGAGCCCGGGCCCCTCCTTGCGAAGGTTCCCGGGGGCGAGGTTGACGACGACCCGGCGCAGCGGCCATTCGAGCCCCGCGTGCTCGAGGGCGGGGCGGATCCGCTCGCGCGCGTCCTGCACGGCGGCGCCCGGCAGGCCGGTGAACGTGAGCGAGGGCAGCCCCCGCCCCACGAAGGCCTCCACCGTCACGAGGTGGCCGCCCACCCCGAGCACCGTCACACCGAGCACTCGCCCGTACATACGGCGGGACGCTATCGCTGCGCGCCCGGCCCTTCCGTGACCGGCGTCACACGAGGCACCGGTATGGCGTGGGCCTGTCCCCCGATCCCGGCCAGACCGTGGCTGCTAGCCTTCGCCGGATGACGGATCGCCCTCTCCCGCCGGGACCCGACCCAGAGCTGACCGACTACCGCGACCCCTCGGCGCGAGCGGCGCTGGAGGCCCTCGGCGCGTCGACGTGGCGGGCCGCGCTCGACTGGCTCTACGGCGAGGCCCTGCGCCGCCCGATGCACGCGGACAGCTACCCGCAGGCCCGCGAGACGTTCTTCGGACCGGCGTTGCGGCCCGCGCCGTCGCCTCGATCACCCAGCGCTTGGGACGCGGTCCTGGACGAGTTCAGGACCCGAGTGGCGCCCGCCACGTACAACGCCCAGCACCCCGGGTCGTTCAGCTACTTCACGCCCCCGCCCCTGCCGTCCTCGATCGCCGGCGAGGTGCTCGCACAATGGATCCACCAGGGGGTCGACGTCTGGCACGCCGGCCCGATCGGGACGTTCGTGGAAGAGGAGGTCACCTCCTGGCTCCGCGAGCTGGTGGGGATCGGCGAGGACGGCTGGGGTGTGCTCACGAGCGGGGGCGTGATGGCCAACGTCATGGCGATGACCGTCGCGCGCGATGTCTGGCTCCCCAGGATCCGTGGCACGGCGGGCGCGGCGCGCGGGGCGGAGCTCGAGGGCGTCCGGATCTATGTGAGCGATCAGGCGCACTTCTCGATCTCCCGCGCGCTCGGGATCCTGGGCATGCCCGAGGACACCCTGCACGTCCTGGCATCGGATGATGGCTTCCGCCTCCAGGCGGCGCCCGTGGCCGAAGCGATCGAAGCCGACCGGGCGGCCGGGCTCACGCCGCTCGCGATCGCGGCGGTGGCCGGCTCCACGAATACGGGCTCGGTCGACGACGTGCCGGCACTCGCCGACGTGGCCGAGCGCGAGCATGTCTGGCTCCACGTCGACGCCGCGTACGGCGGTGCCGCGCTGTTGTCCTCACGCGACGCCCATCGCGTGCCCGGCCTAGAACGGGCCGACAGCGTGACGGTCGACCCGCACAAGTGGTTCTTCCAGGCGTACGACATCGGGGCGCTGGTGGTGCGCCGTCGCGACGATCTCCTGCGCACCTTCCACAAGTCGCCCGAGTACTACCGGTCGGCTCGGCCCGAGGACGAACCCCTCGATTGGTACCAGTACTCGATGGAAGGCACCCGGCGCTTCCGCGCATTGAAGCTCTGGATGAGCTGGAAACAGCTCGGCACCGACGGGCTCGGCGCGCTCGTCGAGCGCACGGACGACCTCGCGGCGTACTTCGCGGCGCGCTGCGCCGCCGAGCCTGACTTCGAGGCCGTCCCGGCCGAGCCCGAACTGTCGGTGGTGTGCTTCCGCCACCTGCCGCCCGGGTGGGAGTCGTGGCCGCCCGAGGCGCTCGATCGCTACCAAGCGAGCGCGCAGCGTGCGCTCGAGGTGAGCGGCGAGGCGTGGGTCAGCGTGACGAGCCTGCGATCGCGCACCTACCTGCGGGCGGGATTCGTGAACTACCTGAGCCTCGAGGCAGACGTCGACGCGATGATCGACGCCTTCCGCCGACTGTCAGAAGGCGTCCTCGAAGACCTCCACCTGGGCTGACCCGTCGGGCGAGAGCCGCACGCTCGCGACGTCGAACCGCAGCGCGTCCGGCCGCGCACCCGTCGACTGCAGGAACGCCGAAGCCACGGTCCGGAGCTTCCGCTGCTTGCGCGCGTCCACGGCCTCCCACCCCTCGCCGAACCTCGAACCGCGGCGAGACTTGACCTCGCAGACCACCAGCGTGGCGCCGCGCGCGAGGATCAGATCGAGCTCGCCGGCCGGACAACGCCAGTTCCGGGCGACGAGCCGGTATCCACGTCGGCGGTAGGCCTGGAGCGCCGCGCGTTCCCCCACCGCCCCGGTCTCGAGTCGGGCCTTGGTCATCGGACGGAGGCTACCCAGCGGCGGCGACACCGCCCGGCGAGGCTACGGCGAGTCGGGGATCGTCGTCGGCTCGCCCGGTCGCGCGAGCTCTTCGACGTTCACGTCACGGCGGGTCATAACTCGGACGTTCGCGACGAACCGCGCCGGGCGGAACATGTCCCACACCCAGGCGTCGCTGAGCTCAACGCGGACCCAGCCGTCGTCGAGGTTCGCGAGCTCCACCTTGTTCGCCAGGTAGAACCGCCGCTCGGTCTCGATCACGTAGGCGAACATCGGGAGCACGTCGCGGTACTCCCGGTAGAGCTCCAGCTCGCGTTCCTCTTCGAAGCGCTCGATGTCGTCGTCGCTCGTCATGTCCTCCACCTTCTCACGCGGGCGCGGCGGTCTCCCGCCCCATCCCGGGGAACGAGGGCTGGCCCACCCCAGCGAACGAGAGCCGGTGGATCCGCGTCGGTCCCAGCCGCTCGATCGCCTCCAGGTGGTCGCCGGTGCCGTACCCTTTGTTCGCGTCGAAGCCGTACGCGGGATATCGCCGGTGCAGCTCGTCCATGATTCGGTCACGCGTCACCTTCGCGATGATCGAGGCCGCCGCGATGCTCGCGCTCACGGCGTCGCCCTTCTTCACGGCGAGGGTCGGGAACGGCATGCGGGGCGGCGCGAAGCCGTCGGTGAGGACGTAGTCGGGCTCGGGGGTCAGGCCACAGGCCGCCTCGCGCAACAGCGCGATGTTGCAGCGATGCAGCCCTCGACGGTCGATCGCCGCGGGGGTCACCTTGACGACCGCCACGCATGCCTGGGCGTGGATCCGCCCGAACGCGTCGTCACGCTGCTTGGGGCTCAGCTGTTTCGAATCCCGGATCCCCTCCAGTTCGAACGCTTCGGGCAGGATCACCGCGGCGGCCACCATAGGCCCCGCGAGCGCGCCTCTTCCGGCTTCGTCCACTCCCGCCACCCGCTCGAAGCCCTGGTCCCAGAGCGCGCCCTCGTAGCGGACCATGACCGAACGCTCGCTCACCGGATCCCCCCGGTCCGAGACAGGGGCCAGATCTTGAGGAACGCCTGCCCGATCATGGTGTCGATCGGCACGTAGCCGAGCCCCTGCGGCGGCTGGAAGCGAGAGTCGCCCGATTCCAGCCGATTGTCCCCAAGCATGAACAGCATGCCGTCGGGAACCGTCTCCGGACCGTAGGAAGCCGAGTCGGTGGGCAGCTTCAGGTAGGGCTCGTTGATGCGAGCACCGTCGATGTACAGGCGGCCGTCGCGGATCTCCCACGTCTGGCCGGGCAGTGCCGCCACCCGCTTGATGAAGTCCTCGTCCTGGGGCTGGGCCACCCCCACCCCTTCTCCCAACCAATGCAGGAAGCCCCCGACGAGGCCGCGATCGATGCCCGCGTCCGGATGAGGATCAGAGAACACCATGACGTCGCCTCGCTCGATGTCGGACACGCGGAGGCAGATCCGGCACACGAGGATGCGGTCGCCGCGCTGCAGGACCGGCTCCATCGACGGCGACGGGATGAAGAAGGCCTGGACCAGGAACGACTTGATCAAGATCGCGATCACGAGCGCGATCAGGAGCATCACGGGGAGCTCGTGCCAGGCTGATCGGCTCGACCCGGGCGGAACGCCTTCGGACGCGGTCGGCGGTTCGACGATCGGCGTTTCGACGGGGGTCGGCGCCTCGACCGGGGGCTGCGCGCTCACCCCGTCGGTCACGAACCTAGGCCTCGGGGTGCTCCTCCGCCTCGGCGGCGGGCTCGGCGTCGTCGGCGGGGGTGTCGTCGGTGGGCTCCTGCGTCGCGGTCGTCGCGTCGTCGGCGGAGACCACCTCGGCGTCCAGTTCCTCGCCGGTGTCCTCGGGCTCGTCGACATCGGCTGCTGCCAGCGCCGCCGCTTCCATAGCCGCGAGTTTCACGTCGTCGATGCGGCGTTCCTTGATGCGCGCCTTCTTCCCGCGCAGCTCGCGCAGGTAGTAAAGCTTGGCCCGGCGGACCGCGCCGCGGGAGACGAGCTCGATCTTCGCGATCGAGGGCGAATGCAGGGGGAACGTGCGCTCGACCCCCACGCCGAAGGAGATCTTGCGGACGGTGAACGTCTCCCGCAGGCCGCCGTTCTGACGCCGGATCACCACGCCCTGGAACACCTGGACGCGCTCGCGACTGCCCTCGACGACCCGGACGTGCACCTTGACGGTGTCACCGGGACGGAAGTCGGGGATGTCCGAACGGAGGAACGGCTTTTCGATCAGATCGGTCTTGTTCATGGCAACGATTGTCGATGATACCAGTGACGGCGAGGCCTCCCGGGAGGGCTACCCGGCAGCGGGCGGTTCCAGGTCGGGCCGGAGCCGTCGGCGCTTGTCTCGCGCGGCGTGGGCGCGCCACGCCTCGATCGCGGCATGGTCGCCCGAGACCAGCACCTCTGGCACCGCCATCCCGCGGAACTCCCTGGGTCGCGTGTAGTGGGGGTGGTCCAAGGCCCCCGGCTCGCTGAACGAATCCTGCTCGTGCGACTCCTCGCGACCGATGACACCCGGGATCAGCCGCGTGACCGCCTCGATCGTCACGAGCGCCGGAACCTCTCCCCCGGACAAGACGTAGTCGCCCACCGAGACCTCTTCGGCCGGCAGGCCTTCGACGACCCGCTCGTCGATCCCCTCGTAGCGGCCGCAGATCAACGTGAGGTGCCGCTCGCCGGCCAGCTCCCGCACGAACGCCTGATCGAGTCTCCGCCCGGCCGGCGAGAACAACAGCACCCGCCCCCGGTCGGGATCGAGCGATCCCACGGCGTCGAACACCGGCTGGGCCGAAAGCACCATGCCCGGGCCACCGCCGAACGACGCATCGTCGACCTTGCGGTGCGGGTCCGTGGTCCAGTCACGGAGGTCGTGGACCCGCACGTCGAGCACCTCGGCGGCCACCGCCTTGCCCAGCAGGCTCTCCTTCAAGGGGCTCTCGAAGATCCCCGGGAAGATCGTGAACACGTCGATCCGCACCCGACCGAGGCTAGCAGCGGACGACCGACCACTCGCGACCCCTTGCCCCCCGAACGAGGCAGCAGCGTATGCTCCGGCCGTCCAAAGCAGTGGGCCAGACAGTGGGCCAGAGCAGGGGGAGGGGTTCCTTGATCTACGTCGTGCTCGCGGTGCTCCTCGCCGTGGCCGGGGTGATCGCGGTCGACGAGGTGCTCTCGCGCCGGCGGGTTGCCTCCCGGTCGATCGGACTCGACCGCCTCCTGCGCGAGCGGATCGCGACCCTCGTTCGCGAGGGCACGAACCCGTGGGCGACGATAGGCGCGGCGGTCCAGGCCCAGGAGGGCGAGGGGTCGGATCCGGACCTCTACGAAATGCTGGACGTGCGCACCGACCCCAACCAGTTCCGCCCGTTGCTCGCCGAGGGTGTCGAGCAGAAGGTCTTCGAGCTTCGATGGGGGAATGACTACGCGATGGTGGCCAACCCCACGCGGTCGCAGCACTACAAGCTGGAGGTCTGGGAGGCCGACCTTCTCCCCTTGATGGACGGCGCACGCACGTCGGCCGATCTGGTGGCCGAGCGCCTGAGCGAGGAAGGGAACCTCGAGACCACGGGGGTCACCTCGCTCGTCGCCGCGTTGCACACGGGCGGGTTCCTCGACCCCCCGCCGATCGACGTGCCCGAGGCCGTCGCGGCCCACCTCGATCCGGCAACCCCCGCCCGACGCAAGATCCGGACCTTCGCGAAGACGCTCTCGATCGACTGGTCGGGGGCGAACCGGCTCGTGACGTGGTGCTATCGCTGGCTGCTGCGGCCGTTCTTCCATCCCATCGGCGCGATCGTGGGCGGTCTCATCGCGGCGGCGGGGTTCGCGGCGTTCATCGCCGCCCAGGGCTCGGGCGACTTCTCCCTGGGCGGCAACGCGGCTCCTTCGGAGACGGTGATCCTCTTGCTCCTCAGCTTCGTGCTGACCTTCGCCCACGAGCTGGCCCATGCGAGCGTGATGACGCACTTCGGCCGCAGGGTGAAGAGCGCCGGCTTCATGATCTACTTCGGATCGCCGGCGTTCTTCGTCGAGGCGTCCGACAGCCTGATGATGGAGCGCGGTCAACGGATATTGCAGTCGGCCGCTGGGCCGTTCGCCGAGCTCGTCCTCGCCGGCATCGCGTCGCTCATCCTCATCGCGTTCCCCGACTCGGGGGTCGCCGACGTGCTCTTCAAGTTCGCGGTGCTGAACTACTTCGTGATCTTCTTGAACCTGATCCCGCTCCTCGAGCTCGACGGGTACTGGATCCTGTCCGACCTGATCCAGATGCCGGACCTCCGGCCCCGGTCCCTGCAGTTCATCCAGAAGGACCTATGGCACAAGCTGCGGGTGCGCGAGCACTTCACGCCGCAGGAGATCGGGCTCGGGCTGTACGGCTTCGTCGGCATCCTGTTCACCGTCTTCTCGTTCTACGGGGCGTACTTCTTCTGGGAGGAGATCTTCGGTGGCCTGATCGCCAGCCTGTGGAACGGCGGGGTCGGGCCGAGGATGCTGCTGCTGGTCTTGGCCTTGTTCCTGGGCGGGCCGGCGATCCGCGGGCTGATCAAGATGGTGCGCACTATGGTGGGGCGCGGGAAGGCGATCTGGGCCAAGATCAAGTTCCGGCTCGAGACCTCGTGGAGGATCGAAGCGGCGGAGCTCATCGACGCGCTCCCCGTCTTCGACGACCTGCCTGGCGAGGTCTTGAGCGATCTCGCAGGGCGGGTGGGGCTCCGCACGGTTCGGCCAGGTCAGGCAGCGTTCCGGCAGGGAGACCGAGCCGACGCGTTCTACGTCGTTCGCAAGGGCGCGATCCAGCTCGAGGACGAGCACCCCGAGACGGGCGATACCCGCGTGCTTCAGACCCTCGGGCGTGGCGAAGCCTTCGGTGAGATGGCGCTCCTCACCACGCGCCCGCGGCAGGCGACAGCGCGCGCGGTGGGCGAGGTCGAGCTGTTCCAGGTCGACCGCGGCACCTTCGACCGACTCCTCGCCGACTCGATCCACGCCCCCACGTTCGCGCCCACGATGCAGTCGCTCGCCGAACTCCGCGAGCTCCCCGTCTTCCGGTACCTGCGGAGCGAGTCGCTCTCCTACCTCCTCGACCACGGCGACTGGGTCGAGTGGGCGCCCGGCGACGAGCCGATCGTGCAGGGCGAGCCGGGCGACGCCTTCTACGCGATCGCGAGCGGTCAGGCCGACGTGATCCGCGACGGCGAGGTGATCGCGGCGGTGGGGTCCGGTGCCTACGTCGGCGAAGCCGCGCTGCTCACCGACGCGCCGCGCAACGCGACCGTGCGGGCGCGAACCCCCGTGCGCGCGTACCGCCTGGATCGCGAGGGCTTCGAGCAGGTCGTGGCCGAAGGACTGCGCGACTCCGGGGCGACCTACGTCGCCGAGCGCACCGAGACCCACTGAAGAAGGGAGCACCATGGATTGCTGGACCTGCCGACGCACCGCCGTCGGGGCCTGCCGCTTCTGCGGGCGGGGGACGTGCGAGGACCATGCCGA
>JBDTNY010000098.1:0-52549 GCA_039933515.1 Actinomycetota bacterium
CGAAGTTCGTCGCCAAGCTCGCATCCGATCTGTGCAAGCCCGACGGCATGCTGGTCATCCCCGCCGACGGGGTGGGCGGGTTCCTCGAGCCTCTTCAGGTCGGGCGCCTGTGGGGTGTAGGGGCGAAGACGGGCGAGGTCCTCGGACGACTGGCGATCCGCTCGATCGGCGATCTCCGGCGAACGCCCGAGTCGATCCTCGCGCGGCTCCTGGGTGAGCAGAACGCCCGGCATCTGAGCGAGCTCGCGCACGGGGTCGACGAGCGCGACGTCGTTCCCTACGAGGCGCCGAAGTCGGTGGGACACGAAGAGACCTTCGAGCGCGACATCGACGATGAAGAAACGCTGCTGCGCGAGCTGTTGTCCCTCTCGAGGCGCGTGGCGTCCCGCCTGCGGGCCGACGGCTACCGCGCCCGCACGGTGACCCTCAAGGTGCGCCTGGCCACCTTCACGACGCTCACGCGAGCCCGGACGCTTCCCGATGCCACCGAGGTCGGCTCCGAGATCTATCACGCGGTGGCCGACCTGTACCGGGCGCTCCCAGGAGAGCGGCGACGGGTACGGCTCCTCGGTGTGCAGGCCTCAGGGCTCGTGCAGGGGGCGGCTGAGCAGCTGGCCTTCCTTCGAGGTGAGCGCTGGGGCGACGTCGAGCGTGCGGTGGATCGGATCGAGGCA
The DNA here is from genome assembly GCA_039933515.1 of Actinomycetota bacterium. GTDB lineage: Bacteria > Actinomycetota > UBA4738 > UBA4738 > HRBIN12 > JAOUEA01. The sequence continues at coordinate 675 of JBDTNY010000098.1, forward strand.
CGGTTCGGCCGTGGCGCCGCTGGCCCAGCCTCCCTGCTCGATCGCGACCGGCATCGCGGGGGTGACGGCGACGCGTAGGTCCCTGGGTTCCGGATCATCCCTCAGGGTTCCTATAATCGACAGGAGACCACCCCGGAACGGTCAGCAGATCGAAAGAGACCCGATGCCGCTCAGCGATCATGAACAGCAGATCCTCGACGAGATCGAGCGCCGACTCGCCGAAGACGACCCCAAGCTCGTCGAGCAGGTCGGTCGGACCGACCTCTACACACATCTGACGCGTCGCATCCGCCTCGCAGGCTTGGCCTTCGTCGCGGGTGCGCTCCTGGTGCTGCTGTTCGTCGTGTCGGTGTGGATCGCGGTCGCCGGCTTCGTAGTCATGGTGCTGGCAGCCGTGCTGATCTCGCGCTACCTCGGCCAGCTCGGACGCGATCAGATCCGGGCGATGCAGGCCGACGGCCGGCTCTCGATCAACGGCATCATGGGTCGCATCGCCGCGCGCCTGCGCCCGCCCGCGCCGCCCACCGATCCGTCATGAGCTCTCGCGACCGCGGCGACCCCGATGCCGGCTAGCCCGTTCGGGTGGTTTCGCGCCTGCCGTGACCTCGCAGCTTGCCACCTGCGCGACGGCTGCGGTACAACGGGCACCCCTTCCCCTGTGGGGGTGCGTCACCGTTGAGCGGAGGTTGACCCTTCGATCCACAGGCCGCGCCTGAGCTGTCCGCTGTCGTGAGGAACGTCGAAAGGGCGCGCGTCCGTATGGAGGGATTCACCACTCATCAAGCCTGCAAGTTCACGGCGTGCACGCCACGGCAGCTCCGCTACTGGGATCAGATCGGCCTCGTGGAGCCCACCGTGCAAGGGACCGGGGGGCGACCCGGCGTTCCTCGGCTCTACGCGTTCCGCGATCTGGTTGCGCTCCGCGTGGTGAAGTCGCTCCTGGACGGCGGCATGTCGCTCCAGCGGGTCCGCCGGTCGTGGGACTTCCTCAACAAGAAGGCCGGGCTCGACCGGCACCTGTCCGAGGTCAAGCTCGTCACCGACGGGCAATCGATCTTCAAGATATGCCGTCGCGACGGCGAGGTGATGGACGCGTTGAAGGACGGCCAGATGGCCTTCTTCGTCGCGATCGACGACATCGCGACCGGCGTGCACACGAACGTCCGCCAGTTCGAGGAGGACCGCGAGAAGTTCGTCCGCGCCCTCCGCGAGGCCGCCGCGCATACCGCGACTGGCTCCTGATCGATCACACGCGCCGGTAGGCGCCCACCACCCGTTCGGCGATCCCGACGCTCTTGCGCAGTTCCCTGAGCACCCACGCGGCATCAGCGGTGGCGTTCCGGGCGTCCTCGGGGCCGGGCTCGCGGGGCGAGTACGCGGCGCTCGCGGCGACCCGCGTGAGGCGGTCGAGCTGACCGTCGTGCAGTCGCCCCGAGGCGGCCACTCGCTGGCGGTACTCCTCGAGGGTCTCGCCGCCCCGGCGGGGCAATCCCAGCTCACCGGCGCGCTCGGTGAAGACGTCGTAGGTCGCCAGGATCGATCCGCGTGGATCGTGACGCGCGCGCCGCAGCCGTCGCCGGCGCCGCCACGCGCGGATCGGCGGGATCGACGCGAGCATGAGTGCGGCCAGACCGAGGGCGATCCACAAGAGCCGTCGCGCGGTCCAAGGCGAGTGCTCTGCCTGTACCCCGGTGAGAACCGGCGTGAGGGATCCGATGTCGCCGACCGGCCGACGGTCCAAAGGGTCTTGTTGGGGGCTGCCCGCGCCGGCCGTGCCGCCACCGGCCGCGCCCTCGCCCGGGTTCGTGCATCCTTTGCGAGAGGTGCACGTGCCCGCCCTGGTCTTGCCCGGCGTCGTGTAGGTGGCGACCGGGTTCGCCCGGCCGGGGGTGGGTTCGAACGTGAGCCACCCGTAGGTCGGGAACTTCACCTCGACCCAGGCGTGCGCGTCGTTGGTGGAGACCGTGTACAGGCCGGTCGTGGGGTCGTAGGTCCCGGCGGTGAATCCGACCGCCACGCGGGCCGGGATCCCGAGCGAGCGGAGCAACACGGCCATCGCGCTCGAGAATTGCTGGCAGAACCCCTGCTTGGTGATCGTGAGGAAGTCCACGAGGCTGAACGAGCTGTCGCGGGCGGGCACGCCGAGATCGTAGGTGTAGTCCGTGTTGCGGAGCGTGTCCTGGATCGCGATGATCTTGTCGTAAGTCGTGGTCTGGTCGTCGGACCAGGAGTGCGCGATCGCGGCGATCTCCACCGGGGTGTCGGACGGCAGTGCGGTATAGCGAGGGTTCTGGGCTGCGGTCGGGAACTCGACGAGCCGGAGCTCCTCGGGCGTGGGCTGCACGAGATAGGAGACGGCCGTGTAGCTCCCGCCCTCGTCGATCGGGTCCTCGAGGTCCGCCGTACCGGTCTCCGGCGCCCACGTGAGCCCATGGTCGATCTCGACCCGCGCGGGCGGGTAGGCCATCGGGAGCCAGAGAAGCCCGAGGTCGTCGACCGCGGTGAACGACTGCGTGAGTTGCTCGGAGCCGGCGAGCACCGACGGATCGGCGGCGGAGGCGTCGGTCAGCGTTGCGTCACCGGATACGTCTTGGGTCTCCTGGGAGGTGTCGGGCGAGAAGCCGGAGCCGTCGAAGTCGGGCAGAGCCAACATGCGCCAGTAGGTGGCGAGCGAGGACTGCACGGTGAACAGGTCGCGCGGCTCGTCCGCGGTCAGGCTCGCCCGGATCGAGACGAAGGGATCGATCCGAACCCGGTCCGAGCGTGTGCTGAAGTCCAAGAGAGCTTGGGAGCCGAATCCGGGGAGCAAGAGCGGGGAGATGAGCGCCAGGCCCACGGCCGCGGCCCCGACCCGGCGCGCCCCTCGGCCCGCGCTCGGCAATAGCCGGCTGGCCTTGCCCGGCCCGGTCCACACGGGCCCCCATCCCTGCATGCGGCGCAGGCCGTCGGCGAAGATCACGGCGAGGGCCGCGATCAAGAACGCCACGCCGTACAGCGGCCGGATCATGTCCTCGAGCACCGAGTCGGCGAAGGCGATCAAGGCGAGCGGCGGGACGAGCGCGAGCAAGGGGCTCCCCGCACGGAAGGCCAGCGCGTGCGCCGAGAACGTGGCCGCCCAGATCCCCGTGACGCAGGCGAGCACCAGCGGGTCGGTCGGGGGAGTCGGCGCCACCTGGGTGCGGGCTTGCTCCCCCACGAGCGTCGCGCCGTCGGCGATCGCCCTGATCGTGTCCAGGCTCGGCAGTCCGTGCCAGAGCGTCTCGGGGAACACGAGCAGCGCGATCGCCCATACGAGCGCAAGGGCGCTCGTGGCGGTGGCCAGCACCAGGTTCCGCCGCTCAAGCGAGCACGCGATCGCACCGGAGGCGAGCCCGGCGACCAAGATCCGATAGGTCGAGGCGTGATCCTCGAACACCCGCGCGAACGCGAACGCCGTCGCGGCCGCGAGCAGCAGCGTGGCGGCGAGCGCGGTCAGACGCTGCGTACGAGCTGGCGATCCCTGGGTGCGTGCCATCGTTCCTTCAGTTTCATCGAGGGCGGGAGCACGATGCAGTCCCACCCGGCGCGAGCGAGGGCCATCCGCGCCTGGGTGGCGCGACCCTCCAGTTGGGCCTGCCGCTCAGGCGGCAGGGTGTCGGGGTCTACGGGGTAGACGAGCACGGCGAGCTTGGGGCCGAAGCCGGCCCCACTGCGGATCAACGAGGTGAGCTCGCCGGGGGCCGGCGGGGCCGAGACGAACACGAGGGACGTGTCGGCCGAGCTCCCGGCCCGCAGGTGCGCGAGCATCGGGCCGATCGACCGGGCCTGGCCGTGGGAGAGCCCGGCGAGCGCATCGAGGAACCGATCCTCGGTGACCGTCGCCGGGGGTGTCTCGGCGGTGGCCAGCCGAAGGCTGAACCCGCGCCGGGCAAGTAGCACACCCAGGGTCGCGCCCACCGAGACCGCCCGCTCGAATGCGATCCCGTGGATCTGCCCGATCGCCGCGGCCCGGGTGTCGATGAACACGAGTCCGTTCGCGCGGCGCGACGACTCGTCCTGGCGGATCATCAGCTCGCCGGTCCGAGCGACCGAGGGCCAGTGGAGGCGGCGCAGGTCGTCGCCCTCGTTGTACTTGCGCATCGTGTAGAACTCCTCGCCCGTGCGGAACAGCTGCCGAGCTCGAGTCGCGCCGAAGCTCGGTCCGCTCGCCGGATCGGAGGTCTGGGTGAGATCTTCGACCTCGGGCGTGACGAGCAGCTCCTCGCGCTCGTCGAACTCCAGTCGCAGGCGGGTGAGTGCGAACGGATCGGCGACATCGACCGTGAGCGGGCCGAGCCGATACCGTCCGCGGATCTGGGGGAGCACCGTGTACGACACCCGCTGGACGCTCCTCCCCGGTACCCCTGTCACCACGAGCCGCGCGGGGCGGCCCAGGGCCGGCGGAAGCCGGTCCTCCAGCAGCAGCACCGATGTGGGTGCCGGCGCGCGGTTCTCGACGTCGATGTGCACCGACACCCGCGTGCCGGGCCCGACCCGGATGTCGGAGAGCCGGCGCCGGGCGACGATCTGTTGGCGTCCCCATCGCGCGAAGAGCCCAGCGAAGAAGGGGAGGACGATCAGTCCCACACCGACGATTTCGAGGCCGGCCGAGCCGACGATACGGGCGGCCACCCACATCGCCAGTCCGGCGACGACGACGGTGACGCCGCGGCCGGTGAGCATCAGGTCTCCGAGATCGGCACCGCGACGTCGGCGAGGATCTCTTGGAGGATCACCGAGGGGTCCCGTCCGCTCATCACCGCGTCGGCCGTGACGATGATCCGGTGGGAGAGCGCGGGGATGGCGAGCGCCTTCACGTCGTCGGGGATCACGTAGTCGCGTTCCTCGGCCGCCGCCATCGCCCGGGCGGCGCGCAGGATCATCAGCGCGGCTCGCGGGCTGGCACCCAGATACATGTCGCCGTGGTTCCGCGTGGCGGCGACCAGGTCGACGATGTAGCGCCTGAGCGCGGGAGCCACGTGCACCTCGCGGGCTTGCAGGATCATCTCCGCCACGCCGGGCGCGTCGGTGACGGGACCGATCTCGCCCAACGGGGCGCCGCTCGAGTGGCTGGCGAGGATCTCGGCCTCTACTTCGGGACTGGGATAGCCGATCGACAGGCGCAACATGAACCGGTCGAGCTGAGCCTCGGGGAGCGGGTAGGTGCCCTCGTGCTCGATGGGGTTCTGGGTGGCGATCACCATGAACGGGGTGCCGAGGGGATGCGTGACCGTGTCGACCGTGACCTGACGCTCCTCCATGCATTCGAGCAGGGCGGACTGGGTCTTGGGGGAGGCCCTGTTGATCTCGTCGCCCAACACGATGTTGGCAAAGATCGCGCCGGGCTTGAAGTCGAAGTCCCGTTGTTCCTGATTGAAGACGTTCACGCCGGTGACGTCGGTGGGCAGCAGATCGGGCGTGAACTGGATGCGGCGGAACGAACAGTCGACGGAGCGCGCGATGGCCTTCGCGAGCATCGTCTTGCCGACCCCAGGCACATCCTCGATCAGCAGATGGCCTTCGGCGATCATCGTCGTCAGGGCGAGCCGGATCTCCTTATGCTTGCCGCGAACGACCTGCTCGACGTTGGCTTCGATCTCACGGAACCGCGCGGCGAACCGCTGCCAATCCCGTGGGCGTTCTCGTACCTCCACCGATCACCTCCAAGGCAACCCGACAATCTTACGATGGGTCGGGACGGAGAGTGCTCCGAGATCGAGTTCGCGCGTGTGTAGGTGCGCCGATCGGAGGCAAGTTCCCGAAAGGGGTCGTTCACGGACGGAAGGACCGACCCGGTCGAAGACGCCCCGCGCGGCCCCTGTTCGCTAAGTCCAGGCATCTGCCGGGCCGGTCCTCACCGTCGCGACTCTAGATTACACGCTTGTGATTCGCCGCGTCGGCTCCCTCGCTCGAGGCGGCTCCCGCTACACTCGGGCGCATGGGACGTGCGCTCGTCCTGAACGCATCTGACGCGCCGCTGGCGGTCGTGCCGGCCCGGCGGGCGGTGGTGCTCGTCCTCAAGGACAAGGCTGAGGTCGTGTCCTCGAACGGGCTGGTGTTCCACTCCGAGCGGCTGGTGATGGAGGCGCCCTCGGTCGTGCGCCTGCGCCGGTACGTGCGAATCCCGTATCGAGCGCACGCGCCGCTCACCCGCCGCGCGGTCTTCGCCCGCGACGCCTGGACCTGCCAGTACTGCGGGGCGGGTGCCGAGAACCTCGACCATGTGATCCCGAAGAGCCGTGGTGGCCTTCACATCTGGGAGAACGTGGTGGCCGCCTGCCGCCGGTGCAACGCCAAGAAGGAAGACCGCACGCCGAACGAGGCCGGCTTCCACCTGGCCCGCCAACCCTTCGCACCCCACGATGGGTTCCACCTCACCTTGGGGCAGCCAGAGCCGGGGTGGGAGAACTTCCTGATCTAGAAGCCTGGCCGCGAACCCTTCCTTGATCTGACGTTGATCGGGGGCGGGGTGCTGGCCTGGCGAGTCACCCCGCTCGTCGGGCGGCCATCACCCCGCCCCCTCCTGGCGGCCACAGCCCGGATGGTGGTTGCACCCCCAGCCGGGCGTGCTCCGGAGCGGTACCGCCAAGAGGGGGGCCGGTGAGCACCGCCCGACGAGCCGCCCTCAGCTCGCCAGGTGCACACCGGCCCCCCGGTCAACGTTGAGTGCGATCGGGAGCCTGCCCTAGAACGGGTATCGAACAACAGTTCGGGGTGATCTGCTGTTGACGTGGTGGAGTGCAGGTGGCATAAAAGCGGAGCGCAGTGGAGGAAAGGGGAGGAGGCGTGACCGATCTGCTCGGCACGCATAGTTACCAGCTCGACCCCAAGGGCAGGGTGTCGTTGCCGGCGAGGTTCCGGGCCGCCTTCGTGGATGGTTGCTGGATCACCGTGGGCCAAGACCGCTGTCTCTATGTCTTCCCCAGGGCCGAATGGGAGCGACGTTCCGACGAGGTCGCGTCCTTCCCCCTTTCCGACAACGACGGGCGGGCGTACTCGCGACTGTTCTTCGGCGCATCCGACGAGGTGCGGCTCGACGGACAGGGTCGCGTGACGATCCCCGGACGCCTGCGTGAGGCAGTCGGCATCGCCAAGGACGTGGTGATGCTCGGCGTGCGGGACCGGATGGAGATCTGGGATCGCGAAACGTACGAGGGATATGCCGCCGGATTCGCGGACGCGTACTCGACGGGTGCGCTCGACCCCAGGAGGTAAGGAAGCGTGACCCCTTCCCCGAACAAGCTCGGCGCCGAAGTGCGCCAGAGCATCTCGCTGATCGCCATGACCGCATTGACGTTGCTGGCATCGATCGGGATCGGCCTGCTCGCCGGCCACATCGGGTGACGGTGACCGGGCCCGGGGACGCGCACGAGCCCGTCATGGTGACGGAGGTGACCGAGTATCTGGCCGGCCGGGACACGGTCCTCGACATGACCCTGGGGGCCGGTGGCCACGCGTCGGCGCTCCTGGACGCCGGCGTCGGCCACCTGATCGGCGTCGATCGCGACCCCTCGGCGCTCGCCATGGCGGGGGACAGGCTGGCCGGCCACGGTGATCGCTTCCGCGCGGTCCGCGCACGGTTCTCCGAGGTGGACGAGGAGGTCGTCGGCGGTCGGGTCGACGGCGTGCTCTTCGACCTCGGGGTGTCGTCGATGCAGCTGGACGGCTCGGACCGGGGGTTCGGCTATCGGACCGACGGGCCGCTCGACATGCGGATGGCGGGGGCCGTCGACGACGAGCCCTCGGCCGCCGATCTCGTGAACGGGCTCCCGGAGGCCCAGCTCGCCGACCTTATCTTCGAGTTCGGGGAGGAGCACCGGTCGCGGCGCGTCGCGAGCGCGATCGTACGCAACCGCCCGATCGCCACGACCGACCGGCTCGCACGCGTGGTCGCGGGCGCGCTCGGACGCCGGCCGGGGGGCCCCCACCCCGCGCGCCGCACGTTCCAAGCGCTCCGTATCGCGGTCAACCGGGAGATCGAGGAGCTCTCCGCCTCCCTGCCTCAGGCGGTCGGGCTCCTCGCTCCCGGAGGCCGCGTGGTCGTGATCGCGTATCACTCACTGGAGGATCGCGTGGTCAAGTACGCCTTCCGGGGGGACGAGCGCCTCGCCATCCTCACCAAGAAGCCCCGCCGTCCCTCCGACGACGAGGTTGCGCGCAACCCACGGTCACGGAGCGCGTTGCTGCGGGCGGCCGAGCGGATCGAGGTGGCCGCGTGAGCGCGCCGGCTCGCAAGCTCCAAGAGCCCGCGGCCCTACCGGCCCGCACCGTCCCCACCCGTGCCGCGCCCGCGGCGCGCCCGACCGCGGGACGCCCGCCCCTCGCGAGCCCTCCTCAGCCACGCGCGCGGCCGCGCCGCGGGTTCCACCTCGCCTTCTGGATCTTGTCCGCCACGGTGGTCTCCGCGATCGTGGTCGCGATCGTGGCGCTGAACGCGATGGTGGTTAACACGACCTATCGCCTCGAGGGTGCGCAGCAGGCCCTCGTGGATCTGCGCGCGGAGCGGGAGTCCCTCAGCATCGAGGTCGCGACCAGATCGGCGCCGGCCGAGATCGCCGCGTGGGCGACCGAGCGACACATGGTGAAGCCCGAGGACGTCGTGATCCTGCGGGTGGCCGGCGTCGGGTCCGGCGCATGAAACGTCCTCCGGCCTCCCGCCTCGTCGCGATGCTCGCGGCGATGGTTCTCGCGTTCGGAGCCGTCACGGTCAGGCTCGCGTTCCTTCAGGTCGGCGACCAGCGGTCGTTGTCGGCGATGGGCATGCGCCAGCGGGTGCGCACGATCGACCTGCCGGCCGAGCGCGGGGAGATCGTGGACCGCAACCTCGTGCCCCTGGCCGTGACGGTTGGAGCTACCGACGTCTACGCCGATCCTTCTTACGTGACGGATCCGATCGCCGAGGCGGCCTCGATCGCCCCGTTGCTCGACCTGAAGCCCCGCGAGATCGAGCGGGCGCTTCGCTCCGACGGGACGTTCGTCTACCTGGCCCGCCAGGTCGACGATGTCATCGCCGAGCCTTTGAAGGCGCTCGGGCTGCCGGGAGTCGGGTTCCTGCCGGTCCCGAAGCGGTACTACCCGGCGGGTGCCCTCGCGCCGCAGGTCCTCGGGTTCGTGGGCGTCGACGACACGGGTCTGGCGGGCCTCGAGTCCCAGTACGACTCGGCGCTCGCCGGCACGCCGGGCACGCGCACGTCGGAGTTCTCGGCCGAGGGGCTGCCGATCTCGAGCTCGCTCGACTCCAGCGTCGAACCGACCCCGGGCGTCACGCTCGTCACCACGATCGACCGGCAGATGCAGTTCCAGGTTCAGACGGCGCTGCAACAGGCCGTGAAGGCGAACGGCGCCAAGGGCGGGACGGTCGTCGTGATGGATCCGCGATCCGGCGACGTCTACGCGATGGCGAGCTACCCGTGGTTCGACCCCAACCACGCTGGCGACGCCAACCCCGAGCGATGGAGGAATCGCGCGCTCACCGACGCGTTCGAGCCCGGGTCGGTGAACAAGATCATCACGGCGGCAGCCGCGTTGGAGACCGGCGCGGTCGGGCTCGACGAGCGTTTCCGGGTCCCGGCCTCGATGCACGTCGGCCCGTTCACGATCTTCGACTCACATCCGCACCCCGTCGAGACGATGACGGTCGGCGACATCATCGCGGAGTCCAGCAACATCGGTGCCGCGATGGTGGCAGAGCAGGTCGGCAGCACCGAGCTCTCGAACTACATGGAACGGTTCGGCTACGGCAAGAGCACCGGCACTGGGTTCCCCGGTGAGGCGAGCGGGGTCATGCCCAGCGCGTGGGACGAGGTGATCCGCGCGACCGTCTCGTACGGTCAGGGGATCGCGGTGACGCCGATGCAGATGGCGGGGGTCTACGCCACGATCGCGAACGGCGGCACGTGGGTCGAGCCACGCCTGGTGCGCGGCACCGTCGCCCCCGACGGGACCTTCCAGGCGGCAACGCTCCCGCGGACCCGCGAGGTCGTCCGCCGCGACACGGCTGACCTCTTGACACGGATGCTGGCCTACGTCGTCCAGGACGGAACGGGGATCGAAGCCGCCATCCCCGGGTATCAGGTCGCCGGCAAGACGGGCACCTCCCGCAAGCTGGACGACAGCGGGCATTACATCCAGCAGTACATGGCTTCGTTCGTCGGGTTCTTGCCCGCGGGCCGACCTCGTCTCGTGATCGCTGTCTCGCTCGACGAGCCCGACACGATCTACGGTGGCGTGGCGGCCGCCCCACTGTTCCAGCAGATCGCGCGATACGCGATCCAGCGGCTCGGGATCCCGTCGGCGGCGCCTGTGGCGCTGCCGCCGCATGCGCAGAAACTCCCGTGATCGTTACCGGGTCGCGCGCGGATGCGCGGGTAAGCTCCGATCGGTGCTCCTGCTTCCCCCTGTACCGCTCGCGTCGGTCGTCGACGCCGTGCCCGGCGCCGAACGCCGGGGCGACGCCACCGTCGGCGACGTCGTCTTCGACTCACGAGAGATCGTCCCAGGCTCGCTTTTCTGCTGCGTTGCCGGAGCGCTCGAGGATGGCCACGCGTACGCGGCCGCCGCAGCGCAGGGCGGGGCATCGGCGCTGCTGGTCGAACGGTGGCTCGACGGGGTCACCCTGCCGCAGGTGCGCGTTCCCTCGGTGCGGGAGGCGATGGGCCCGGTGGCGGCCGTCGTGTTCGGGCACCCCGCGGCTGCGCTCACGATGGTCGGGATCACGGGAACGAACGGCAAGACAACGACCACGTACATCCTGGAATCGATCTGGCGTGCCGCGGGTGTCCGCCCCGGCGTCGTGGGCACGACCGGAGCTCGCGTCGACGGCGAGCCCGTACCGCTCGCCCGCACCACGCCGGAGGCGCCCGACCTCCATCGCCTGCTCGCCCGCATGCGGGAGGCCGGCGTGAACGGCGTGACGATGGAGGTCTCCTCACACGCGCTCGCCCAACACCGGGTAGCGGGGGTGCGCTTCGACGTGGCGGCGTTCACGAACCTGTCGCAGGACCACCTCGACTTCCATGCGTCGATGGAGGAGTACTTCGATGCCAAGGCCGCCCTGTTCACCTCTGCACTCGCGCGCGCGGCCGTGGTGAACGCCGACGACCCGTGGGGTCGCCGTCTCCTCACGGCGCCGGAGGTGCCGACGACGACCTACGGGATCGAACACGACGCTGACCTGCGAGCGACCGACGTCGTCTCGTCTGTGGACGGACTCACGTTCGCGATCGATGGGGTCGCGTTCAGCTCCCGACTCAGAGGGTCGTTCAACGTCGCGAACTGCCTCGCAGCCATCGAGGCGGCACGGGTACTTGGGATCGGCCTCGAGATCGCGGCGGCGGGCATCGCCGCGCTCCCGGGCGTGCCGGGCCGGGTCGAGCCGGTGGAGGCCGGCCAGGACTTCCTGGTGGTGGTGGACTACGCACACACGCCAGATAGCATCCGTTCCGTGCTGCAGGCGGCGCGCCCGCTGGCGTCGGGACGACTGATCGTCGTGTTCGGTTGTGGGGGAGACCGCGACCGCGCCAAGCGACCCCTGATGGGAGCGGCCGCCACGTCGCTCGCCGACCTCTCGGTGATCACGAGCGACAACCCGCGCTCAGAGGAACCCTCGGCGATCATCGCCGACATCGAGCCGGGAGCTCAGCGGGGGAGCGGCGCCTACGTGATCGAGACCGACCGCCGGACGGCGATCGGTCTCGCGATCGACGAGGCGACCCGCGGCGACGTGGTCGTGATCGCCGGCAAGGGGCATGAGCCCTATCAGGAGGTCGCCGGCGGGACCGTGCCCTTCGACGATCGGGAGATCGCGCTCGAGGCCCTGGCGGGACGAAGAGGCGAACGATGAAGCCTCGGTCGATGTCCGACGTTGCGCGTGCGGTCGATGGCCTGTTCCTCGGCGAGGACGTCGTGGTCACAACGGTGTGCACGGACTCGCGTCTGGCCACCCCGGGATCGCTCTTCGTGGCCCTGCCCGGCGAACGCACCGATGGCGGCCTCTTCGTCCCGGAGGCCTTCGAGATGGGCGCTGCGGGCGCGCTCGTCCGAGACGGCCTGACCGTGGAGGGGCCGGTGGTGGCGGTTCGCTCGACCCATGAGGCGCTGATCCAGCTCGCCACCGACGAGCGCCGGCGGATCGACGCGACCGTCGTGGGTGTGACGGGTGCGAACGGCAAGACCTCGACGAAGGACATGACCGCGGCGGTGCTCGCAACGCGCTTCCGGACGCACGCGAGCCCGGAGTCGTTCAACAACGAAGTCGGCGTGCCCGTCACCCTGCTCACCGCGCCCTCGGATACCGAGGTCGTCGTGGCCGAGCTGGGCGCGCGTCGCAAGGGCGACGTCACGTTCCTCTGCGAGATCGCGCGGCCCGACGTCGTCGTGGTCACCAACGTCGGCGTCGCGCACCTGGAGATATTCGGCTCCTGGGAAGCCATCGTCGAGGCGTCGGCCGAGCCGGTCGTCGCGCTAGGTCCCGACGGCGTGAGCGTGCTGAACGCCGACGACCAAGTCGTTGCCGGGTTCGCGGCTACCGCAGATGGCAGGGTCGTGACGTTCGGCCTGTCGGGCGCTGCCGACGTGCGCGCGATCGACGTGGCGCTCGACGGCGAGAGCCAGGCGTCCTTCGACGTCCTCGTGGATGGGAGCCGGGCGCACGTGTCGCTGTCGGTGCCCGGCGAGCACATGGTGTCGAACGCGCTCGCCTCGCTCGCCGTGGGCCTCACGTTGGGGGTGGACCTCGATGCCGCCGCCGCGGCGGTAAGCGAGGCTTCCGTCTCCCACTGGCGGATGGAGACGTTCACGACCGACGCCGGCGTCCGCGTGGTGAACGACGCGTATAACGCCAATCCGGAATCGGTGGCGGCCGCGCTCAAGGCCGCCCGGTGGATGGCTCGCGGCGCACGGTTGATCGCGGTGCTCGGCACGATGGCCGAGCTCGGCCCGATCGCCGCGCGGGAGCACGAGCGCCTGGGTGAACTCGCCGCCCGTCTCCACGTCGACCGCGTGATCGCCATCGGGGACTGGGCCGAGCAGATCGCGACCGCGAGCCTGCGCGAAGGCGTGGAGCCCGGGAACGTCGCCGCCTTCGCGACCCCCGAGGAAGCGCTCGATGACGTCCGCGCCCACGCGGGGCCGGGCGACGTCGTGCTGTTCAAGGCTTCCCGCGTGGCGGGGCTCGAACGGCTCGCGGAGGCCCTGCGATGATCTCGGTCCTCGTCGCGGCGGCGGTCGGTCTCGCGGTCACGTTGCTAGCCACGCCGGTGGCGATCAGGGCCTTCACGCTCTGGGGTTGGGGGCAGCGGATCCGTGAGGACGGGCCGCACACCCACTTCGAGAAGATGGGGACCCCCACGATGGGTGGCCTCGTGATGCTGCTCGGGCTCGTGCTGTCCTATCTCGCCACGAGGATCACCTCGGGCGCCCCGACGCCGGCGGGCCTGATGCTGATCTTCGCGGCGGTGGGGTTCGGCACGGTGGGCTTCTTCGATGACTATCTCAAGGTGCGCCGGCGCCGATCGCTCGGGCTCTCGAAGTCACAGAAGTTCCTCGGCACGGGCGTCGTCTCGGTGCTCTTCGGCGTCATCGTCGCGCACTACTCCGGCGACACGGGGACGGCCACGGCCGTCACGTTCATCCGGGAGACCGGGATCGGGCTGGGGGTCATGTTCCTCGTGTGGTGCTTCTTCGTGTTGAACGCCTCGTCGCATGCCGTGAACCTCACCGACGGTCTCGACGGGCTCGCGGCGGGGTCGTCGATCCTCGTGTTCTCTGCGTACGTCTTCATATCGTTCTGGCAGTTCCGGCACCCGTGCGTCGGGCTCGACGTCTCGTTCCTCGACGGTTGCTACGGGGTGAACGGGCCTGCGATGCAGGACAGCGCGATCGTGTCCGCCGGCATGATGGGCGCCGCGACCGGGTTCCTATGGTGGAACGCCGCCCCCGCTCGCATCTTCATGGGCGATACCGGATCGCTCGCGCTCGGCGGCTTGATGGGCGCCCTGGCGATCACGACGAACACGGCGATCCTCCTGGTGATCCTCGGGGGCCTGTTCGTGATAGAGACGCTCTCGGTGATCTTGCAGGTCATCTCGTTCCGAGGGTTCGGACGCCGGATCTTCCGGATGTCGCCGATCCACCATCACTTCGAGCTCGCGGGTTGGCCCGAGTTCACGGTCATCGTCCGGTTCTGGATCATCGCGGGGCTCTGCGTGGCGATCGGACTCGGCCTGTTCTACGCCGACTTCATCGCGCGGGGGGGCCTCGATTGAGCGCCCGCTTCGAAGGCGAGCACGTCGTCGTCGTAGGCGCGGGGGTGGCGGGCGTGGCGACCGCGGAGGTCCTCGTGGCCCAGGGCGCTCGGGTGACCGTCAGCGAGGAGCGGACCGACGACATGCTCGGAGAGGCGTCGGCCCGTCTCCGGGAGCTTGGGGTCCACCTGCGCGCTGGGGGACACGAGCCGGGTCACCTCGAGGACGCCACACTCGTGGTCACCGGGCCGGGCGTGGCCGAGCGCGCGCCGATCCTGGGGTGGGCACGTTCGCGAGGCCTGCCGGTTTGGGGCGAGATGGAGCTCGGGGCGCGGCTGTGCGACGCGCCCTACGTGGGCGTGACCGGGACCAACGGGAAGACGACGACCACCGGGATGATCGCGGCATGCCTTCGCGCCGGGGGCCTCGACGCGGTCGCGTGCGGCAACATCGGCCGGCCGTTCCCGACGACGGCCGTGGAGGTCCACGACGTGCTGGTGGTCGAGTGCTCGTCGTTCCAGCTGCAGATGCAGACATCGTTCCACCCGAAGGTGTCGGTGCTGTTGAACCTGGCCCCGGACCATCTCGACTGGCACGGTTCCTTCGCCGCCTACGTGGCGGCCAAGGCGAAGATCTTCGCCCGGCAGGGCAGGGGAGACGTGCACGTGGGCAACCGCGACGACACGGAGGCCGCCCGCGTGTCGTCCCGTGCCCCGTGCGCGATCGAGTGGACACGAACTGGGCCCCCTGCGCCGGGCGAATTCGGCTACGACGGCGACGAACTGATCCGCGCCGACGATCCGGCGATGCGGTTCGGCTCGATCGATGCCTCACGCCCAGGCTACCGGGCCGATGCCGCCGCCGCAGCGGCCGCGTCGATCGCCTTCGGCGTCACGGACGAGGCCGTGCGGAATGGACTCGCGTCGTTCACGCCTCCGCGGCACCGCGGTGAAGTGGTCGCCGAGATGGGCGGTGTGCGATTCATCGACAACTCGAAGGCCACCAACGTGCACGCGGCGCTCGCGGCGATCGATGGTGTCGACGACGCGGTCCTGATCGCGGGCGGGGACGCCAAGGGTGTGGACCTGCTGCCGCTGCGCACGCGCGCCGGCCGCCTGCGAGGCGTTGTCGCGATCGGGCGGGCGGCCCCAGAGCTATTGCGTGTGTTCGAGGGGCTGCTCCCGATCGAGATCGCGCCCACGATCGAAGATGCCGTTGCGACGGCCGCGTTCATGGCGCTGCCCACAGGCGTCGTGCTCCTGGCCCCTGCGTGCGCGAGCTGGGATCAGTTCTCGGGGTACGGCGAGCGCGGCGAGCGGTTCAAGGCGGCCGCGCGAGCCTTGGAGGCGAGCTAGTTGGCCGCGCCCAGCCAAGGTCGAGCCCGCAGGGCTCCTGCGAAGACATCGTCCGCGACCCGGACGCGTACGTCGGCGACCACTCGCACGACGGCGCGTGGCAAGCCCGCGAAACCCGCGGTGGCTGCCCGCCCGGCGCTCCGGGTCGTCCGCTCACCCGAGCGTCCCCGCCGTGACGCTGCGGCAGCTTCGCGGCGGAGCCTCGCGCTCCTGTTGATCCCGACCGCGCTCCTGACGGTGCTCGGACTCGTGATGGTGCTCTCGGCTGGGTCGATCTCGGCGGTGGAGGGCTACGGCACGAGCTTCTGGTACTTCAACCGTCAGGCGCTCTACGCGGTCGCAGGCGTGCTCGCCATGGTCGTGGCCGCTCGCCTTCCGCACACGGTCTGGCAGAAGCTCGCCGCGCCCATGATGATCACGATCGTTCCGCTGATGGTGATCGCACTCCATCCTTCGTCGGGCACCGCGCTCTACGGCGCTTCGCGCTGGATCGACCTCGGCCCGGTCACGCTCCAGCCTTCGGAGTTCCTCAAGCTCGCGCTGGTGGCTTTCTCGGCGACGATCCTGACCAGGAAGTGGCGCAAGCTCGATGATCCCTGGCACCTTGCGATCCCGCTCGCCCCGGTGGTGGCGGTGGTCGCCCTGCTCGTGGTGCTGCAACGCGACCTCGGCACCACCGTGATCCTGTGCGGGACCGTGTTCCTGATGCTGTTCGCCGCCGGGGTCCGTCTGAAGTACCTGGGGATCTCAGGCGGGGTCGGCCTGGTGGCCGCGGCCGCGCTGATCTTCGGCGAGGAGTACCGGCGCACGCGGTTCCTCGACGCCTATCTCCATCCGTGGGCCGATCGGATGGATACCGGCTATCAACTTGTACAGGGCCTTATCGCGCTCGGATCCGGCGGATGGTTCGGCGTCGGTCTCGGCGCGAGCCGGCAGAAGTGGGACTACCTCCCGAACGCGCACAGCGATTTCATCTTCGCGATCGTGGGCGAGGAGCTCGGGCTCGTGGGCGCGTTCCTCGTGATGCTGTTGTTCGGCATGCTCCTGTACGCGGGGATCCGGATCGCGCTGCAGGCGCCCGACACCTTCGGGCGATTGCTGGCCGCCGGCATCACGTCCTGGATCGGCCTTCAGACCTTCATCAACATGGGCGCGGTCACCGGGCTCCTGCCCATCACGGGCGTGCCGCTCCCGTTGCTTTCGTTCGGCGGCACGGCGCTCGTCGTCACGCTTACAGGGATCGGCGTGCTCGTGAGCATCGCGCGTGCCGGCGCCGGGTCGGGGAAGGGATCGCGCGTGCGTGCGAGTGGGCGTGGCCGATCGGGGAGCACCGCTCGGAAAGCCCGCACATGAGGGTCGTGATCGCGGGCGGGGGGACCGCCGGGCATGTGTTCCCCGCCGTCGCGCTCGCCGACCGGCTCGTCGCCGACCACGGGGCCGAGGTCGAGTTCATCGGATCGTCGTCCGGGCAGGAAGCGTCTCTCGTGCCGGCGGCGGGCTTCGCGTTCCACGGCGTGGCCGCCACGCCGCTGCGGCGTGAGCTATCGCTCGCGAGCGCGCGCGCGCCGATCGTCGCGCTCGGGTCCGTACGTGCGTGTGGCCCGCTCGTGCGCGGGGCGCACGTCGTCGTGGGGATGGGGGGGTATGCGAGCGTTCCGGCGGTGCTCGCCGCTCGCCGCTCGGGGGTCCCCGTGGTGCTCCACGAGCAGAACGCCGTGCCGGGACTCGCGAATCGGCTGCTCGGGCGGGTCGCCGCATCGGTGGGGTTGTCGTTCGCCGACGCAGCCGCTCGATTCCCCGCGGGGGTCGTTGTGGCGCTCACCGGTAACCCCGTCCGGGCGCAGGTGCGCACCGTGCCGTCGTCGAGGGACGCGCTCGCAGCGACTGCGTGGGACACCCTTGACCTCGATCCAGGGCGCTCGACGATCGTGGTGTTCGGTGGCAGCCAAGGTGCCCTGCACCTGGACCAGGCGATCGCGGGCGCGCTCGCGCGTTTGGGCGATCGGGACGATCTGCAGCTCCTCGTGCTCACCGGGCGCGAGAAGCTCGAGGTCGTCGCGCGCGCGGCGGATCGGCCGATGGCCCTCCGCGTCAGGGCGCTTCCCTACCTGGACCGGATGGAGCTGGCGTACGCCGTGGCGGACCTGGCGGTGGCTCGGGCGGGCGCCACGAGCATCGCGGAGCTGAGCCTGTGTGGGATCCCGTCGATCTTGATCCCTTACCCGCACGCGACCGACGACCACCAGACGGCGAACGCACGCGAGCTCGTGCGGGCCGGCGCTGCTGTGCTGTGCCCCGACGCCGAGCTGTCTCCCAACGGCCTCGCCACGGACATCGCGACGCTGATGGACGATCCTGCACGGCGGACAACGATGGGGGAGTGCGCGTCGGCATGGAGCACGCCCGATGCCGACGTTCGGCTGGCCGCGCTCGTGCGAGAGGCGGCGTCTTGACCCCGTACAGGCCGCCGGCCGGCAGCATCCCCACGCTCCCCGTGCCGGATCTTGATGGGGTGAGGTCCGTGCACATGATCGGCGTCGGAGGGGCGGGCATGCGGAACCTCGCGCGGCTCTGCCTGGCGCGTGGCATCAACGTCACCGGCTCGGACCTGAAGGACTCGAAAGGACTGGCCGAGCTGCGCGGTCTCGGCGCCGACGTGTGGGTGGGGCACGACGCGACGAAGATCGGCACCCCGAGCGTCGTCGTGATCTCCAGCGCGATCGCCGCCGCCAACCTCGAGCTCGCTGCCGCACGCGCGGCGGGGATACCGGTGTGGGCGCGGCAGCAGTCGCTCGCCGCGCTCGTGGCCGGCCACCGCGCCGTCGCCGTGGCCGGCACCCACGGGAAGACGACGACGACCTCGATGATCGCCGTGATTCTCGAGCAGGCCGGCCTCGATCCCAGCTACCTGATCGGCGGCGACCTGAACGAGAGCGGCAGCGGTGCGCGGTCGGGCGCGGGGGATCTCTTCGTCTTCGAGGCGGATGAGAGCGATGGCTCGTTCCTGCTCGCGCGCCCATCGATCGGCGTGATCACGAACGTCGAGGTCGATCACGTCGACTTCTATCCGGGTGGCCGCGCCGAGATCGAGTCGGCGTTCGTGGCGTTCACCGAACGTTGCGACCTGGTGGTCGCGTGCGGCGACGACGCCGGCGCGGAGCGCGTTCTCGCGGCGGGCGCGGCGCCAGCGACCACGTACGGCCTGGGACCGGAGAACCACGCCGCGCTCACCGTGGACGCGCTCGGCCCCGAAGGCGCCCGGGGGTCGCTCCGGCTCCTGGACGGGCGGGCGGTCGGTCTCGAGTTGCGGATCGACGGGGTTCACAACTTGCTCAACGCGGCGGCTGCGGTGGTGGTGGCGAGCGACTTGGGGGTCGACGCGACGACCGCGGCGCAGGCCCTGGCGGCCTTCACTGGCGTGCACCGACGGTTCGAGTTCAGGGGGCGGGCCCGTGGCGCCGACTTCTACGATGACTACGGGCACACGCCGACGGAGATGGCCGTCACCCTTGCTACCGCACGCCGGCGCGAGCCCGGCCGGCTCATCGCGCTCGTCCAGCCGCACCGATATTCGCGGGTCCAGGCGCTCTGGCGGGAGCTCGGCGCAAGCGTTACCGAGGCCGATCTCGTGCTCGTGACCGATGTCTATGGCGCCGCGCAGGAGCCGATCCCCGGCGTGACCGGCCAGCTCGTCGTCGACGGGGTCCGCGAGGCGTCGCCGGTCACACGCGTGCTCTACGTGCCCCATCGGCACGAGGTGCTCGAGTACTTGGACCGCGAGGTGCGGCCCGGCGATCTCGTCGTCACGATGGGCTGCGGCGACGTCTGGATGCTCGGCGACGCGGCGCTCGATCGCATCCGTGGTACGGGCGAGTGACCGGCGCGATCGACGTCGCCGAGGCGATCGTACGCGCGGCCTGTGGCGACCGGGTCCGTCGGTCGTTCTCGATGGCGCCGCTCACCACCTTCCGGATCGGCGGCCCGGCCGCGCTCTACCTCGAGCCCGAATCCGACGCGGATCTCCTGGCGGCGGGCCGGGCTCTCAAGGAGAGCGGGCTGCCATTCATCGTGCTCGGCAAGGGCTCGAACCTGCTCGTGTCGGACACCGGGTTCCCTGGGCTCGTGCTACGGCTGGGGCGCGGCTATCGGTGGGCCGCACGCGACGGTGATCGACTGCGGGCGGGGGGCGCGATGCCGCTTCCGGCGCTCTCGGGCGTGGCGCTGCGGCACAGACTTGCCGGGTTGGCGTTCGGGGTCGCGATCCCGGCCACCGTCGGCGGTGCGGTGCGGATGAACGCGGGCGCGCACGCTCGGTCGATGGGCGACGTCGTCACGAACGTGGAGGTCGTGCACCTGACGCAGGGGCGCTCGGAGTCGATCTCCGGGGAGGATGCGGGTTTCGGCTATCGCCGCTCCGCGCTCCCGCGGGATGCGGTCGTGACCGGCGTGACGGTGACGCTGGAGCCGGGCGATGTCACCACGATCCGCGAGGAGATGGACGAGGCACGGGATTGGCGGAGGCGCACCCAGCCGCTGGCGGAGCCCAACTGCGGCAGTGTGTTCAAGAACCCACCGGGCGACCATGCCGCGCGCCTGATCGAGTCCGCCGGCCTGAAAGGGCGTCGTGCCGGAGGGGCGCACGTCTCCGAAAAGCACGCGAACTTCATCGTCGCCGACCCGGGCGCGCGCGCGGCCGATGTGTGGTCCCTGATCCGTGAGATCCAAGACGCGGTGCTCACTGACGCAGGGATGCGGCTCGAGCCCGAGGTGCACCTGGTGGGAGCGTTCGATGATCGATGATCCCGGCACCACCCAGCGGGCGGCCGAGGCCGAGCCTGTAGTGGAGGTTGAAGAGGAGCCCGGCACCCTCGATCCAAGTAAGGAGCTCGATGGCGCGAGCTTGAGGCCCCCACTGCCCGAGGGTGAGGGAGAGGCTCATCCGACCCTGAAGACGATGGCGGACGGCGTTTCGCCGGCCCTCCCTCCGGCCAGGGGACGCCTGAAGACCTGGGTGATCGCCTCGTTGGTGTGCGTGGCCCTCGCGGTCGTTGCGTACGCGTCGACCTTTACGGCCTTGTTCGCTGCTCGCGAGATCAGGGTGGAAGGCACCGACCACCTCAGCGTGGATCGCGTCAGGGTGATCGCGAAGATCCAGCCCGGAGTGAACGTCTTCCGGCTCGACACGGCCAAGGCGATCCGCAGGCTCGAGCGCAACGCATGGGTGGCCGACGCCGAGGTGACGAAGGATCTCCCGTCGGGGGTCCTGATCGTCCTACGTGAGCGCACCCCTGCCGCAGTTGTCGTGACCGACGCCTCCGGCACCCTGTCGCTCGTGGCGGGCGACGGCACGGTCCTCGCCGTGGCCGGCGGTCCCGTCGGGTTCCCGCTCGTGCGTCTCGCCGAGGCGGCGACCCCACCGAGCGAGACGCAGCGAACGCTCGGTTCGATGGTGGCCGCCTCCATCCCCCGCTCGATCGCGGGCGCCGTCGAGGCAGTCGAGGTGGCGAGCGACGGATCGGTCCGGCTCGCCCTTCGAGGAGGTGTGGTCGTGTCATACGGAGACGCGACCGCGCTCGACGCCAAGGGCCAGGCGCTCCGCGCCGTGCTTCTGTGGGCCGAGCGGAGCCAGGTTCGGCTGGCGACGATCGACGTGCGGACCCCGGGTGCGCCTACGGCCGCCCGTGCCACGGGAACGACGGTGACCCCGAAGATCTGAGGACGCCCCGGGAACTGTCATTTCGCGATGGCCCGGGGTGAGGAGGGGCGCTTGACGCACCTGCGCTTTCCTAGTAGGTTTGCCTCTCTCTACGTTAGGTAGATATAACAATAACAATCTACTTGACAGTGAGGGTTTGCACACGAACGTGTGGAGTTCAGGCACGATGACAGGCAGGGCGTTTCCCCAGATAGATCGGGCCGGGGCCCGACGGTCGGAGGTCAAACGAGACATGGATGCTCCCCAGAACTATCTCGCCGTGATCAAGGTTATCGGCATCGGCGGCGGCGGCGTGAACGCGGTGAACCGGATGATCGAGGCAGGTCTCCGGGGCGTCGAGTTCATCGCAGTGAACACCGACGCGCAGACCCTCCTCATGTCCGACGCCGAGGTGAAGATGGACATCGGCCGCGAGACCACGCGCGGGCTGGGCGCCGGATCCGATCCCGAGGTGGGGCGGCAGGCGGCCTCCGAGCACGGTGACGAGATCGAGGAGATCTTGAAGGGCGCCGACATGGTGTTCATCACCGCTGGCGAGGGCGGCGGCACCGGCACCGGTGGCGCGCCGATCGTGGCCGAGATCGCCCGCAACCTCGGCGCCCTGACGATCGGCGTCGTCACGAGGCCCTTCGGCTTCGAGGGGCGCAAGCGCGCGACCCAGGCCGACCTCGGGATCACCGAGCTGAAGAAGGCGGTCGACACCCTGATCGTGGTGCCCAACGATCGGTTGCTCCAGGTCGCCGACCCGAGCATGCCGATGGTCGATGCGTTCCGGATGGCTGACCAGGTCCTGTTCCAGGGTGTAGACGGCATCACGTCGCTGATCACCACGCCCGGCCTGATCAACCTGGACTTCGCCGACGTGAAGTCGGTCATGTCGGGCGCAGGCTCCGCGCTCATGGGGATCGGCCACGGCTCGGGTGCCGATCGGGCCTCCGAGGCGGCGAAGGCTGCGATCAGCTCTCCGCTCCTCGAGTCCTCGATCGACGGTGCCAAGGGTGTGTTGCTTTCGATCGCCGGCCCCACCGACCTGACGCTGCACGAGGTCAACCAAGCTGCCGACGCGATCACTCGGGTCGCGCATCCCGACGCGAACATCATCTTCGGCGCCGTCGTCGACGACGCGCTCGGCGAGGAGGTCCGGGTCACGGTCGTTGCCGCGGGCTTCGACAAGGTGACGCCGTCGGCCCAGAGCGCGAACCAGTTCGAGTCACGGTTGTCCCGGCTCCTCGAGGAGCCGGTACGGACCGAAGGGGAGCGCGAACCGCTTCCCTCGATCCTGGTCGAAGACCTCGACGACGACATCTTCACCAGTGGTGAGTCGGAGCCCCGCAGGGTCTCCTTCGACGCCGAGGAGGACCTCGACATCCCGGACTTCCTAAAGAACTGACCGAACGATCCACCGATCCTGCGCGGCCCTGCGCACACGCGACACGGGGGCGGGAAGATCGGGCGAAGAGGCGACCTTCCCCCGCCTCTTGTCCGAGCTCCCCGCCCCTTCGCGTGTCGTGAGCCCGTTACGCTCTCGCCGTGCCCGGCAGCCGAGACGACGTGCTCGCCAACCTCTCCACGATCCGCGAGACGGTGGCGACCGCCTGCGTGCGCAGCGGCCGCGACCCCTCGGACATCACCGTCGTCGCAGCCGCGAAGACCGTGCCCTCCGGCCTCGTGCGCGAGGTGGTCGACGCGGGCGTCACCGCGGTCGGGCACAACTACGTCAACGAGCTCAGGGCGATGCACGACGATGTCTTCGGCGTCCGTTGGCATTTCATCGGCACCCTGCAGGCGAGCAGCGCCCACCACCTGGCGTCCCTCGCCGATGTCGTCGAGACGCTGGCGGGGGACGCGGCGACCGAGCGTCTCGCGCGTCGCGCGGCCGATGCCGGTCGTGTCGTGGACGCGCTGATCGAGGTTGATCTCACCGGTGAACGGAGCGGTGTCCGGCCTGAGGCGGTCGGCAGGTTCGCGGATCGGGTGGCGGCGCTCGAGGGTCTGCGGCTGCGGGGGTTGATGACCCTTCCCCCGATCCCGAAGCGAGCCGAAGACGCCCGCCCGTGGTTCGTCCGGCTCCGAGATCTCAGGGACGAGCTTGCCCGCACCCATCCCGAGGTAGTGGAATTGTCCATGGGGATGTCGTTGGATTACGCCGTCGCCGTCGAGGAAGGCGCTACGATGGTCCGCATCGGGACCGCGTTGTTCGGGCCGAGAACAGCGTGAGGCAGGGAGGAAGTGATGGCCAGCGTGTGGAAGAAGACCCTGAACTACCTGGGACTCGTCGAAGACGATGAGGAGTTCGTCGAGGAGATGCCCGAGGCCGAGCCGGCCCCGGTGCGCCGCATGCGCCCACAAGCCGTTCGGGAAGTCGCTGCCGACGCAGGCGGTGTAGTGCGAACGATGTCATCACCTCGGGCCGCGAGCGGGCCGACCGGCGCGATCTACAAGTCCGAGCCCAAGCGCTTCAATGAGGCGCGGGAGGTGGCCGACCGGTTCAAGGAAGGCACCGCGGTCATCATGAACCTGCAGTCGACC
The DNA here is from genome assembly GCA_039933515.1 of Actinomycetota bacterium. GTDB lineage: Bacteria > Actinomycetota > UBA4738 > UBA4738 > HRBIN12 > JAOUEA01. The sequence goes on from JBDTNY010000098.1 coordinate 24,536, forward strand.
GAGGATTCGATCGCCCGCCGGCTCGTCGACTTCGCGAGCGGGCTCGTCTACGGGCTCGATGGCAAGATCGAGCTGGTGGCCAACCGCGTTTACCTGCTCACGCCCGCCGACGTCGAGGTGTCCGCTGAGGACCGTGAGCGGATCGCCGGGGGCGCCTTCTACAACCAGTTCTGACCGGGGACCGCCACGACCTCGGCGCGCGGGAGGTTCGGTGCGAGTGGTCAGGGCTGTTAGCCTCTGCCGCGATGATCGCCGCGTCGAACCCCATCACGAACCTGGCCTGTCTCGTACTGACCGTTTTTTCGGTCCTGCTGCTGATCCGAGTCGTGCTCAGCTGGCTGGAACTCGCAGGTGTCCGCCCGCCCGCGACCGGGCCGCTGCGCTCGGCGTTCGAGCTCTTGCTGGACGTCACCGAGCCCCCGCTCCGGCTCCTTCGGCGTATCGTGCCACCGGCGGGGATGGTGGATCTTTCGGTGCTGGTGGCGTTCATCATCATCTTCGTGCTGCGGAGCGCGCTCTGCTGATCGGGAGGGAACCATGAAAAGGAACCAGACCCAGCGTGACGGAGCGGCGGAGTTCTCGGCGCCGGCCCCTGCGCCCTCGGCGGCGTCCAAGATGCTGACGCCGCTCGATATCCAGCAAAAGGAGTTCCGTGTGTCGACGCGCGGCTACAAGATGCGCGACGTGGACGAGTTCCTCGACCAGATCACCGACGCGATGTCGGCCGTGATCGCCGAGAACGAGCGTCTGCGTGCAGGCGGGCCGGGCGGACCTGGCATCGGCACGGCTGATCTCGACGATACGAACCGGCAGGCCGACGAGATCATCAAACGCGCGCGCGACGAGGCCGGCCGGATCATGGACAGCGCCAGGGCCGAAGCGGTGACCGCGGGCGCCGCCGCGGGCGCGGGGTCAGCGGCCGAGCGTGCCGCGGTCCACGCGTTCTTGGCCAAGGAGCGCGAGTTCCTGCAGGGCCTGGCCGGATTGGTCCAGGGTCACGCCGAATCGGTCAAGGGCATGGCCAAGGCGGCGCGTCAGGCGCCGGTAGCGGCCGTGCCGTCGGACGCTCCGCCCGCCCGAGGCCAGGTCGCGTCCGACCCCGCCCCCTCGTCGCCGATCGCGAGCGCTCCGCCGGCCACGTCGGTGCCGTCACCGACCGAACCGGCCGCGGCCGCGCCCCCCGAGCCGGCTGCGCCCGGCACCGAGGAGCCGCTCAGGCTCGAGGAGCCCGAGCCCGCTTCGATCGGGCGCTCCGAGGGCGATGAGCCAATCGAGGGCGATCGCTCGCTTCGCGAGCTGTTCTGGGGCGAGGACTGATCGCCGAACCGCGATTCGAGCGCGACGCCGCCCGCTGGTTCGGCGTCGCCTACGCGTCGCTGGTGCTCGGGGCGATCGCGCTCTGCGTGGTGGTTCTCGGACCCGCCAACGCGTCCGCGATGTTCGCGGCGGTGGTGGGGCTGTTCGGCGCGGCGGTTTCCGTTGTGGTCGGTGCGCTCAAGCAGGGGAAGGCGACGCGTACCCCGCCTTCCTGAGGCTGACCGACACCGGGTCCCCATCGATCGAGGCGTCGTGCCTGGATCCCTCGACCTCGCCGGTGAGCAGGTCGACGGCGAGCGTCTCGCCGACGATGTAGTCGCGGTGCCTCGCCATCGCCTCAGCGATCGCAGGCCCCGACTGGATCCCGAGCTGGATCCGATCGCCGACCTCGAGTCCCGCGGCCTTGCGCGCATCCTGGACGAGTCGGACGAGCTCGCGAGCGATGCCCTCGTGACGCAGGTCGTCGCTCAGTTCGAGGTCGAGAGCCACCGTCAGGCCGCCCTCGCTCGCGACGCCCCATCCCGCCTTGACCTCCTGCGAGAGGTCGACGTCCCCGGGGGCGAGCGTGAGCGCCTCGCCGTCGAGGGTGACAGTCGCCGCCTCGCCACGCGCGAGCGCACCGGCGATCATGCCGTCGTCACGGCCGAGGATGCGGGCGACCTCCTTCACGCGGGGTCCGAGACGGGGGCCGAGCACCTTGAAGTTCGGCTTCGCATGCCACCGTCCGAATTCCTCTGCGGACTCCGCGAACAGCACCTCCTTCACGTTCAGCTCGTCGGCGACCAGATCGAGGAGCGCGGCGAGCGCCGTCTGATCGCCCGCGTAGTGGACGACGGCCTCGGACAGCGGCTGGCGCACCTTCGTCTTGGTCTCGACGCGGATCGTGCGGCCGAGCCCCACGATCGAGCGCGCCGCGGCCATGGCCTCGTCCAGCGCGGGGGCGCGGAGCGCGGGATCGGGCTCCGGATAGTCGGCGAGGTGGACGGAGTCCGGCGCGCCCGACCTGCCCGCCGCGAGGTTCCGCCAGAGCGTTTCGGCCACGAACGGCGTGAAGGGTGCGAGCAGGGTCGCGACCGCGACCAGACACTCGTACAGCGTGCGGAACGCGGAGCCGGTGTCGGTATCGTGCGCGCCGGCCGGGTTCCAGAAGCGCCGGCGCGACCGCCGCACGTACCAGTTGGAGAGGTCGCCCACGAACGCCTGGATCGCCCGCCCGGCCCCGGTCGCGTCGTAGCCGTCGAGACCCACGCGCGCCGCCGCGATCGTCGCGTGGAGCTGCGAAAGGATCCATCGATCCAGCGATGGACGCTCGGCCGGCTCGGGCCCCGGGAGGCCGGTGTCGAACTCCTCGGCGTTCGCGTACGTCACGAAGAAGACGTAGACGTTCCACAAGGTCAGCAGGAACTGGCGCACCACCTCGTCGAGGGCCTCGTGGCCGATCCGCCGTGACGCCCAGGGCGAGCCGCTCGTGACCATGAACCAACGGAGCGCGTCGGCGCCCTGACGGTCCAGCGCCTCCCAGGGGTCGAACATGTTCCCCAGCGACTTCGACATCTTGCGTCCGTCGGCGGCCATGATGTGCCCGAGACAGACGACGTTGCGATACGCCGTCGAGTCGAAGTGCAGGACGCCTTCGGCCATCAGCGTGTAGAACCACCCGCGTGTCTGGTCGATCGCCTCGGAGATGAAGTCGGCGGGGAAGTGGCGTGCGAATTCATCGATACCTCGCCCGAGGTCCGGGTGGTAGCCCCATTGGGCGAACGGCATCGCGCCGGAGTCGTACCACGTGTCGATCACTTCAGGGACACGCCGGCTCTCGTCCCCGCATCCGGGGCATGGGAAGGACACCTCGTCGATCGCAGGTCGATGCGGGTCGACGTTGGCGACGTCGCGCCCGGCGCGCTCGCCGAGCTCTCGAAGGGAGCCCACCGCCGTGAGGTGGCCATTCCCGCAGCGCCAGATCGGCAGCGGCGTGCCCCAGTAGCGCTCGCGTGACAAGGCCCAGTCGACATTGTTCTCGAGCCAGTTGCCGTACCGGCCCTCCTTGATGTGCTCGGGGTACCAGCCGACCGCGTCGTTCACCTCGAGCAGGCGGTCCTTCACTTCGGTGGTGCGCACGTACCACGAGGTCCGTGCGTAATAGAGGAGGGGCGTCGAGCATCGCCAGCAGAACGGGTAGCTGTGCTCGTAGCTCTCCGAGCGCAGCAGCACGCCGCGGGTGCGGAGGTCTTCGACGATCTTGGGATCGGCGTCCTTCACGAACAGCCCGCGCACGAACTCCGGCGCGAGATCGGTGAAGCGCCCGTCGTCGCCCACGGGCTTGTGGACCGGCCACCCCTGCGCCCGCCCGATGGCCAGGTCCTCGGGGCCGAACGCCGGCGCCAGGTGGACGATGCCCGTGCCGTCGTCCATCGAAACGAAGTCGCCTCCCACGACGCGATGCGCTCCCTCGACGTTCGGGTACGGGGGCTCGTAGTGGATGCCGATGAGCGACGCGCCGGGCACGGAGCCAAAGGGCAGCCAGTCGTCGCCGAGCACACGGTCCGCCAGAGGCTCGGCCACGATCAACCGCTCCCCGTCGCGTTCACGCACCGCGTAGCTCGCGCCGACGTCGACCGCCGCGCCGGTGTTCGACGGCAGCGTCCATGGGGTGGTCGTCCACACCAGCAGGGCGGCGCCGATCAGCGTCGGGTCGCCCGCCTCGATGATCGGCAGCCGCAGGAACACGCTTGGGTCCTCGACCGTGCGATAGCCGAGCGCGACCTCGGCGTCGCTCAAGGCGGTGCCGCATCGCGGGCAATAGGCGGTCACCTTGTCGGCTTCCGCCAACAGGCCCCGCTCGAAGAGCGACTTCAACGACCACCAGACCGACTCGATGTACTCCGTGTTCATCGTCCAGTACGCGTCGTCGAGGTCGACCCAGTAGCCGATCCGCTCGGTAAGGCGCTCGAACTCGCCCACGTAACGCTTCACCGACTCTCGGCACCGGTCGTTGAACGCGGCGATCCCGAACGCCTCGATGTCGCGTTTGCCGGTCGTGCCGATCTCCTTTTCGACCTCGAGCTCGACCGGCAGACCGTGGCAATCCCAGCCACCCTTGCGGGGCACGAGATGGCCGGTCATCGTCTTGTACCGGGGATAGACGTCCTTGAACGTCCGCGGCTCCACGTGGTGGACGCCCGGCTTGCCGTTCGCCGTCGGAGGCCCTTCGTAGAAGACCCACAAGGGGGCGTCGCGGCGCTGGTCGAGCGAACGCTGGAAGACGTCAGCCTCCTTCCAGAAGCGCATGATGCCGCGCTCGAGCTCCGGGAAGCTCACCTTCGGATCCACCGGCTCGAACGCCGTCATTCTCGGTCCCTCCCTCGCCTGTTCCGCGCATGCGAAACGCCTCGCCCCATCGGTGCCGGGACGAGGCGTGGGCCCCGCGGTACCACCCAGCTTGCCAGGGTCTCATCAACCCCGGCCGCTCACTGGCCGCCGTCACGGCCTCCCGCGGTCACGGGCGGGTCCCGGCTGCGCCTACTGCGGTTCGCGAGCGTCCGCGACCGGTTCGGGCAGCGGCTCGGGGAGGATGGTCGCGGGGGGCTCGGCGCCGGGCTCACACCGCCCCCGGCTCGCTCTGGCTCCACGGCCCTCGCGATCGTGTTCCCGTCGTCGCTGTCCGGGGATGCTACACCCGATGGAGGCGGGCATCACCGTGCGTGGTGTGCGGCCTTGCCCCGGAAGCGCTCCAAAGGCGCCTACGGTCCCTCTGACCTGCGACGACAGGCTCCCGATGTGCCCATCTGCTACCCTTCGCCGACCATGCCCACGACCAAGTTAACGAAGAAGGAACTCGACGATCTCCGCACTCGCCTGCAGGAGGAAGAGGTGGAGCTGCAGGCCCAGCTAACCACGATCGAGGAAGACACGTTCGCGACCACGCAGTCCGAGATGGTCGGCGATGTGGGACTCGACGACGAGTCGGCCGACGCGGGCACCGCGACGTTCGAACGTGAGAAGGATCTGTCGATCGAGAACAACGTCCGGGACCTCCTGCAGAAGATCGAACGCGCGCTGGCGAGGATCGAGGGCGGCACCTACGGGGTCTGTGACCGCTGTGGCAAGGCGATCGAGAAGGCGCGCGTCAAGGCGCTTCCCTATGTCGATCTCTGCATCAAAGACGCCCAGGCGCAGTCGCGCCGGTAGCCCGTGGACCGCGTCCACCTGCGTGGCGCGGCCATCCTCTTCGGTTCCGCCTCAGTCGTCTTCCTGTTCGACCGTGTGACCAAGCTCTGGGCCGAACGCTCGCTCGCCGACGCCCCCATCGACCTGGTCCCCGGGGTGCTGAGCCTTCGCTTCACGTCGAACTCCGGTGGCGCCTTCAGCCTGGGGCAGAGCGCGCCCTGGGTCTTCGCGGGTGCCTCGATCGCGGTCTCCGCCGCGATCGCGGCGACCGCCTTCCGTCACCGGGACCGAGCCGTCGCCGTGGCGCTGGGGTTGGTCCTGGGCGGCGCGCTCGGCAACCTGGCGGACCGGGCCATCCGGGGCCCGGGTCTCTCCGGGCGGGTGGTCGATTTCGTCGATCTCCATCTCTGGCCGGTGTTCAACCTCGCCGACGCCGCCATCGTGGTGGGGGCGCTGCTGTTGGCGTGGTCCTCCGTGCGAGCGGGAGGCGGGGCCAAGGAGCCTGTCCATGACGGTTGAGCCGCTGATCGGAGAGCCCGGGCGCTTGGATGCCGTCGTCGCCCGCTTGACCGGGGTCCCGAGGGCCGACGTGCAGCGCGCGATCCTGTCCGGCGGCCTGACGGTCGACGGAGAGGTCCGCCCCAAGTCCTTCAAGCTCGAGGGAGGGGAGCGCATCGAGTTCGACCCGGCCGACCGCGAGCCGATCCTGGCAGAGACCGAGGGGGTCATGCCGGTGCGCTACGCCGACGATCACCTGCTCGTGATCGCAAAGCCGGCCGGCCTCGTCACGCATCCCACCGCGAACCGACGCGCCGGCACCCTCGTGAACCGCCTGATGGGGTTGGGGGTGCCCTTGTCGACGCGGGGTGGTCCGATGCGTCCGGGGATCGTCCACCGGCTCGACGCGGGTACGAGCGGGCTCATGGTGATCGCGTGCACCGACGAGGCGCACGATGCGCTCGGGGCGATGTTGAAGATCCACGCGGTCGAACGCCGGTACCTCGCCCTCGTCCGGGGCGATCCCGCCCACCAGGCCTTCGCGGTGGACGCGCCCCTGGGGCGACGGCTCGACAAGGTGGTCGTGGACCACACGGACGGCCGCTCGGCCGAGACGTCGTTCGAGGTACGGGAACGGCTGGGTGGGGCGGCGCTCCTGGAGGCGGTGCCGCGCACGGGGCGGACCCACCAGATCCGGGTACACCTTCGGGCGATCGGGCATCCGATCCTGGGGGACAGGGCGTACGGCGGCGGGGGGTCCGACGCCACGGCCCTCGGGCTTACCCGGCCCTTCCTCCATTCGTGGAAGCTCGCCTTCGACCACCCTTTGGCGGATGAGCGGATCGAGCTCGAGGAGGCCCTCCCCGACGACCTTGAGGAGGCGTTGAGGCGGGCGCGCGAGCACCGCGACCTGCGCCCTTGACGCTCCCATGGGGCGGGCGTACGTTCTGGTCCCGCCCGGAATCACAGCGATGTAGTTATCAACAGCATCGAGGCGGCTGGGGATAACCTCCCTCGAAGGGGGCACGAGCAGCGCCGATGACCGATCAAGATTTCGTCCATCTCCACGTGCATTCCGAGTACTCGCTGCTCGACGGCGCGGCGCGGATCGAGGCGCCCAAGTCCAACCCCGGCGCGCCCACGATCTTCTCCGAGGCGGGGCGCATGGGGATGCCGGCGGTCGCGGTCACCGACCATGGCTCGATGTTCGGCGCGCTGCGGTTCTTCGAGGCGGGGCGCGAGGCCGGCGTGAAGCCCATCCTGGGGGTCGAGGCCTACGTGGCCCCCGGCTCGCGGTTCGACCGGAACCCGGGTGAGCGTGAGGAGAAGTACTACCACCTGACCCTGCTGGCCGAGAACGAGACCGGCTACCGCAACCTCCTCAAGCTCGTCAGCGCCGCGCACCTCGAGGGCTTCTACCACCGACCACGGATGGACAAGCAGCTCATGGCCGAGCACGCCGAGGGTGTGATCTGTCTCTCGGGTTGCCTGTCGTCCGAGATCGGCGTGGCGCTCCTGGCGGGACAGGACGACCGCGCGCGCCGTGTGGCGGGCGAATACCGCGACATCTTCGGTCCCCAGGGCTACTTCATCGAGGTGCAGGACCACGGCTTGGCCGACCAGCACGCGATCTTGCGGCGCCAGTTCGAGTTGGGCGACGAGATGGGCATCCCCGTCGTGGCCACGAACGACCTCCATTACACGCTGAAGGAAGACGCGAAGCCGCACGACGTGCTGCTGTGCATCCAGCAGAAGAAGCTGCAGTCCGACCCCAAGCGGCTGAAGTTCGACTCCGAGGAGTTCTACCTGAAGAGCGCCGACGAGATGCGGCACATCTTCCGGGAACGTCCCGATGCCTGCGACCTCACCCTTCGGATCGCCGAGCGGGTGGAACTCGATCTGGTCTACGGGGATCGCGCGCCTGCCGATCAGCGGTACCACCTTCCGCGTTTCGAAACCCCAGGCGGCCTCGACCGCGACATCTACCTCCGCCAGCTCGTCGAGGACGGAGCCGCGATGCGCTACGGCGAGATCACGACCCAGATCCGCGACCGGATCGACCACGAGCTCGGGGTCATCACCTCGATGGGGTTCGGCGGCTACTTCCTCATCGTGTGGGATCTGATCCGCCACGCCCGCGACCAGGGGATCCGCGTCGGCCCCGGACGCGGCTCGGCGGCGGGCTCGGTCGTCTCCTACTGCCTGCGCATCACCGACCTCGATCCACTGCGCTACGGACTCCTGTTCGAGCGGTTCCTGAACCCCGATCGGGTTCAGATGCCCGACATCGACATGGACTTCGACGAGCGACGCCGCGACGAGGTGATCCGGTACGCGACCGAGAAGTACGGCGCCGACCACGTGGCGCAGATCGTCACCTTCCAGACGATCAAAGGGAAGCAGGGGATCCGCGACGCGGCGCGCGTGCTCGGGTTCCCGCCGGTCGTCGGAGATCGGTTGTGCAAGATGTACCCCGCCGCGATGATGGGGCGCGACTACCCGATCGAGGACGCGTTGAAGCTCTCGCCCGACCTGGCTGCGGCCTACGAGAAGGAGCCTGAGGCCAAGGAGATCGTCGAGACCGCCCGCGCGCTCGAGGGCCTTCGCCGCGAAGACTCGGTTCACGCTGCCGGCGTCGTGATCGGCGACGCGCCGCTCGTGAACTACCTGCCGCTGAAGCTCTCGAAGGACTCGCGCGACGACTCGAAGAAGGTCGTGACGCAGTTCGACATGACCGGTGTCGAGGCGCTCGGCTTGCTCAAGATGGACTTCCTGGGGCTGCGGAACCTTTCGGTGATCGAGGACTCGCTGCGCCATCTGCGGAGCCGCGGCATCGAGCTCGACATCGACCACGTGGCGCTCGACGACCACGACACCTACGCGATGCTCCAGCGGGCCGAGACCACCGGGGTGTTCCAGATGGAGTCGGCAGGGATGCGGAGCCTCATCAAGCTGCTCGCACCCGACCGGTTCGAAGACCTGATGGCGCTCGTGGCGCTCTACCGGCCGGGGCCGCTGAACAGCGGGCTCCATACCGAGTACGCCGAACGCAAGCATGGGCGTCGCAAGGTCACCTACCCCCACAACGACCTGGAGCCGATCCTCAAGGACACGTACGGCGTGATGATCTATCAGGAGCAGGTCATGCAGGTGGCCGTCGCGCTCGCCGGGTTCTCGATGGGAGAGGCCGACACGCTGCGCAAGGCGATGGGCAAGAAGCAGCTCTCCGTGTTGATGCCTTTCAAGGAGAAGTTCATCGCGGGGGCGGTCGAGAAGGGCTACGAGCGCAAGCTCGCGGCCGACCTGTTCGAGATGATCGTGCCGTTCGCCGATTATGGCTTCAACGCGTCGCACGCGTGCGCGTACGGCCTCGTCGCCTACCAGACCGCTTATCTCATGGCGCACCACCAGGTCGAGTACATGTCGGCGGTGCTCACCTCCGTCAAAGACGACAAGGATGCGAAGCCCTTCTACCTCTACGCGTGCCGGGGCATGGGGATCGAGGTCCTGCCGCCCGACGTGAACGACTCCGAGCTGGACTTCGCCCCGACCCCCGGCGACACGCCGTCGATCCGCTACGGCCTCGCGGCGGTCCGTAACGTGGGCGAGGGCGCCGTGCAGCAGGTCATCGAGGCGCGTCGCACCAAGGGAGACTTCACGTCGTACTCGGACTTCTGCCGAAAGGTCGAGCCGAGCGTGCTCACGAAGCGGGTGCTCGAGTCGCTGATCCAGGCGGGGGCGTTCGACTCGCTCGGGTACACCCGGCGCGCCCTCCTCGAGCAGCAAGACCGAGTGTCCGCGCCGATCCTCGCCGAGCGTAAGGCCGAGGCGGCGGGGCAGTTCTCGCTCTTTGGCGGCGGAGACGACGGCGACACGGCCGGTCAGGTCGACGAGTCGGTGCTGCACGGCGATGAGTTCGACAAGCGGGAGCTCCTGCGACTCGAGAAGGAGATGCTCGGGCAGTTCGTGACCGATCACCCGCTACTCGAGGTTCGCGAGACGCTGGCGGCCCAGGCCACTCACGAGATGGGCGATCTCGACGAGCTGGGTGACGGTGACCTCGTGACGGTGGCGGGGATCATCGGCAACGTCGCCCGCAAGTACACGAAGCGCGGCGAGCCGTACGCGCAGTTCCGGCTGGAGGGGCTCGCCGGCGGCACCGATGTCGTGGCATTCCCATCCGTCTACGAGGCCGTGCCCGGTCTGATCGAGACCGATCGGATCGTGCTCGTGAAGGGACGGATCGACCTGCGTGGGCGCGAGCTCCAGATCCGCGCGAACGAGGTCCGCGAGCCCGATCTCGGTCCCGGCAGGACGCCGTCGCTCGGTCCCCGGAACCTGGTGGTCGACCTGCAAGCCGTAGCCTGCACGCCCGCCGTCCTCGCCAAGCTGAAAGAGGTGTTCGAGGCGCATCCGGGAGGGTCTCCCGTGCGGGTGCGGTTCCTCTCGTCGGCCGGGATCACGCCCCTCGAGGTCGGTTCGTACCGTGTCGAGCCTGCCGGCAGCCTGCTGAACGAGCTCCGGGCGCTCCTGGGCAACGGCTCCGCGCGACTCGAGCATGACGCCCAGCCCGAGCTGGTCTGAGTCAGTTCGGATTCACGTCGAGGGTCGGACCGCCCACGTTGGCGCCCAGAGCGCGCACCAGGCCGGTCTCGCGCACGAGGGTTGCCCGCGAGCGCTCCAGCCGTTCACCGGCGCCCGGGGCCTCGAGCAACGCCTGGCGCGCCGGCAACAACCCGGGAACGGCGGCGGCGATCACATAGCTCGCGGCGACGGGATCGCGCGGGAGCGATGCACGCTCGAGGGCGCCGTCACCGACGGCGTCCAGGTAACGGGCGAGGGCCCGCGCGGCGGCCTCGACATCGTCGGTGCCGGCGCCCCTTTCGTCGGGGTACGGGGCAACCTCCCAGCGGGGGAACGGTACCGCCTGCGAACGTTCGATCATCGCCACCCGCTTGCGGCCGACGAGCCGGAGGCGGTAGGTGCTGTCCTCGACGTCGAAGGAGTAGTCCTCGACCGCCACGGTCACGCCGACGCGGTAGGGCTCGTACTCGCCCCCGACCTCACGGCCCTCCCTGATCGCCACGACCACGAAGGTCCCCTCAGGGAGCACTTCCTCCATCATCTCCAGGTAGCGCTCTTCGAAGACACGCATCGCCATGCGCTCTCCGGGGAACAGCACGGCGTGCCGGGCGAAGACCGGGCGCTCCATCGATCCAGTATGACGGCGCGCATCCGGACCGGGGGCGGGGTCCGGGCCGGCGGCGTATCGGTAAGGTGCCGTCCATGGCCTTCGAGATCCTCCCCGCGATCGACGTGGCCGGGGGCCGGTTGGCACTGCATACCCCCGAGGGGCCGCGTCCGCTCGGAGCGTTCGGGGGCGACCCCCTCGCCGCGGCGCGCGCGTACGCCCAGGCCGGGGCCCGCCGGGTCCACGTCGTCGACCTGGACCTGGCGTTCGGAGGAACGTTCGAGAACCTCGCCGTGGTCGGTGCCGTGGCCGCGATGGGTCTTCAGGTGCAGGCCTCGGGCGGGATCGCCTCGCGGGCGGAGGCCCAGCGGGCGCTTTCGGCGGGGGCGAACCGCGTCGTGCTCGGCTCGGGAGTGCTCTTGGACGAGGACGAGGCGCGGGCAGCGATCGAGGCGCTCGGATCAAGCGCGATCGTGGGCATCGAGGTCGACGCCGGACGCATCCGGCCCAGGGGTCGCCTCGAGGGGGACCTTCCACTCACCGAGACGCTGGGCTGGCTCGTGGCGTCGGGAGCCGCCGGGTTCCTCGTGACCGCGGTCGCGAGGGTGGGGGCGATGACCGGGCCGAACCTCGACACGGTCAGACGCATCGTGCGCGCGGGGCGCCCGGTGTTCGCGGCCGGCGGCGTGGGCTCGATCGATGATCTTCGGGCCCTACGCCGCGCAGGAGCGGTCGGGGCCGTCGTGGGGCGCGCTGCGCTCGAAGGCGGCATCGATCTCGCACTCGCGCTCGCGTCGCTTGGCGTCTGAGCGGACCGCCAGCCGGGGCGTCCGATCGCACGCGCGCGGCGCATCATCGGGCGGTCGGTCCGGCTCCCTCAGTAGACTCCGCACCCCATGGGATTCCTGACCGACATCGTCTCGCAGGTGCGGGCGGATCTGCGTGAAACGCCGCTCGATCTGGCGCGACTGCGTGAGCGGATCAGCTCCATCGCGCCGTCCCTGGACTTCGCGGGCGCCCTCGATGGTCCCGGCACGGCGGTGATCGCTGAGGTCAAGCGTGCCTCGCCCAGCGCGGGGACGATCGCGGCAGAGGCCGACCCCGCCTCGCGCGCACGCGCGTACGCCGACGCCGGCGCCGCCTGCGTGTCGGTCCTCACGGAGCGGCGGCATTTCGCAGGATCGCTCGCGGACATGGATGCCGTGCGGACCGCGATCGGTCTGCCGGTGCTGCGCAAGGACTTCCTGGTTGATGCAGGCCAGCTGCTGGAAGCGCGCGCCCACGGTGCCGACGCCGTCTTGCTGATCGTGGCCTGCGTGGACGACGGCGCCCTCCGAGACCTGCTCGCGGGCGCTGCCGAGCTCGGGCTCGGCGTGCTGCTGGAGACCCACGGTGACGACGACCTGGAGCGGGCGCTCGCGACCGATGCCCGCGTGATCGGCGTGAACGCCAGGGACCTTGAGACACTAGAGGTCGACCCTGAACGCGCCCGGCGCCAGCTCGCCCTCGTGCCCGCCGACCGTATCGCCGTGCTCGAGAGCGGGATCCGCACGCGTGCCGACGTCGTCTCGGCGGTGGAAGCCGGCGCGTCTGCCATCCTGGTGGGCGAGACGCTGATGCGCGCCGGCGATCCGCGCCGGGCGCTTCGCTCGCTGATCGGAGAGGAGCCCGAGACATGAGCACGGTGGCCGGCCCCGTCGTTCCCTCGGTGCCTGACGCCCGCGGCCGGTTCGGCGACTACGGCGGTCGCTACGTCCCCGAGGTCCTGATCCCCGCCCTCGACGAGCTGGCTGTCGCGTGGAACCAGCTCCGCGAGGACCCCGGCTTCCGTGGGGAGCTCGGCGCCCTGTCTCGCGACTTCGTCGGCCGGCCCACGCCGATCACCCGTGCGGCCCGGCTCTCGGACGAGCTCGGCTACGACATCTGGCTCAAGCGCGAGGATCTTGCGCACACCGGCGCCCACAAGATCAACAACGCGCTGGGTCAGGCGCTGATCGCCAAGCGCCTCGGCAAGCAGCGGATCATCGCCGAGACCGGCGCCGGCCAGCACGGCGTGGCAAGCGCCACCGCCTGCGCGTTGCTCGGGTTGCCCTGCGTCGTCTACATGGGGGAAGAGGACATCCGCCGCCAGGCGCCTAACGTCGCCCGCATGAAGCTCCTGGGCACCGACGTGGTGCCCGTCACTGCGGGCACCCGCACGCTGAAGGAAGCCGTGAACGAAGCCCTTCGCGATTGGGCGGCGTCGGTGACCACCACCCACTACATCATCGGCTCGGTGGTGGGGCCGCACCCGTTCCCGCAGCTCGTGCGCGACCTGCAGCGCGTGATCGGCGACGAGGCTCGCGCCCAGTACGCCGAGCGGATCGGTGACGACCCCTCGCACGTCCTCGCATGCGTGGGCGGGGGTTCGAACGCGATCGGGATGTTCACGGCCTACGTAGGCGTGCCCGGCGTCGAGCTGATCGGGGTCGAGGCTGGCGGGCGAGGGATGCAGCTGGGCGAGCACTGCTCGTCGATCACGCAGGGGCAGCCCGGCGTGCTCCACGGCGCGCTGAGCTATCTCCTGCAGGACCCCGACGGCCAGGTCGTCGAGACGCACTCGATCTCGGCGGGGCTCGACTACCCGGGCGTGGGGCCTGAACATGCGTACCTCCAGGACGCCGGCCTGGCCCGGTACGTGAGCGCGACCGACGCGCAGGCGCTCGCGGGGTTCCAGGCGCTCGCACGCACCGAGGGGATCCTCCCCGCGCTCGAGCCGGCGCACGTGATCGGATGGCTCCTCGAGCGCCCGCTACCCCAGGGCGCGCGCGTCCTGGTCTGTCTGTCGGGCCGAGGCGACAAGGACCTCGACACGGTGCTGGCTGCACTCGGCGAGGCGGGCGACCGTGGGTGAGCTCGAGACCGCGCTCCGAGCCCTTCGCGAGGCCGGCGGCCGCGCCTTCGTCCCGTTCGTGACGGGCGGGCTTCCCGGCGTCGACGCCGACCTGCTGCGGGCGATCGAGGCGTCCGGCGCCGATGCGATCGAGGTCGGCATCCCGTTCTCCGATCCCGTGATGGACGGCGGCGTGATCCAGGAGGCGTCGAGGCTCGCCCTCGGGGCCGGCGCGCACCCCGTGGACATCCTCTCGACGATCGGAGCGGCGTCGCTCTCGATCCCCGTCGCGGTCATGACCTACGTGAACCCCGTGTTCCGACGAGGCGTCGAGCGCTTCCTCGATGAGGCCGCCGCCGCGAACGTCGCGGGGATCATCGTCCCCGACCTGCCCGTCGAGGAGGCGAGCTCGCTCGACCGGGAGGCGGCGGCGCGGGGCATCGACGCCGTGCTGCTCGCGGCGCCCGGCACCTCGCGGGATCGTCTGGCCGCGATCGCCGGCAGCGCCCACGGGTTCGTCTACTGCGTGGCCACCTACGGCGTGACCGGCGCCCGCGAACGGCTGGCGACCACGGCGCAGGACCTCGTGTCGACCCTTCGTCCGCTCACGGATCTCCCGCTGCTCGTGGGCGTGGGGATCGGAACGCCTCAGCAAGCGTCCGCCGTGTGCTCGTTCGCCGACGGCGTGATCGTCGGCAGCGCCCTGATGGCCCGATTGGTCCAAGGTGACCGCGCGGGCGCGCTCGAGCTCGCCGCGGCGTTCCGCGCCGCGATCCCGCGCTGAGGTGCTCGGAGGCATCCCCGAGGCATCCTGAAAGGCCTGTTCCCACGTATGCGGAGTGAGGGCCAGCCCGTTCGGGCGATTGGCCAAGGTACGGGGGAAGTGGTATCAACCTCCCACGTTCCACTCGGGGAAGAACGGAAGGGGGCTTCATGAAGCGTCGCTCTATGCTCGTCGTCATCGGCGCCATCAGCGTCATGGCGCTCGTTGCCAGCGCCTGCAGCAACGACTCCTCATCGACCGGGGGCAGCACAGACTCCGCATCTGGCGGAGGGGTCGATTGCAGCACCGCGCCGGGGTGCGTCACGGTGGCGGCCGGCGAGCCGATCCAGATCGGCACGCTTCTGTCGATCACGGGTGACACCAAGAACCTCGGCCTCGACAGCCAGTACGGCGCCGCGCTCGCGCTCGACTACCTGGACGGCACGTTCGACGGCACCCAGGGTCAGGTCGCGGGTTACGACGTCACGATGGTGAACGAGGACGACGGCTGCTCGGCCGACGGCGGCCAAAAGGGCGCCACGACGCTCGCGGCGAACCCGCAGATCGTCGGCGTGATCGGCACGAGCTGCTCGAGTGCTTCGCTCGGCGTCGCGGACAAGATCCTCGGCGAGAAGGGGATCGTCACGATCTCGCCCTCTGCGACCAACCCCGCGCTGACCACGGAAGGAACGCACCAGCCTTACTACTTCCGCACGGCGCACAACGACCGGATCCAGGCGGCCGTGGTCTCCGACTTCGCGTTGCAGAAGCTGAGCGCGACGACTGGCGCCACGATCCACGACGAGAGCCCGTACACGCAGGGCCTCACGGACGGCTTCAAGGCCAACTTCGAGGCCGGCGGCGGCCAGATCACGTCGGAAGACGCGATCGGGAGCGCCGACAAGGACTTCAAGTCCCTGCTCACGAGGATCGCCCAGAACGCTCCGAGCGTGATCTACGCGCCGGACTTCAACCCCGCATGCGCGTTGATCGCCAAGCAGAAGGCGACCACGAGCGGGCTCGAGAACACCACCCTGCTGGGCTCGGACGGTTGTTCCGACGCGACGTACACCGACATCGCCGGCCCCTCGGCCGACGGCGTGTACCTGTCGGGCCCCGACCTCACCGCCTTCTCCGGTGGCGACTTCTACAAGAGCGAGTTCGTGCCCGCGTACGTCGACCAGTACGGGTCGCAGCCCCTCTCGGTCTTCCACGCGCACGCGTTCGACGCGATGAACATCCTGGTGAACGCGATCGAGGCGACCGCCGTGAAGAACGACGACGGCTCGCTCACGATCAACCGGGTCGCTCTGCGCGATGCCGTGCAGAACACGACCGACTACCAGGGCGTCATCGGGACCCTGACATGCACATCGGCCGGCGACTGCGCCACATCGGTCACGATCGGTGTGTACAAGGTGCCGGACGTTGGGTTCCTCGATCCCGCCGCGAAGCCGGTGTTCACCGAGACGAAGACGCTCGACCAGGTCAAGTAGTCACGGTCCGATAGCGAACGAGGACCCGCGGGCGGGCGCCGAGCGCCCGCCCGTGGCGTCCGCGTCGTCCCGGATGGGGCAGGAGGGCCATGTCCAAGGAGGAGGGAGAGGTCCAAGGGGAGGTCGCCTCGGAGCAGCGGCTCGGCCGGTTCGAGCGGCTGCCGTTGCGGCGGATCGTGCTCACGCTCCTCACGGTCACCATCGTCATCGCGGTCGGGGGCGGGATATTCAAGACGCTCACCCTCACGGGCGTCGCTCACCTCGGGTGGACGTTCTGGGCCCAGCTCTTGGTGATCGGCCTGGCGCTCGGCTCGGTATACGCGCTGATCGCGCTCGGCTACACCCTCGTGTACGGCATCCTGCGCATGATCAACTTCGCCCACGGCGAGATATTCATGGCGGGGGCGTTCGGCTCGTTCTTCTTCGCGAGCGCGTACGCCAAGAGCGGCTTCCTGAACGCCCACCCCTGGTTCGCGCTCGCGATCTTGTTCCTGGTGGCGATGGGCGTCTCGACTGGGATCGCCGTGCTGCTCGAGCGCATCGCCTATCGCCCGCTCCGCAACGCCCCTCGCCTGGTGCCGTTGATCACCGCGATCGGGGCATCCCTATTCCTCCAGAACTCGTTCCAGGGGTTCTTCGGCTCCCAGACCCGCGGCTATCCGCGTCCATCCCTCCTCGATGGCACGATCGAGGTCGGCCGGGTGAGCTTCGACAAGATCGACCCGGTGGTGATCGCCACGGCGGTCGTGGTGATGATCTGCCTGCAGTTCTTCGTGAAGCGAACGAAGACGGGCAAGGCGATGCGTGCCGTCGCCCAAGACCGAGAGATCGCGAGCCTGATGGGGATCGACGTGGACCGGGTCGTGGTCACTACGTTCGTGCTGGGCGGCATGCTCGCGGGCATCGCGGGCGTGCTCTACGCGCTCACCTTCGGCCAGGTGGGCGCCACGATGGGCTTCCTGCCGGGGATCGCCGCGTTCACGGCGGCAGTCCTCGGCGGGATCGGCAGCGTGCCGGGCGCCGCGATCGGCGGCCTGATCCTGGGCGTGGCCGAGTCGGTCGGACCGTACCTCTTGCTCTCAGGCATCAACGTTCCCTCGCCGTTCGAGCTGAAAGGCGTGATCACGTTCTCGATCCTGGTGCTGGTCCTGATCTTTCGACCCGGTGGGATCTTGGGCACCGGCGAGGCGGAGAAGGTCTGATGGCACGGTTGATGATCCGGACGGCGGCCTGGACCGGAGCGATCTCCGGCCTCGTGATCGTCTACCTGGCCATGGTGGGCATGATCGAGCGGCTCGACACCCTGCCGATCATCGGGACAGTGGGCATGGACACGATCCTGATCTTCGTGCCGGCGGCCGTCGGCGGGTGGGTGGTGACGCGACCGCGCGTCGTGGCGGGCGAGCGGCGCACCGCCACGACGGGAGCCGGGGTCGTGCTGGGCGCTGCCGAAGGGCTGGCCGCAGGTTCCGTCGTCGAGCTCGGGGTGGTCCTGGTGAGCGCCCTTGGCATCGAGACCGTGCGACAGGTGTTCTCGGCCGTGTCTCCGTCGTTGATCGAGATCATGCGGTTCCACATGGCGGCGGTTCCCGCCGCGCTCGTGCTGCTCGTCGCCACGACCGTGGTCGGAGGGCTGGGTGGTCTCCTAAGCGTGCTGCCGAGGTCTGTGCGCGGCCCGGTGGCTACCGGCGCGACGGCCATCGTCGTGGTCGCGCTCTTGCGGCAGGTGATCGCGCCGGCGTTCGACCAGATGAAGATCGAACGCGACTGGCTCTATTCGCCGATCACCCTGGGCTTGACATGGATCGGCGGTCTGGTGATGTTCGTGCTGACCGCCGCCACCGTCCGGCTGCGGGTCGGGCACCGGCTCGCGACGATCCTGGTGCCCTCACGCTATCCATCCGCCGTGCCCGCCGAGCCCGAGGGCGCCGCTGCGGAGGCGACTGGGGAAGGACTGCTTGCGGAGGGCCGCGATGCCTTCGGCGCGGGCATCAGCCGCCGCGGCATCGCGATCGTCGCCTGGTGCGTGATCGCCGCGATCGTCGCGGTCCTGCCCTATCTCGTGGGACCCGTCGTGTCCCGGATCCTGGGCACGGTGGGGATCTTCCTGCTGCTGGGACTGGGCCTGAACATCGTCGTCGGTTTCGCGGGGCTGCTCGACCTCGGATACGTCGCGTTCTTCGCGGTGGGGGCGTACTTCACCGCGATCTTGACGGGAGGCCAGCGCGTGACCTTCACCGGGTACGAGGCCCCCACGTTCGGCCTCCACCTCTCGTTCTACGTCGCCCTGCCGATCGTGGTCGCGGTCGCCGCGTTCGTCGGCTTGGTCATCGGTGCGCCGGTGCTGCGCTTGCGGGGGGACTATCTCGCGATCGTCACCCTGGGGTTCGGCGAGATCGCGCGCGTGATCTTCGGGTCCACGTGGGCGCAGAACCTGTTCGGCGGCTCGCTTGGGATGAGCAGCATCACGGCGGCGGAGATCCCGGGTGTGAATCTGAACTTCCAGAGCGATCCACGCCACTTCTATTTCCTCGTCCTCGTGTTCTGCCTGCTCGCAGTCTTCGTGTCATGGCGCCTGCAGGGCTCACGAGTCGGTCGGGCGTGGAACGCGATGCGTGAGGACGAGCAGGTGGCCGACGCGATGGGTATCAGCACGACGCGCTTCAAGCTCCTCGCCTTCGCGATGGGCGGCGCCATCGGCTCGATCGGGGGAGCGCTGTTCGCCGTAAGCCTGGGGTCCCTCACGATCGCGAGCTTCCAGATCCTGGTGTCGATCACCGCCCTGTCGGTGATCATCCTCGGCGGCTTGGGATCGATCCCGGGCGTCGTGGTGGGTGCCCTGGTCTTGATCGGCCTGCCCGGGCTGCTGACCCAGTTCGCCGACTACCGACTGCTGATCTACGGCGCCGTGCTGATCGCGATCATGTTGCTGCGGCCACAAGGACTGGTGCCGAACGTCCGCGTGAGTCGTGAGCTGCGAGAGGACGAGCGATCGCAGGATCAGTGGGCGAAGCACCTGCTCGAAGAGGATGCCGCGGACGCACCCCAGCCCACGGGCGGCGCCCTGACATGACGCACCTCCTCGAGGTCGCCGGTGTCGCGAAGCACTTCGGGGGCCTGTACGCCCTCGACGGTCTGGACCTGCACGTCGACGAGGGCGAGATCGTCGGTGTGATCGGCCCGAACGGCGCCGGCAAGAGCACCGTGTTCAACGTCATCACGGGCCTGTACACGCCTGACGCCGGTGACATCCGGTTCCGGGGTGAATCGCTGCTTGGTCGGCTTCCCAGCCAGGTCACGAAGCTCGGGATCGCACGGACGTTCCAGAACGTGAAGCTCTTCCCGAACATGACGGTGCTGGAGAACGCGATGGTCGGGCAGCATTGCCGGTCGCACGCGGGCGTGGTGGGCGCGATCTTCGGCACGCGGAAGACCCGGGAGGAAGAGGCGCGGATCCGTGAGCGCGCCCAAGACGCGCTCGCGTTCTTCGGCTCGCGGCTGTCGGGCTACCGACAAGACCAATCGGCGAACACCCTGTCCTACGCGAACCGGCGCCGCCTCGAGATGGCCCGGGCCATGGCCACGGAGCCGGCGCTGCTGCTGCTCGACGAGCCGACGGCCGGCATGAACCCCCGCGAGACCCTCGAACTGCGGGACCACATCAAGCGCATGCGCGACGAACGCGGGCTCACGATCCTCGTGATCGAGCACGACATGCGTGTCGTCAAAGGCGTATCGGATCGGGTCGTGGCGCTGGACTACGGTCACCGCATCGCCCAGGGCACCTACGAAGAGGTGGCCAACGACGCCCAGGTGATCGAGGCCTACCTGGGAACGAAGGCGGTCGGGTGAGCGATCCGAACGGCGGCGAGCGCCGGGTCCTCCTGGAGCTGCGGAACGTCAGCACGCACTACGGCCTGGTCTCGGTGCTCCGCAACGTGGACATGCAGATCTACGAGGGAGAGATGGTTTGCCTGCTCGGCGGCAACGCCAGCGGGAAGACCACGACGCTGAAGACGATCCTCGGGTACGTGACGCCCTCCGAGGGTCAGGTGCTACTCGACGGCGAGGTGATCTCGGGGCTCGGCACGACCGAGGTCGTGCGGCGGGGGATCTCGATGGTGCCTGAGAACCGACGGCTGTTTCCCGACATGACCGTGGCCGAGAACCTCGACCTCGGCGCGTATCAGCGCTCGGACAGCGAGGGCATCAAGCGTGACCGGGAGCAGGTGCTCGAGACCTTCCCTCGCGTCCGGGAACGCCTGAAGCAGAAGGCGGGGACGCTCTCGGGCGGCGAGCAGCAGATGGTGGCGATGGGACGAGCCCTGATGGCGAACCCGAAGGTGCTGCTGATGGACGAGCCGTCGATGGGGCTCGCACCGGTCTTGGTCGACCAGGTCTTCGAGATCATCAAGACGATCCGGAGCCTGGGACGCACGGTCTTCGTGGTGGAGCAGAACGCGAACATGGCCCTGTCGATCGCCGATCGTGGGTATGTGATCCAGACCGGGCAGGTGGTGCTCGCCGACACCGCCGAACGGCTCCTCGAGAACCCGATGATGCGAGAGGCGTACCTCGGGGAGCTATGAGCGCCACCGCGGCTGGGATCCCGCGGGCGCGGCCCCGCGTCATAGCACCGGGTTGGTAGGTTGGGTCGTCGTCGCCACGGGTGAGCGGTACCGCAGCCTGGCCCGACAGCAGCCAAGATCCGAAAGGCACGGCGTGAGGCGACGTCGGTACATGATCGGGAGGGTGAGCGCCCTGCTCGGGGCGGGGATCTCGGCCGCCTGCATCGGTTCGGGAGCTCCCGGGGTGAGCGTATCGCCGACCCCCGACCCCTTCGGGTCGATCGTCGTCGCCGAAGGCGACCCGATCAGGATCGGCACCCTGCTTGGGGCGAGCGGTGACGTGGGCGGGACCGGGGTCGACAGCCTGCGCGGTGTGGTCATGGCGATCGACTACCTGGACGGCACGTTCGACGGCACCGCCGGACGGCTCTTCGGACGCGACATCGTGCTCACGAGCGCCGAGGACACCTGCACGGCCGCCTCGGGAAGCTCGGGCGCCCGCGCCCTGGCCGACACGCCCGGCCTCGTGGGGGTGATCGGCACGACGTGCTCCGCGTCGGCTCCTACCGCGGCTCAGGTGCTGTCGGCCGCCGGCGTGCTCCTGATCTCGCCCACGAACGCCGAGCCCACCCTGACCGAGCCGTCGACCCACCCCCGCTTCTATCTGCGCGTCGCGGTGAACGCCGCACTCGAGGGCCGTGTCGCGGCCGACTTCGCGGCCGACGGGCTCGACGCGGCGACCGCGGCGACGATCAGCGAGGGCGCCGACGCCGCGGACGGGCCGGCCGATGTGTTCCGGTCGCGCTTCAAGGCGGACGACCGCGTAGTGCTCTCGTCCGAGGTCGTCGACGGCGAGGCGTCGATGCATCGCGCGCTCGCGAGACTGGCGGGAACACGCCCCGACATCGTGTACGTCCGCCTCGATGCGGACGCGCGAAGCTGCGCCACCCTCGCGCGCGAGGCGGCCGACACCGGCGGGCTCTCATCGGCCGCCGTGCTGGTGTCGGGGGGTTGCACCGATGCCGCCGAGGCGGCTGTGCCCGGCGACGCCGTGCTCGGCGCGGCCTACGTCGTGGCCGCGGATCTCTCGTCGCGGTCGCTCGACGATTTCTACCGGTCCGAAGTGCTGCCGGCCTACCGGCAGCAGTACGGGCCGGAGCTCCCCTCGAGCGCGTTCGCGTACGCGTTCGACGCGGCGAGCGTGCTGCTCGACGCGGTCGCCCGGGCGGCAGCGGACGGCGGCGGCGCGCTCACGATCGGTCGGACCACTCTGCGCGACGTCGCCATGGCCACCGACGCGTACTCCGGGCTCACCGGCACCTTGAGCTGCACCCCGTCCGGGGACTGCGCCTCCGACGTGCGGCTCGGGGTCTTCCGGGTGCCCCGGGTTCCCGTGTCCTCGCTCGACCCGGCACGCGATCTCGCGGACCCGGTGTTCACCGAGACGGTCGCGATCGGGGACCTCGGGGCGCCATGACGCCCTCGAGCGACGGTGCCGCGGTCCCCCGCTTCGTCGATGCGGCGACCCTCGCTCGCGCGTTGCCCATGCGCGCGGCGATCGATGCGCTCGAACGGGCATTCCGCGAGCAGGATCTGGGAGCGCTGCCGCTCCGCTCCCATCTCGCGACGCCGGCGGGGACCTTGCTCACGATGCCGGCGGCGGGAGCGGCCGGTGCGGGCGTGAAGATCGTCACCCTCTCCCCAGAGAACGCGGCGCGGGGCCTGCCGTTCCTGCATGCCGTGTACGTGCTCTTCGACCCGCACACACAGGCGCCGGAAGCGGTGATAGACGGGGCCGCGATGACGTCCCTGCGGACCGCCGCGGTGTCGGGGCTGGCGACGCGGCACCTCGCGATCCCGGATGCGCACCGGTTGGTGATCTTCGGAGCGGGTGTGCAGGCCGAGGTGCATCTCGAGGCGATGCGCGCGGTGCGCCCCGTCGACCAAGTCGTGATCGTGTCGCGATCTCCGGCGCGCGCCGACGCGCTGGTCGCCCGAGCCCGGCGTGAGGGACTCGCGTCACGGACGGGAACGCCCACCGACATCGAAAGCGCGGACCTGGTCTGCACCTGCACGACCTCCCCGGCTCCCGTCTTCGACGGGCTCGGGCTTCCCCAGGGCGCGCACGTGAACGCGGTGGGCGCCTATACCCCCGACACGCGGGAGGTCGACTCGGAAACGGTGCGGCGGGCCAGGGTCGTGGTCGAGGATCGAGCGGTCACCCTCGCGGAAGCCGGCGACCTCCTGATCCCGATCGGGGAGGGCGTGATCACGGCCGCGCACGTCCTGGCCGACCTCGCCGAGGTCGTCCGTGACGCCCGCGCGGTGCGAGGGTCGCTCGACGACGTGACCCTCTTCGAGTCGGTGGGGATGGCGTTCGAGGACCTCGTGGTGGCCCGCGCGGTGATGGAGGCACTGACATGACCGAGACCGCCGACGTCGTCGTCGTCGGGGCAGGGGTGGTCGGCGTGAGCGCCGCCTACCATCTCGCGGTCGCGGGGGCCGGCCGCGTCGTCGTCCTCGAACGGGAAGATGTCGTCGGGTCGGGCTCGACCGGCCGGTGTGCGGGCGGGTTCCGTCACCAGTTCTCGAGCCGGATCAACATCGAGCTCTCGGTCGCGAGCGTGCTGATGATCACGGGCTTCACCCAGACGCACGGTCTGCCGCTCGACGTGGTGCAAGACGGCTACCTCTTCCTCCTGCGCACCGAGGCTGAGGTCGCCGATTTCAGAGCGGCGGGGGAGCTGCAGCGCTCGCTCGGCGTCGACGCCCGGGAGCTCACACCGGAGGAAGCCCGAGAGCTCGTGCCCGGGCTGGCGGTCGGTGACGTGCGGGCGGCGGCGTACTGCCCCGACGACGGCATCGCCGATCCAGCGGGGCTGACGCAGGGCTACGCGACCGTCGCGCGACGGGCGGGCGCCGAGATCCGCCTGGGGGTGCGGGTGACCGGGATCGCGTTTGCAGGCGGTCTCGTGACGGGGGTAGACACCTCGGCAGGCTCGATCGAGGCTCCGGTGGTGATCGATGCGGCGGGACCGTGGGCGGGCGCGCTGGCGGCCACCGCAGGCGTGATCCTCCCCTTGGAGCCGATCCCGCGCAACGTGGTGACCACGGGCGCGTTCCCCGGCGTTCCCGAGCGCCGCACGCTGGTCATCGACGCCGGGACGAGCTTCTACTTCCACCGCGAAGGCGACGGGGTGCTCATGGGCATGGGCGCACCGGACGAGCGCCCGTCCTTCGACACGACCGTGGACGACCGGTTCGTGGCCGACCGCTTGCTGCCGACGGCGACCGAGGTGTTCCCGCCGCTCGTCGAGGCCGGGATCACCTCATCCTGGTGCGGGCTCTACGAGATGACGCCCGATCGCCACCCGATCGTCGGCCCATCGCCGGTCGAGGGCCTCTGGCTCGCGAACGGGTTCAGCGGACACGGGTTCCAACATGCGCCCGTGATCGGCAAGATCCTCGCGGAGATGATCGTCGAGGGGAAGGCCAGAACCGCCGACGTGGCCGAACTCGGGCTCGCGCGATTCGCCGAGGGCCGGCTGGCCACCGAAGGCCACGTCGTCTAGGTGCCGGGAGAGGGGATCGAACCCTCACGAGCGTTAGCTCACGGGTTTTTGAGACCCGCGCGTCTGCCGATTCCGCCATCCCGGCGAGCGGTCCATAGACTACCGGGCGCCGGCGCCACGCCGGACCACTCGATGCGTATCCCTCGTCGTCGTTCGTTCCCGATCCTCGCGGTCGCCCTCGCGATCATGGCGTCCGCCTGTTCGGGTGCGGGTGCGCCGAAGCCCGCCGTCGCGAGCCCGAAGGTCGCGTTCTTCCAGGACCTCTCTCTCGAGGACCCTTTGGACCTGGTGTCGCCGTCCTTCCTGGCGCTGGAGGCCGGGCTGGCCGACGGGGCCCGACGGGGGATCGGGAACGTGCCGGTGGCGGTCCAGTTCGATACCGGAGGCGACCCGCTCGTCGCCCTGGAGCTTGCCCAGACGGTGGCCGCCGACGACTCGTACGTGGCGATCGTGGCCGCGCCGTTCTGGGCGATGTCCGAAGAAGTTGCGGCGGTTTTCGCCACAGCCGGTCTCCCGCTCCTGAGTCTGTCCGACGGAGCGCTGCCCGCGGTCCCGGGCCTGGTGTGGCGACGGTTCGTCGCGCCGGCTCCCGCCCAAGCCGAGGAGCTCTCCGCGCGCGCAGCGGGCTCGGCGATCGGCCCCGTGTGCGTCGTGGACGAGGGGTCGACACGATCGCAGGCGCTCGCAGCCGCGGTGGCGAAGCGACTGGCAGGGCGCGCCGCGCCGCGGGAGGCCGGGGACACCGGCGGGTGTCACACCGTGGTGTGGACCGGAGGGCCTTCGGGCGCGGTGTCGATCCGGGCGTCGCTCGACCCGGCGATCCCCCTGCTGGTGTCCGACGCGGCCAAGACCGCCGGCTATCTCGATGCGACGAGCCCGGCGAGCGACGGCACGGTGGCCGTCTGCCCGTGTCTGGACGTTTCGACCGACACGTCCATCGAGGCCCGACGCTTCGTGAACGCCTACCAAGCGGCGACGGGGCTCGCGCCGGGTGTGTATGCCGCCGAGGGATGGGAGGTCGCGATCCTGCTCGCCCGTCTCGCCGGCGATGCGGCCGTGGCGACTCGGGGCCGCGCCGGCTTCGGATCGGCGATCGGCGCGCTCGTGGCCACCGAAGGGATCGCCGGCGATGTGACCTTCGACGTCCACGGAGATCCCACGGGCGAGCTCGCGACGGCCCACGCCACGCGGGCTGCGGGGCTCCGGTGGATCGTCTCCGCGTGACGATGCGCCCTCCGCAACGCTTTGCGTTGTCTGACCAGCGGTCAGGGCTCTATATTCCCCCTAGGGTGAAAGGACGTGCCCGCGTTCCCCACCCACTATCGAGGAGGGCATTGATGCGCACGACGAAGCTTGCGCCGCTCGTGGTGATCGCGAGCCTCGCGCTCGTCGCCGCCGCATGCGGCAGCGACACGAGCAGCACGACGGATAGCCCGACCGGGGCCTCCGGGACCGCCGCGCAGGGCGTGTGTGCGAGCGTCGACACGGCCGCCGGCGACGCGCTCGCGAACGTCTGCGAGAGCGGCAGCCTCCGGATCGCGACCGACCCGAAGTACAAGCCACAATCCTGGTACGACGTGCAGAAGGGTGAGTGGAACGGCTTCGACGTCGAGGTCGCCCAGGAGATCGCGAAGCGCCTCGGCGTGACATCCGAGCTCCAGGCCCAGAAGTGGGCCGTGATCACCGCTGGCTCGTGGAACGACCGATGGGACGTGAGCGTGGGGTCGATGACCGACACGGTCGACCGCGAGGAGCTCTTCTACTTCACGCCTGCCTACTACTTCACCCCGGCTGTCATGTCCGTTGCCAACGCCAACACCTCGATCACGACCCCTTCGGACCTGACGGACAAGAACGTCTGCGTGGGTGTGCAGACCACCTACCAGGACTACGTGCAGGGGTCCCTCGTTCTCGGGTCGGCCGCGCCTCCCTTCGACTTCCAGATCGATGGCGCGAACCTGCAGACGTACGACACGGATACCGACGCCCTGGACAACCTGGCGTTGGGCGACGGGGTGCGCTGCGACTCGGCGATCAGCGCCCAGCAGACGATCCAGGCGTTCATCGACGATGGTGGCGCGATCAAGATCGTCGGCGACCCGCTCTACTTCGAGCCCCTCTCGATCGCGTTCGACAAGAACGCGCCGACGGACTCGCAGAGCCTGAGCGAGGCGGTGGACCAGATCGTCCTGGACATGCACGACGACGGCACGCTCTCCGCGCTGTCGGAGAAGTGGTACGGCGGTATCGACTGGACGACGAGCTCGAGTGAGTCCGCCAGCCCGTCGGCCTGATGGGATCGAGCGCGACGGCGTGAGCGCCGTGGTGGACACGACGGGGGCCGAGGAGCCTCGGCTCCCGTCGTCGTCGCTCGTCGAGAAGCCGCCCCGAGCCACGTTCCTACTGCTGGCATCCTGGGTCATCATCCTCCAGGGAGCCCTGCTGGTCCTGTTCCTGCCGATCTTGGTCTTCTCCACGAAGGAGAACATCCCCCAGTCGGACATCGCCGCGTTCGGTGCGGTGGGCGTCGCGTGCATCGCCGGTGGGTCGTTGATCTACCTCGCACGCCGAGGCACGTGGTGGCTCGCGCTCGCCGTGACGACCTCCGCCACCGGCTACCTGTGGGCGGTCGGGGGCCTCACGTCCGAGCGAGAGATCTACGCCACGGCGGTGCTCAGCGTGATCGCGCTCGTGCTGCTGGTGGTGGGCAAACCCGCCGCCGGGAACAGCGAAGGGCTCGCGCTCGCGAGCGCGATGATCCCGTTCCGAGCGAAGGTGACCGGAACGTGGATCGCGATCTTCTTCATGGTCGGGCTGTTCCTCGCCCTGTCCGACCTCGACTTCGCGTTCATCCGGGAGAACCTGTGGTTCATCACGAAGGGCCTCGAGTACACGATCCTGCTGGCGGTGTTCGCGATCGCGCTCGCGACGATCCTCGCCCTGTTCGGCGCGCTCGGTCGGCTCTCGCACAATGCCGTGGCCTACGGGTTGTCCGGGTTCTACACGTCGTTCTTCCGGGGCACGCCCTTGATCGTGCAGCTGTTCCTGATCTACCTGGCGCTCCCGCAGATCGGGAACAACCTCGACCGGACGTCGCTCGTCAGCTTCCTGACCCTGACGTCGTTCGTCGCGGGCGTGATCGGCCTCGGCTTCAACTACGGCGCCTACATGACGGAGATCTTCCGGGCGGGCATCCAGTCGGTGGGTCACGGACAGGCTGAGGCGGCCGACGCCCTCGGCATGACCTACGGCCAGCGGATGCGCCGGGTCGTGATGCCCCAGGCGATCCGGGTGATCATCCCGCCGACCGGGAACGAGTTCATCGCGATGATGAAGGACACCGCGCTCGTGAGCTTCCTGGGGGCCGAGGTGGCGCGCGCCGAGCTGTTCTTGCGCGCGCAGCTCGCGTTCAGCTCGAACAGCACGAAGCGGCTCGAGACGCTGCTCGTGGCCGCGGCCCTGTACTGGCTGCTCACCTCGGTCTTCACGTTCTTCCAGAGCCGGCTCGAGCGGAAGATCTCGAAGGGCTACATCCGAACCGAGGTCCCGACGCTGACGGGGCGTCGGCGC
>JBDTNY010000099.1:0-6466 GCA_039933515.1 Actinomycetota bacterium
TCGATCAGGCCGACGTTGCGGAGCACGAGGCCGGCCTGCGAGGCGACCCCGTTCACCAGGCGCTCCTGGTCCGAGGTGATCACCGCGCCGGCCGGCATCCGCAGGACGATCGCGCCGAGCGGCTCCCCCTGGTGCCGTACGTCGAACACCCGTCCACCCACGGCGTCGGGCCCGATGGACGCCTGCCCTTCGGGCCAGACGGCCGCGGGCTGCAGCTCCGCTCCGACGCGAAGCCACACCCCGACGGTCTCCGCGCCGGTGCCGTCCGCCACGAGCCGGACGAGCCGCGGAAGCACGTCGTCGACCGAGTAGGAGGTCGCCAGCCGGTCGGCGAACTCGGAGAGCACTTCGTACGGTGTCGCGCGCTCCCCGTACACGAATCGGTTCGCGATGCGCTGCAGCCGCCGCCGAGCCGGCTGGAAGACGATCGCGACGAACGCGGCGGCCACCGCCGACAGGAACGGGCTCGTGGTCGATCCGATCATCGTGCCGACACCGACGACGATCGCGACGTAGACGCCGGCGATCGCCGCGGCGAGGACGCCGTAGACGAGAGTCTTCGAGATCACGACGTCGATGTCGTAGAGCCGGTACTTCAAGATGCCGACGGCGATGGCCACGGGGATCGTGAGCACCGAGATCACGATGAGGATCTCGAGAGCGTTCGCCGCAGTGGTGTCCGCGTTGCCGCCCGCGGCCGAGTACGCGATGAAGTAGATCGCGAACGTCGCCACCACGAGCGCGATCGAGGAGACGATCCATCGCAGCTGCTCACGTTCGTCGCCAGAGGCTCGGCGGCGCCGCACGACGAGACTCACGAACGACGAGATCAGCAGTAGGAAGAACGAGACGCTCAGAGTGCTCGTCGCGTAATACATGCCGGGCACGGCCATGGGGTTGGCCGTCCCCGGGTAGATCAAGGGCCGATCGGTGAGGATGCCGGTGACCACCGTGAGCACGGTGCCGACCACGCACACGGTGAGCCATCGCCCCCAGCGCCGAGAGATCGGTCGCCCGTCGGGGAACAGCGCCATCGCGAGCGCGAGCGAGCCGAACCCGGCGTACCAGATGTAGTCGGCGCTGGTCGCTGCGATCCGAGCGGGCACGGAGGTGCTTGCGTGCACCCCGACCGCCCACAGCGTCCACGCGTCGGCGAACGCCTGGATGCTCGCCCCGAACGCGCCGATCAGACACAGCCATCCGATCGCGTTCTGCGGTCGCGCGCGCACGAGGATGACCCCGGTCACTCCGAAGCACGCGGCGAACAGCAGCGGGAACCCTCGTGGCCCGAAGCTCTGTGCCGGCTCCGGAGCCGACAGCGACACCGCGAAGTACACGACGCTCCCGATCGACAGCGCGATGGTCGCGGCGACGATCGACGGCACCCATCGGAGGGACGGCATCCTCATAGGATCGTCTCCACCGGCAGTCGCCCCGTCACGGTTGTGCCTCGCCCGGGCTCGCTCTGAACCTCGACGGTCCCGTCGAGCGCCGCGAGCCGATCCGCGATGCCTTGGAGCCCCGTGCCGTACGAAGTGACGTCCGCGTCGAACCCCGTTCCGTCATCGGTCACGGTGAACGTCAGCGAACCGTTGCCGTTCGAGAGCGCGATCTCGGCCCGTGAGGCCCCCGCGTACTTGGCCACGTTCTGCAGGGCCTCCAGGCAGCTGAAGTAGACCGCGGCCTCCACGTCCTGGCCGAACCGACCGATGCCGTTCCCTTGGACCGTGGTGGGCACCGCGGCCTTGCGTGCCTGGGCTTCCAGGGCGGCCACCAGCCCCTGGTCGGCGAGCAGCGGCGGATAGATCCCTCGGGCGAGATCCCGCAGGTTCTCCAGGGCGTCGTTCGTGTCACTCGCGAGTTGGGCCACCATCTCGCGGGCCTTCTCGTCGTCCCGGCCGATCAGGCTCCCGAGCAGCCGCTGCTTGACGGCCAGGGCCACCAACTGCTGCTGGGCCCCGTCGTGGATGTTGCGCTCGAGCTTGCGGCGCTCCTCGTCCTGGGCGGCCACGAGGCGTTGGCGGGAGGCCTTGAGCTCCTCGAGTCGGGCGAGGAGCTGCTCGGTGAGCCGAACGTTGCGGAGCACCAGCCCGGCCTGCCCAGCGAGGTTCTCCACCAGGCGCTGCTCTGTTGCCGTGAGCGTCTCTCCCTGCCGCTTCATCAGTGACAGTGCGCCGAGCATCTCGCCTTGATGGGTGACAGCGATGAAGTCGTCGGGGAGTGGCTGCACGGGCACCCGGGTGAGCGGTGGCGCGTCGTCGGGCCAGCTCGCGTCAGCGCGGAGCTCCTGGCCGTCGACGAGCCAGACGTCGGTGCGGGCCGCTCCGGTCCCCTGCGCGAGGATCCGCGCCATCCTGGGCAAGAGCTCCTCGGTGCGGTAGGTGCTTCCGAGCTGATCAGAGAACTCCGAGAGCACCTCGTAGGGGGTCGCGCGCGTGCCATACACGAGTCGGTTCGCGAACCGCTGCACGCGCTCGCGCACCGGCTGGAAGGCCACCGCGACGACTGCGGTCGCGGCGATCGAGAGGCCTACGTCGGACTGTCCTCCGCGCCCGACGAGCGCGCCGATACCGACGACGATCGCGACGTACACGCCGGTGATGAAGGCGGCGAGCGCACCGTAGACCAGTGTCTTGTTGAGGACGAGATCGATGTCGTACAGCCGGTAACGCAGGATCGCGATGCCGATCGCGATGGGGATCGCTGTCACCGAGAAGGACGTCAGCATGTTCCCGATGTCGGTCGCCGTCGACGGGTCGTCCACGAACTTGCCCACCAGCGGATTCGCAAGCATCGCGAGCCCGATCACGATGCCGGCGAAGATCAGCCATCGCAGCTGTTCGCGCCGCGTTCGGTCCCCCGCTCGGTAGCGGAACACGAGCGACGCGAGCGCGAGCGGCACCGAGACGAAAACCATCTGGAGCCCGAGCGGCCGCATCGCCCCGAAGACTGCCTCGCCGACCGATCCGCCGAACCCGAACGGGTTCACCGAACGGGTGTCCTCGATCACTCCCGGCGCGAACGCGCTCCCCGCGATGAAGATGCCAAGCCCCCCCGCCGCGAACCACGCGACGGGCCGCCATCGCCGGCTCGGCAGATGCCCGTCGGGGAAGACCAACAGGACGAAGGTCATCGCCAGCGTGATCCCGACCATCCAGATCCAGGCGCCGAGCCAGTCGCTGTAGCGCACCCATCGGGGGCCGACCTCGATGCTCGCCGCGGCGATCGCGAAGCACGCGCCCGCGGCGCTCAGCGTCCAGCCGATCGGATTCTTCGGCTGCCGCGCCGCGACCAATGCGCCGACGGTCGAGCATGCCACGATGAAGGCGATCGCCGACATGCTGGTGAGCGCACTTGCGAGCCCTCCGGAGAGCCACGAGTCGGAGCCGAACAAGGAGACGCCGAAGGACGCGACGATGGCCACGATCGAGATCGCCCAGATGCTCCATGCGAGTCGGCGCGTGACGCGATCGGTCATCGCATACCTCCGACGGGGAGTCGCCCAGAAAGCCTCGTGCCGGCATCGGGCGTGCTCGTGTCCGTCAGCTGTCCGCCCACGGCCGCGAGGCGGTCCGCCATGCCCTGAAGTCCGGGCACCAGTACCGCCTGGGATGCGAGATCACGGACGAGCTTCTCCCATGCGGGATCCAATGGGTCGTTCGCGTACATCACGACCGACTGCGCTCCGAGAAGCTCTCCTGGCGCCGAACCTCGGCGGCCAGGTCCCCCGGGAGGTCGGGAACGCGTCTCCTGCGAGCGGGTCCGCCGCTGGGACGAGGACCTTTGTCGCCGTGTCTCCCCAAAGGCTGCAGTTCCGAGCCGATCCGCAGCAAGACCGTGGCCGCGGATTCGCCCGTGGGATCGGCAAGGATCTGGGCCATCCGGGGCAGGACGTCGTCGGTCGCGTACGTGTCGCCCATCGGTTCGGAGAACGCTGCCATCAGCTCGTACGAAGTCGCTCGCTTCCCGTAGACCAACGGCCTGTTCGCGATCACCGGACTCCAGCGATCGAGCCGTCCGCACACGGAACGGCCGCGTGTCTCGCACGTCGGACCTGGTCATCGACATGGCGCGATTCTGGCCGTTCGCCAGTCCGAGCGCGAGGGGGACGCCTCCCGCTTCCGCGGGGCGAAACCTCCCCCCGAACCGGGTGCTGGCACCCCCGTAAAACCGTGGTGGGGGCCGGGTCGTTCCCGCAGGTCACGGGGCCTACGGTGAACCTGCAGCATGAGAAGGAGGTTCGAGATGAACAAGATCCTGGTTGGCACCGACACAACGGCTTCGGCGGACCTGGCCGTGCGGGACGCGGCCGAGCTGGCGCGTGCGCGAGGCGCCGAACTCCTGGTTCTGTACGTGAAGCCCGACGGCGACCTGCGCGCGGTCGTCGACCCGGCCAAGGCCGCGAGCCCCGAGGCGTACCTCGCGGCGTTGCCGCAGCGTTTCGAGGGCGTGACCACGACGACGCGCGTCGAAGCCGGGGATCCCGCGGAGCGGATCTGCGAGGTGGCCGCCGACGAAGGGGCCGACACGATCGTGGTCGGCAACCGCTGGGTCCACGGCAATTGGTGGCGCGTCCGCGACAGCATCCCCAATCTGGTCCTGCGGCACTCGCCGTGCAGCGTCTACGTCGTGGACACGAGGAAGGCCCAGTGACGCCGACGGCTTCAGGCCTGATCGGACTCGCGGAGGAACGCGAGCACCGCCATGACCCGGCGGTGGACATCGGGTTCCTCCGTGAGGTCAAGCTTGTGGAACAGGGAGTTGATGTGCTTCTCGACGGCGCGCTCGGTCAGGAACAGCGACTTCGCGATCGCGCCATTGTTCCCGCCCTGGGCCATATGGGACAGCACCTCGCGCTCCCGGTCGGTGAGGGACGCGAGCGGCGAGTGCGCCATCCGGTCCTTGGCGGCCACGAGCGACTCGACGACCTTTGGGTCCAGCACGCTTCCGCCGCGCGCGACCTCCCCGAGCGCCCGCACCAGCTCGTCGACATCGGCCACGCGCTCCTTCAGCAGATAGCCCAGACCGGCCGCGCCGTTCTTCAGCAGTTCGTACGCGTACTCCTCCTCGGCGAACTGCGAGAGCACGACGACCCCGATCTCGGGGTGCGCGGCACGGATCGTCTTGGCGGCCTCGATGCCTTCGTTCGTGCCGGTGGGCGGCATCCGGATGTCGGTGAGCACGGCGTCGGGCATGTATTTCTCCACGGCCGCGAGCAGCGCGTCGCGGTCGGTGGCGGTGCCGACCAGCTCGATCTCGTCGCTCGTCGCGAGCAACGCGGCTGTCCCTTCCCGCACCAGGTAGTTATCCTCCGCGAACACCACTCGGATCATGCGCGGATGGTACACGGGCCGCTCCGGCCCGAAGACGCGGTGGAAGGCGTGATGGCGTGAGCATCAGGGTCGTGCTCGGCGAGGACAACGTGCTCGTGCGCGAGGGTGTGCGGGCGTTGCTCGACTCCTACGACGACATCGAGGTCGTGGGCGTGGCCGAGGACGCTCCCTCCCTCCTGGCTGCCGCGGCCGAGCATGTCCCCGACGTGGTCGTCACCGACATCAAGATGCCGCCGACCTTCCAGCTGGAGGGCATCGACTGCGCGCACGCGATCCGGGACCAGCACCCGGACACCGGCGTCGTGGTCCTGTCCGCGCACGACGACGAGGAGTACGCGATCGCGTTGCTGGGCCGCGGCCACAGCGGACTCGGCTACCTTCTCAAGGACCGGATCGCGCAGGGCGACGAGCTCGCGCGCGCGATCCGTGAGGTCGATGCGGGCGGCAGCATGGTCGATCCATCGATCGCGGAGCGGCTCTCGGATCGCAGTGGCGCGCCCGAGCGCGACCGGCAGTTGCTCGACATGATGGCCAAGGGCCTCGGGTACGCGGAGATCGCCGCGGCGCTCGACACCACGCAGGAGGCCGTGGACCGTCAGGTCACCGCCCTGTTCCGCGGGATGGCCGACGGCACCGGCGGCGCGAGCCTCGTCGACGAATTCAAGCGGATGCACACTGCGGTGATCGAGCAGACCGAATCGCGCAAGACGCTCGCGTCGTTCGTGCCCTCCCAGCTCGCCGACCGGCTCGCCGCGCACCCGGAGGCGGCGATCGAGCCGCAGGAAGTCGTGGTGACCGTCCTGTTCTCCGACATCCGCGGCTTCTCGACGATCGCGGAACGGCTGGAAGCGCGCGACGTCGCCGCCGTCGTTGGACGTCATCTGACCGCGATGGCCGAGGTCGTGATCGCCCACGGCGGCACGATCGACAAGTTCCAGGGCGACGCGGTCATGGCGATCTTCGGGGCGCCGGAGCCGCTCGAAGACCACGCGGCCCGGGCGCTGCGCTGCGCGATCGCGATGCAGCGACGCCAGGGCGAGCTCAACGCCGAGGGATGGAGCGTCGTCGACCTGCACCCGATGGGGGTCGGCATCGGCGTGAACACCGGCTCGGTGATCGCCGGCACCATCGGT
>JBDTNY010000100.1:0-36041 GCA_039933515.1 Actinomycetota bacterium
GTGACCGGCGCCGGCGACCGGTTCTTCTCCGCCGGCTGGGACCTGAAGGCCGCCGCTGCCGGCGAGCCGGAGGAATGGGGCGAGGGAGGGTTCGCGGGACTCACCGAGTGCGGGGACCTGGACAAGCCGGTGATCGCCGCCGTGAACGGGTACGCGGCGGGCGGCGGGTTCGAGCTGGCGCTCGCGTGCGACCTGATCGTGGCGGCGCGAACGGCGACGTTCTTCCTGCCGGAGGTCAACCTGGGGTTCGTGCCCGATGCGGGCGGCGTGCTGCGATTGCCGTCACGGTTGCCGCGCGCGATCGCGATGGAACTGCTGCTGACCGGCCGAGCGATGCCCGCCGACGAGGCCGCCGCCTGGGGTGTGGTGAACCGCGTGACCGAGCCCGAGGACCTGCTCGACGAGGCACGGTCGCTCGCCGCGCAGGTCGCACGGGCCGCGCCCCTCGCGACGCGAGCCGTGAAGGCCATCGTGACTGCGACGCAAGGACGATCGGTCGAGGATGGCTACCGGGCGCTGCGCGACGGATCGATCCCGGCGTACGACCGAGCGATGGGGTCCGCCGACGCCCAGGAGGGCCCCCGCGCGTTCGCCGAAGGCCGCGATCCGGAGTGGACGGGCAGATGAGACCACCGCGGATCACCGCGCCACCCGAGCACCCGGGGCGACTCACCGGCCCGTCGGTGGCGGATTCTCGTACCCTGGAGTGGTGCCTGACAGCATGGGGAAGCGCGCGGTTCGCGAAGCGAAGGCCAAGAAGGCCGACGCTCGTGAGGTCCGGCGCCTCGCCCGGAACCAGCGGCGTGAGGATCGGGCCAACGGCCTGATCGCCCCGGGTCCCGAGCTGGCAGAGCCCGAACCGGACATCGCGATGGAGCCCGACGAGACCGTCTGACCGCGCCCGAACTCGGGCACGGCGGCCCCGCATCACGCGCCAGTCCGCGACGCTTTCCGCCTTCCTCGCGGTGCGCGCCGACCCTTGACGCTCACAGAGCAGAAGGCAGATGACATGACCGACACCTATGTGGTGCCACGCGCCCAGACGCGCGACACCGACCGCCTCACCACCAGCTTCGCCGATCTCGGGGTCTCCCCTCGGGTCATCGACGCCCTCGCCAAGCGCGGCATCGCCGAGGCGTTCCCGATCCAGGCCCTCGTGATGCCCGATGCGCTCGCGGGCCGCGACATCCTCGCGAAGTCGCGCACGGGCTCCGGCAAGACCCTGGCGTTCGCGATCCCGCTCGTCGAGACCCTCACGCCCTCCGATCGTGCGCCCACCGCGCTGATCCTGGCCCCCACCCGCGAGCTCGCGAGCCAGGTCACCGAGGAGTTCCGCGCGATCGCCGACGTCCGGCGCCTGAAGGTCGCCGCGGTCTACGGCGGTGTGGGGATCGGGCCGCAAGCCAAGATCGCCCGTCACTCCGACATCGTGATCGCGACCCCTGGGCGGCTCCTCGACCTGGTATCGCGCAGGCTGCTGCGGCTCGACCGCGTGCGCGCGGTCGTGCTCGACGAAGCCGACCGCATGCTCGACATGGGGTTCCTGCCTGACGTCCGCCGGATCCTGGAGCTCCTTCGCCCCGACCGTCAGACGATGCTGTTCTCCGCCACGCTCGACGGCGACATCGGCCGGCTAGCGGCGGCGCACACCCACGACGCCGTGCGCCACGAGATCACCGACGTTCGTCCGGTGGTCTCCGACGCCACCCATCGGTTCCTGGCCGTCGACAACGCGGCGAAGTTCCGCGCGCTCGTGCGCGAGCTGGCGGCCGACCGTGGCCTCACGCTCGTGTTCGTCCGCACGAAGCGAGGCGCGGACCGCATCGCGCGGAACCTGAAGACCGAGGGGTTCAAGGCCGGCGCCCTGCACGGCGACATGTCGCAGCCGCAGCGCGAGCGCGCACTGGGCCACTTCGCGGCTGGGCGCAATGACGTGCTGATCGCCACCGACGTGGCGGCACGCGGGCTCGATCTGGAGCACATCAGCCACGTGATCAACTACGACCCGCCAGCCGACGACAAGGCGTACGTCCACCGCGTCGGGCGCACCGCGCGCGCGGGCCGCTCGGGCACCGGGATCACCTTCGTGACGCCGGAGCAGGGCGCCGACGTGCGCAAGATCGCGAAGGAGCTCAGTCTGGACGGTGAGTTCGCCGACGCGGGGATCCGCTCGGGAGTGCCATCCTCAGGGCGCCCGAAACGTCCCAACGGGGGCGCGCCGCGCCGGCCTCAGCCGGCCGGGTCGGGCCACCGCCGCCGGGGGCGCTGACCGGCCTACGCGTCGAGGACAGCGAGCACGTCGCCGAGCCACTCGATCGAGGATTCGGTGATGGGGTCCGCGATGACGATGGCCTCGTCGGCGCCGGCCTCCGCCAGGCCGGTCAGATGCGCCGCGATCTCGGCCGCTGAGCCGGTGACGTGCGGTGACGAGGGGTCCGGGGGGCGCTCGCCGTTCCCGCCGTCGATCGCGATCAGGGCGCAGGCGCTCCGCTCGATTCGACCCGGGTCGCGGGCGAGGTCCACGGCGAGCTCGCTCACCCGGCGGTTCAGGTCGCGGAACCCCTCCACCGTGTTCCCGTAGGCGTCGAACCACGTGTTCCACGATTCCACGTGCGGCAACGTGGCACGCAGCACGCGTTCCCCGGTGCTCCCCACCATCAGCGGCACGCGGCGTGCCGGCGTGGGCAGCAGTACCGCGTCGTTCACATGCACGAAGGCTCCCTCGAACGAGACGTGGGTCCCCGCGAGGAGCCCCCGGATCACGGTGAACGCTTCTTCGAACCGAGCGGCGCGCCGGTCGAAGGGGATGCCGAACGCGTCGAACTCCGTCCGGTTCCACCCGGCCCCGATACCGAGCGTCAGTCGCCCCCCCGCGATCTCGTCGACGGTGACGGCGGTCTTCGCGAGCACCGCGGGCGCGTGGAACCCCAGGCAGGCGACGAGCGGCCCGAGCCGCACTCGATCGGTGATGGCCGCGAGGCCCGCGAGCGTGGCCCAGGCTTCCCACGGACCGCGCTCGGGCCGTCCGTCGTCGCGATACAGGTAGTGATCGCCCACCCACACCGAGTCGAAGCCCACGGCCTCGGCGATGCGTGCCATCGAGCGAAGCTCCGGCCATCGGACCTCGCGCTCGACCTCGGGCAACTGCACCCCGACACGGATCGGCCTGGTCATCGATCGCCTACGGACACGATCGCGGTGACCCCGTACGGCCGCGTGCGTTCGATCACGACGGTGAGCAGCTGGAGCGAGATCTCGACGAGCGCCAGCGCGGGTGGCGTGCCGCTCGGGCGTCGGAGCCGCCGGCCCGCGACGGCTTCTTGCTCGGCCACGGCCTCGCTGTGCGTGGCGCTCGGGGTCTCGTCCAGGGTGTCGTTCGCGCCCATGTCTGGCGCGAATCCTCCCATGCGGTGACCGGGGGCGGCAGGTGACGCGCGGCTATCGGGGGTCAGCCCGGCCGGCGCAGGCCAGGCAGGCAGGTCAGGCTAGGCAGGTCAGTGATGCCCGTTGCCGTGTCCGTTGCCCCCACCGTGCCCGCCCTCGGTGTGCGGGTTCCCATGGGATCCGTCGTTGCCGTGCTCGGCCTTGGCGGCGTCGTGGGCAGCCTTGCGTTCGGCCTTGGC
This sequence comes from Actinomycetota bacterium, assembly GCA_039933515.1. Taxonomy (GTDB): domain Bacteria; phylum Actinomycetota; class UBA4738; order UBA4738; family HRBIN12; genus JAOUEA01. The sequence goes on from JBDTNY010000100.1 coordinate 3,624, forward strand.
GGCATCGTGGGCAGCCTTGCGCTCGGCCTTGGCGGCGTCGTGCGCTTCGTGCTTCGCCTGATTCGCGACCAGGTGCTCGAGGGCGTTCAGGAGCCCCGGGGCGTCCGGGTTCTTCACGCAGTTCGCGAGCACGTGTGAGATCGCATTGTCCAGGCCGGTCAGCTTGACGGGCTCGTCGGTCGTGCCGTCGGTCGTGCCGTCGGTCGTGGTCTCGATCCCTGCTGCGGCGTTGCACGCGTCCACGCGCACGGTGTCGACCGGGGTGCCATCGGTCGTGCCGTCCTCGGTGGTGCCGTCGTCGGCCGGGTCCTGGGTGTCGCCCTGGTCGTCCTCGCTCTGGTCGTCCTCGCCCTGGTCGTCCTGCGTGTCGTCGCCCTGCGCATCGTCGTCGCCCGGCTGCGTGGAGCTCTCAGCCGTAGCCCGGTGGACCGCGGCGTCGGGGCGCGATGCCGCGAACCCCGCGGAGGCCACGAGGAGCAGGGAGAAGACCGACAGGATCACCGTGAGGAAGCGCCGCGTGTGCGTCATGCCGGGGGTATCGGCCGGGGAGTGACTAGTTCTTGAGGGCTACTTACCTCTCGGCCGCTACTATCCGCAGCCGCACGCGCCACCGCAGCAGCCGCCGCCGGCGGGCATCGCGGCCGGCTGAGCGTCGCGAACGACCCCCGCAGAGGCGGCGAACATCGAGATCAGGCGACGAACCCTCGTGGCACCACAGCTCGCGCACGCAGGGTCGGGGTCTCGCATCGCGATGCGACGGTCGAACCGCGACCCGCATCCGAGGCACTCGTACTCGTAGATCGGCATCGGCGGCAGTCTACGCGTCCACGCCCACGGCTCGAGCGATCGCGGCGATGTCGAGGGGCCCTGTCCCACAGCACCCGCCGACGAGACCGGCGCCGCCGGCGGACCACGCGCTCGCCATCGCCGCGAGGTCGTGCGCGGCGACCGGGTCGGACCACGTCTTCGTGTGTGCATCCCAGGCGGCTCCCCGGTTCGGGTAGGCGACGACGGGCTTGCCGCCCACCGAGCGTGCCACCTCGATCAGCGAGCCGAGATGCCGAGGTGCCGTGCAGTTCACGCCGATCGCGATCACTCGATCGCAGGCCGATGCCAGTGACACCGCCTCGGCGAACGGCGTCCCGTCCCGCAGGGACTTGCCGTCTCGGCACGTGAACGAGATCCAGGCCGGTGTGGCGCATCGCTCGAGCAGTCTGACGAGCGCGGCGGCCTCGACGATCGAGGGGATCGTCTCGACCGCGAGCACGTCGGCGCCAGCGGCGTCGAGCACCTCGAGACGTCTGGCGTGGAAGATCCCGAGCTCACGCGCTCCCAGCGGGTAGTCGCCCGTGTACTCCGCTCCGTTGCCGAGCACCGCTCCATACGGCCCGACCGAGGCGGCCACCGCCCCCCGGCCGTGCACATCGCACGCCTCGCGCGCGAGATCGACGCTTCTCCGCATCAACCCGGCGGCGGCGCGTTCGTCGAGCCCGCACGCAGCGAACCCCTGGAAGCTGGCCTGGTAGCTGGCCGTGATCACGACCTCGGCGCCCGCCTCCAGGTAGGCAAGATGTGCCGCGCGGACCAGGTCGGGGTCCTCGAGCAAGACCTTGGCGGACCACAGGGAGTCCCGGAGGTCGGCGCCGCGGCGTTCGAGCTCGGTGGCGAGGCCGCCGTCGAGGACGATCGTCGCTCCGGACCCGACCCTGCGCGCGAACGCCTCCATCCGACAAGCGTACCGACCCCGCGGCCCTCAGACCTTCGGCCTAGGCCGTTTGCGCGGACGGGGACATCGTGATCGAATGCTCCGAAGCTCAACGGTTCGTCCACGCAGAGGGGGTACGAGGCTTGGTCGATCAGATCTCGAGGCGTTCGTTCCTCCGCGGCGTCGCCGGCGTCGGCGCGGCGGGCGCGATCGGTGCCTTGGGATGGGAAGCCCTTACCCAGGTGTCCTGGGCCCAAGAGGTCCCTCACCCAGTGTGCATGGCGATGCACGTGCATTCCTCGTTCAGTGAAGGAACCGGGTCGATGGCGGCGCAGCTCGTCGAAGCCACCGGAAGCCAGGTCGACGTCGTGTGGTGGACCGACCACGACTGGCGGATGGCGGGCCACGGCTACCGCTCGGTGGTGCACTTCTCCGGCCTGACCGAGACCGAGAACGGGAACGACCCACTCACGTGGGCGCAGGCGAGATCGGGTTCGCTCGCCTCGTCGTCGGCCACGATCGACACCACGAAGGTGGCGCCCAGCGATCCCCTCGCGACCTCGAGCCTGCGACTGGCTGCGACCGGGAGCGGCAGCAGCTTCGCGACGATGCGGTGCACGGCTGACGGCTCGAAGGCCCGCGAGAATCTCAAAGGGACGATCGGCGGGCAGCTCATCACCGTCGACGTGTGTCCGGCGTCGGTGAGCACGAACGTGTTCCTCGAGATCCGCATCAAGCTCAGCAATCAGCCGGCGTCGGGCGGGCGCGCGGCGGGTGCGTACACCCTGATCTACCGCCTGGGCGGCACCGACGCACCGGGCGTGCACCGCGCCTCCGGCCTCACCGGCTACGTCGGCCTGGGTGCGCCGGCGGGCCAGTGGACGACCCTGACGCTCACGCCCACCGAAGACATCGCCCTGCTCTGGCCGGACCTCCTACCCGCGGACTCGACGATGAAGGAACTGTCGTTCGCCGCGGGCAGCCGGTCGAACGCGCCCGCGGTCTTCTCGATCGGGCATCTCCGGTTCGCGCGCACCGCCACCCCACTCGAGGATCAACGAGCGCTGATGGACGGCCTCGCCCTGCGGTATCCGGGCGTCGCCCAGCTCCAGGGGAGCGAGGTGTCGCTCTTCGCGAACCACCTGAACTGGTTCGGCGGCGGATTCTCGTTGCCCGACTACGGAACCACACCGATCAACCCGGTGCCCAACGACCTCGTGCGCACCGCCGCGCTCGCCGTGAGCATCCACGACGTCGGGGGACTCTCGTCGCTGAACCACCCCTTCGGGTCGGGCACACCGGGGCTGGCGACCCAGAGCAAGCAGGACAGCCTGCGCCGGGCGCTCGCCACGAAGTTGATCGGGAACCGCGCCTATGGTGTAGACATCCTGGAGGTCGGCTACCAGACGAGGCAGAGCGTCGGGATCGGCGCGCACCTCGGCCTGTGGGACGCGCTGTCGCGGAATGCCATCTTCCTCACGGGCAACGGGGTCAACGACAACCACGGCGGCACGTGGGCGGGTCAGCCGAACCGGTTCCTCACGTGGGCCTGGGCCGCCGATCCCGCTGAGCCGAGCCTGCTGGGGGCCCTGGCGGCAGGGCGGATCTGGTTCGCCGAGCCCTCGTTCCGTGGGATGGTCGATCTGCTCGCCGACGGGGTCGCGCCGATGGGCTCGGTGACGGTGAGCGATCTCGCCGCGCGGAGCCTCCAGCTCATGGTGACCGGTGCGCCGGCCGGTGGATCGGTCCGCCTGGTGCGCGGCCCCGTCGACTACGCCGGCTCGACCGTGCCCGACCCGAACACCGTGACACAGTCGTTCCCCGCGGGGGATCTCTCGTCGGGAAGCGTCACGGTCTCGATCGACACGACGGCGTCGACCTTCGCCCGGACCGAGATCCTCGATGCGACGGGGCGTGTCGTCGGCGGGTCGAACCCGATCTGGCTGCTGCGGGCCGATCCGCCCGGGGGGATCCCCGCCGCTCGCGCCGTCGCCGCACCACCACCCCCTCCGCCACCGTGAGGTCACGCGGGTCCTCGCCCGTCCGCTAGGCCCGGCGAGCAGCGAGCCAGGCAGCCACCGGCTCGAAGTCGTCGCGGAGCAGGAACTGATGTCCTCCCGCCTCTATCATCCGGGCGTCGGCGTGCGGCATGAGCGTCGTCCAGCGATCGTGCGCCTCGGGACGCACGGTGCGATCGTCGCGCGCATGCACGATCAGGCTGGGGAGCGAACGATCGAGGTTCCCCAGCCGCGCGAGGTCGTCACGGATCGTGGGGTCGGTGAGCAGCGACCACATCGTGCCGCCGCGCGCCGCGAGCGTTTGCCGCGTGAAGTCCCGGACGATCTGCGGGGGATAGCCGCGTGCGATCCCGACCGGGAACGAGACCAGCGGGAGCGCCACCTTCGCGAACCCGAGCGCGACGCGGCGCCGGAGCGACGCGGGCCCGTCGCCGATCCGGCGGTAGTCGGGTCCCGTGCCGAGGGGGAACGGGGGGGCGGCGAGCGCGAGCCCACTGACGCGGTCGGCGTTCGCCGAGGCCCAGAGGGCGGCGAGCACGCCGCCCAGGGAATGGCCCACGACCGCGATCTCCTCTTCCGTGATCAGCGCGTTCACGTCGGCGAGGTGACCGGCCCGGTCGTAGGAGATGTCGGGCTTGTCCGACGACCCGAACCCGGCGAGATCGGGCGCGACGATCCGGTATCGCTCGCCCACCCGGTCGGCGAGTCCCTGCCAGTAGCGGCCGGATCCGCCGAGCCCGTGGATCGCGAGCAGGGTCATACCGGTCCCACCCTCCCAGACCCGCTGGCGGCCCCACGGCCGCTCGACCCACCGTCCGTGCAGCCGATATCCCATCGGCCCAGCTTCCCAGGCCTCGACCGAACGACCGGCACCTCCGCGGGCATCGCGCGGCAGCTCGGTCAGGCGGACAGGACCGGCGCGTTGTGGTCGCCCGTGTCGAGGGTGCCCGACAGGCCCGGCTCCACGTATAGGACCGCGGCTTCGCAAGGCACCGTATCGTCGCCGTCGGGCGGCGCGTCGGTGAACGCGAACCCCACGCCGGCGTCGACGCGCACGAGCCGTATCCGCATCGCGGGGTTGAAGCGGCGAGCCGCCGCCTCTGCCTGCGCGACCGCCGCGGCCGCGCGCTCGGTGACCTCGATCATGCCGTCAGTCTATGGAGGCCGGGCTGAGTGTGGCCGCGCACCGGTCGGCGCTCGGTGGGCGCCGTGCCGCGGCGAGCCACGCGTTCAGCTGCGGTGCAACGAGCGTCACCATCAGGTCGAGGTGCTCGGCGATCGGATGGACGCCATCGCTCGAGAGCTCGTCGTCGTGCACGCGGCCGGCCCAGTCGACGATGGCCACGTTCGGATAGGTCTGGGCGAGGTCTCGGATCACGCGGTTCACGTCCCGCTGCAGCACGAGGTCCGGCGGTCCCTTCACGGTCTGCCACAGCACGAGCGGGACGCCGGCGAGCGAGGAGAGTATCGCCTCGGCGTTCGCGCGGAAGCCCTCGAGGTCGCGATCGTTCGTCCCGAGCTCGACGACCACCGCATCGTGACCGAGCGGCGCCTGCGATGCCGCCGGGGCGATGCCGCCGACCGATCCACGGCCCGGCACCGCATCGAACCCCGTGACCCATCCGACGAGCGCCGCCGGGAAGAATCCCGCGGCCCCATCGGCGATCGAGTCGCCGATGAAGAAGACGTCGGCCGGGTCGTCGGGCGCCCGGTCGGGAAGTGCAAGCCAGCGTGCGGCCGAGCCCGCGCGACGGACCCAGAGCCATCGGGCGTCTGCCGGGTCGGCGAACAGCTCGAGGTCGTCGGCGATGCCGATCGGCGTTGCCGAAGGAGGGATCTCGGGAACCGGCACGGCGAAGCGGCCGCCGACGTAGCGTTGCGAGCGGCCGTCGATCGAACGCCGGGCGAAGGGCGGGGCGCCCGTCCCTTCGCAGGTCCACATCGACAGCCGTGCGATGGGCACGCAGCCACCACCGCCCGGACCGAGGAGTGGGACCGAGCCCGGGGGTCCACCGCACGCGGTGACGGCCGGCGTACCCGCCGGGTGCGCGCGCGGGACCGTGACGTCGCGTCCCGTGCACGCCGGCACGATCGCCACGATCGCCAGCACCGCCGCCGTCCGCATGACACGCCCCATCAGCGCGCGAGCCTACCCGGGGCGGGCGGTGCCCGGGCCGCAGGTACCCTGAGGAGCGTCCCACGGACCCGCTCGCGACCAACCATGGAGGCTCCGCTGCAGACGGACGACGATCGCCGGACCCTGGGCATCGCCGCGGTCAGCGCGACCACCGTTGTCTGGAGTCTCGTCCCGTTGATCCTGAAGTCGACCGACATGCCGGGGCTCACCTTCGCGATGTACCGACTGTGGCTCGGGGTGTTGGTCTACGCGGTGGTGTTCGCGATCCGACGCCAGCGGTTGTCCGGGGCCACGATCCGCGCCTGTGCGCTGGGCGGGGTGTTCTTCGCCGCCGACATCGGCCTGACGTTCAGCGCGTTCTCGCTCACGAGCGCGGCCAACGCCACGATCATCGGCGCCCTCTCGCCGGTGCTGATCGCGCTGGCGGCCGCCCGGTGGTTCGGCGAGCGGATCGAGCGGCGGGACCTTGTGCTCGTGGCCGCGTCGTTCGGCGGGGTGGTGGTGGTCGCCGCGGCATCCCAAGGCTCCGACGTCGCCACGCCGCTCGGCGATCTCTGCGCGGCGCTCTCCGTGATCAGCTGGACCGCCTACTGGCTCTTCTCGAAGCGCTCCAGGGTGACGACGACCGCGCTCGAGTACATCGCCACCGTGATGCTCGTGGCCGCCATCACGATCACGCCGTTCACGATCGGGTTCGGGGCCCTTACTGGGATGTCGCTCGCGCCACCCTCGGGGCGAGACTGGCTCTTGATCTGGGTCGTCACCCTGATCCCCGGCGCCACCGGCCACCTGTTGGTGGCGTGGTCGCACGAGCACGTGGAGGCATGGCTTTCGGCGCTGATCACGCAGTCCCAGCCCGTGATCGCCTCGATCGCGGCGTGGATCGTACTCGGGGAGGTGTTGACGCCGCTCGCGATCGCCGGCGGCGTCGTGGTGATCGGCGCGACCGCGGTCATCGTGGCTCGCGGCGCGCGGAGAACGCCCGGTCCCGTCGACGTCGAGCTGGCACCTGAACGCGCGACGTAACGCGCAAGAGCCGGAACCCCTGGGTCCCGGCTCTTGACCCTGCGGTGGAGCTCAGGTCTCAGCAGCCGCAGGGCTCCGGGCCGATCTCGACGTTGATCGTCGTGTCGCCTGGGTCGGCGTCGAACTGGTCGTTGACGCCTGGCCCACCGTCGATCAGGTCACCGGGCCGTTCATCGAACACCGAGAGGCAGGTGTCCTGGCCGGGGCCGGCGTGGATCGCGTCGATCCCGCGCCAGACCTGCGCACTGTCGCCACCCGATCCCAGATACAGGACGTCGTTGCCAGCCGAGTCGTAGGCGAAGTCCCCTCCGGTTCCGCCGAACATCGTATCGTCGCCGTAGCTCCCGGACAGGTAGTCGCGCCAGGCCTGCCCGAACAGGCGGTCGTTGCCCATCTGCCCGAATAGGTCGTCGCGCTGATTGCCTCCGAAGACCCGGTCGTTGCCGTCCTCTCCGTACAGCGAGTCCACCCCGGGCCCTCCCCGGATCCGATCCTTGCCCGCGCCGCCGTAGACGATGTCGCGGCCGGCAAGCGCCTTGATCACGTCGTCACCCCCGTAGCCACAGATCACGTCGCGATCGCCGGTGCCCTTCAGCGTGTCGGCCGCCTCGGTGCCGACGATCGTGCACGCCTTGTGCAGGACCGACACCTCGACCTTGCGCGCCTCGGTGATCCAACGACACATCCGAGACGAGCGGTTCGTCGTGAGCGTGAGGGCGCTGAGCGGACAGGGAAGCGTCGGAACCGTGAAGACCCGACCGGCGGCGGGTTGACCCGCCAGCGCCGCGGTTCCCGGAAGGATCACGGCCGCTACCGCCACGGTCATGAACAACGCGGAGATGCGCCGTCGCATGTCACCCACCCCTTTCGGAGGTTCCACGGACACGATACGCCCCTCGGTCTCGGCCCGCTTGGCGCCGTCCGGCCCGAGGGTCCCGGGCCGGCCCGAACACCGCGAGGGGTGCGTCAGTCCGTTTCGGGGAATTCAGCGAGCAGCTCGTCTCGAAGCGTCGAGGCGGTCCGCACCACGTCGTCGAAGAGCGCTTCGGCGCCCACGATGTTGGCCTCGGCGCCCGAGTTCCCGCTCACCCGGCCGTCGTCCAGGCCGTCGGCCACGCGGCCACGGATCTGGTCGTAGACGGGCGCGCCGGCCGGGTTCCGCCCGTCGAACCACGCTCGCGCATCGGCGGCGAGCGCCGCCCAGTGCTCGTCGCCCGTCGCCCGCGCGAGCCGGTCGAGGCAGTAGATGCCGCACGCCACGTCGTATGGGGTCACGCTGGGGCGGTCGAAGCCGCCGGCGACGATCGGGGACCACAGGGCGTCGGCGCTCGCGGCGGCGATCGCCACGAGCGAGGGGTCGTCGAGGAGCGCGCCGGCCTCGGCCAGCACGCCTTCTTGCAGATGCGCCCACAGATGCGGGGTGCCGCGTTCGTCGGCGGAGTTCATCAAGACGTCGCCGTCCCGCGTGGCGACGACCTCGGCCGCCCAATGACGCAGGGCCGGCAAGAGCGTCCGCTTCCCGGCGCCCGCGACCAGCCGTCTCGCGACTTCCATATGGATCACGCGTACGTCAGGAGGCGCCGATTTCGTCACGGCGTGGTCGAGCCCGCGCATCACGGCATCGTGCGCGCGTTCCTCGCCGAACGTCAGCCACGCGTGCGACGCTCCCGCCAGCGCGCGCGCATGCCAGAAGTTCTCGCCCGTCTCCGACGTGATGCCCGCGGTGTTGCGGCCGCCGTCCCAATCGAACACGAAGTTGATCCAGCGGCCGTCGGGCTCCTGCATCCAGAGCACGAACTCGAGGAGCCCCCTGGCCCAGCGCTCGGCCCACGGTTCGCGGGTTCGTGCCCAGACGTCGCACATCAGATCGAGGAGCCGGGCCGTGTCGTCGACACAGGCCACGCCCTCGAACCCCGACTCCTTCGCGTCGACGAGATGGTCCTCGGGGTCGGCGTACACGGCCACCGCGAGGGCGGTGGGGCCCGCGGCGGGCACGTGCTCGGTCAACCGGATGAGCTGTCTCAGCACGGCGTGAGCGCGGCGAGGATGTCGTCGATGTCGAAGTCGGCCGCTGCGAGCACTGAATCGGCCGCACCGTAGTACACGCGGATCGACCGTCCGTCGCCGTCGAGCGTCACGTGTCCCGTCGGGAAGACGACATCTTGGAGGAACCCGTTGTGCTCGTAAGGCTCCTTGGGTACGAGGAGCGGCTCCTCGGTGCGCGCGAGCAGCTTCGAGGGGTCGTCGGCCTCGAGCAGGATCGCGCCCATGCCGTACCGGTTCGAGCGGTCGGCCCCGTGGTAGATCTCGAGCCAGCCGTCAGGCGTGCGGATCGGCACGCAGCTCGCGCCGACCCGCGATTCGTCCCACATCCCCATGCGCGGCAGCACGATCGGCCGGTGGCGGCCCCAGTGGACCAGATCGTCGGACTCCGCGAGCCAGATGCCCAGGATCCTCCCGAACGAGCCGGGCATCGGCCGGGTGAGCGCGAGATGCCGGCCGTCGACGCGCTCGGGGAACAACACGACGTCCTTCTGATCGGGGTGCATCACGATCCCGTGCCGTTCGAACGATCGGAAGTCGAGCGTAGAGAGCCGGCTCGTGGTGATGCCCAGCCGGCTCACCGAGACGTAGGTGATCTGATAGACGCCGTCGATCAACGTGATCCGTGGATCCTCGACGCCGTATTCCTCGAGTCGGCTGGAGGGCACCACGGTCGGGTGAGGGTCGATGTCGAAATGCACGCCGTCGGTGCTGCGCGCCACCCGCAGATGCGAGATGTGCGAGAGGTAGTCGGTGAACTCCTCGTGCCCCGGGGTGAACCCGCCCTGGGCGTTCCGGTAGCGGATCGTGCGGGGGTCGGAGAGATCGAGCCCGGGAAGATCACGTGGCACGTAGCCGACGATCGTCTTCGCGGGATGCTGCGACATGTCGACGTACGCCATCCCGATCACGTGCTCGGCCTTCGTGCCGGGCGGCAACGGGGCGAGCCGCGGCTCGGGACCGGTGAGGTCCATCATCTGCGCGCCTTCGACGAGGTCCGCTCCTTGGATCGGCCGCTCGGTGACGCGGACGAGCAACACGACCTCGTCGTCCAGGCGCGTAACACCCGCGTTGATCGTCGAGATGACCTCGAACCCGGGCTGGGAGGGAAGAACATCGGCGGGCGTGATCAGCGGGTTCTCGGGGAGCCGGCGTGCGATCTCGGTCGGCTCCTCGTCGCCGCCGCGTCGCGAGCGCCGCGTGGAGGCCGGTGTCGCCTCGGCCAGCTCGCTGAGCGCCTCCACCATTCGTGCGCCGGTCTTGGGCCAGGTCGCCTCGTTCGCGTAGGCGTACGCGTTCGTCTCGAGGCGTTGTTTCAGCTCGTGGTCGCCCAAGATCGCGTTGAAGGCGTCCGAGAGCTGCTCGGGCGAGCGGAAGTCGACGAGGATCCCCCGGTCGTCGGCGAGCGCCTCCTTCGCGTGGAGGTACGGGGTCGAGACCACCGCTTTGCCTGCCCCGAGGGCATAGGCCAGGGTGCCGCTCGTGATCTGGTTCGGGTCGAGATAGGGCGTGGCGTAGATGTCGCTCGCGAGCAGCAGCTCGATGATGTCCTTCTGCTTCAGGTACTGGTTCACGAACGCCACGTTGTCGCTCATGCCGAGGCTCTCGGCGATCGCGACGAGCTTGTTGCGATACGCCTCACCGTGCTGGCGAAGGAGCTCGGGGTGGGTCTGACCCGCGATCAGGTACAGCGCTTCGGGGTGCTTGGCGACCACGGCCGGCATCGCCTCGATCACGTACTCGAGTCCCTTGCCGGGACCGACGAGTCCGAACGTCGCGATGATGGAGCGACCGTCGAGCGCGAGCTTCGCCTTCATCTTGCGCCGGCCTCGGGGCTCGATATGCGGCATGCCGTGCGGGATCACCGTCGGGGTCTGGGTCACGCCATAGACGTCGCGCAAGATCTCGACCGCCGTCTCGGCCATGACGACGAGACCATCGCTCGCGTCGGCGATATCGAGGACCGCCTGACGAACGGCCGGCGATGGCTCGGGGAGCACCGTATGGAGCGTCACGAGGGCGGGCTTACGAAGCGCTTCCAGGAACCCCGTGAGGTGGTCTTCGTAGTTCCCCTCGATCCAGCGGTCGTCCTCCCAGCTCTCATCCCTCCAGAGCCCGTACAACCCGAACTCGTGCTCGACGCACACGATGCCGGCGGTTGAATCGTTGATCGCCTCGGCCGCTCGCTCGTAGGCCTCCGGGCTGCCTTGACGGATCCGCCAGCGCACTTCGGACCCGTAGGCGCGGACGATGTTGGGCTCGTCGATCGCGGCGACCCTGGTCTGGACATGGCCGTCGGCCTCGCGCATCGCGCGCATCAGGTCCGAGGTGAACGTCGCGATCCCGCAGCGTCGCGGGGGATAGGTGGAAACGAAGGCGATCCTCATGCCGTCCAGCCTACCGGGCGTTCGGACCCTGACCGGGAGTTGCGGCGCTCACCCCTGGCGGTCGAGGGCGGCGAGCAGCCGCCGGACCGGCCCGCGCAGGCCGGTCGCGTCCGCGAGGTCCAGCAAGGCGGCGTCGTCGCGCGGTCCTGCCCAGGTCGCCATCGGCGCGGTGTCGTTCACGGGCACGATCTGGCGCATCTGATCCAAGTACTCGGCGGATGCGGCAAGCTTCGCGCGAAGGGCGGGCTTGCCCTTCAGAGGACCCGGCTGCGGTTCAGCGTTGGCGGCGTCGGCGAGCATCGCGTCGAGGTCGGGGTAGGTCTGGACGAGCGCCAGCGCGGTCTTCTCGCCCACGCCCTGGACCCCGGGGAGGCCATCGGATGGGTCGCCCCGCAGGATCGCGAACTCCGCATAGCGCCTCGCGGGCACGCCGTACTTCTCGAGGACGCCGGCCTCGTCGAAGGTCGCGAGCTCGCTCACTCCACGTACGGTGAACAGGAGCGTGACCGCGGGGTCGCGCACCAGCTGGATCAGGTCTCGATCGCCGCTCACCATCTCGAAGCGGTCGTCGGGGGCGGCGTTGCGGATGATGCCGCCGATCGCGTCCTCGGCCTCCCAGTCGGGTGTCTCGGCCTGCGGCATGCCGCTCAGGTCCAGGACCTGGCGCAGCAGCACGAACTGTCCGGGCAGACCCTCGGGCTCGGGCGGGCGGTTCGCCTTGTACGGGGGGTAGATCGCGGTGCGGGCAGTGGGTCGCCAGTCGTGGTCGTAGGCGTGCACCGCCTCGTCGGGACGGCGGTTGTTCAGCAGCCGCACCACCATGTCGAGGTAGCCGTGCACCGCGCCGACGGGCTGCCCGTCGGGCTGGCGCACCGAGTCGCCCAACGCGAAGTGCGCCCGGTACATCAGGCTCGATACGTCCAGGAGCAAACGATAGGTCACGCCCAGGAGCCTACCCACCTAGGTCCGTCGTCAAGGTCGCCGAGCCACGTCGTAGACGTTGCGGCTCGAGCCGAACCGTCGCTCGGGACGCGTCGAGGAGGTGCGACATCTCCGACATCCGCGCGAGGTTCATGTCTCGAGGATGAGATAGATGCGTTGTCGGCCTGGAACTATGCTGACGCCGGATGGAGGTTCGTGAGGCTCGTATGGCACTCGTCGGCGCATGGCGATTGCTGTCTTACGCGGACCGCACCTCGGTCGAGGAACCATGGGTGTCCACGTTCGGCAGCGACCCTCGCGGGCTGATCCTCTACCACGGGTCCGGCTTGTTGTCTGCGCAGGTCGCTGCTGCCCCTGGGGACGATGCCGCTCCTTGGCGTTACATCGGCTACCTAGGGACCTACGACGTGCAGGAGGCTCATCGACACGAGGAGAAGATCGTCGGCATCGTCCTTCATCACCTCGACGTCGCCTATCCGCCTGAGCTCCTGGACGAGGAACCCGAGCGCGATTTCGAGGTGGTAGGTGACGCTCTGATGATCGGCGACGGTCTGACCGCGCGCAGGGTCCTCGAGCGGATCGGCTGATCACCCGTCAGGGGACGAGCCCTCGCTCGATGCGTGTGCGACCCCATGAGACGTCCAGAGAAGCCTCTTCGCGCCCGTGCGGGCTGTGGTGCGGGTCGCAATGCGGCGAGGACATGCGGCGAGTGCAAGCATCTCGGTTTCACCCAGGAGCGTGGCCACGTCCTGCGCTAGGGTCCGATCGTGAACGATGACGGGTACTTCGACGAACGCGTGGCGGCGACGTACGACGAGGACACCGCCGACCGATCCGGGCCGGGGGTCCTCGACCCGATGGTCGACTTCCTTGCGGAGCGGGCAGGCAGCGGCCGCGCGCTCGAGTTCGCGGTCGGGACCGGCCGGGTTGCACTGTCGCTCGCGGCCCGCGGTGTCCCCGTCCACGGGATCGAGCTCTCGGAGGCGATGGTGGCGAGGCTGCGCGCCAAGCCCGGCGGCGACGAGATCGGCGTCACCATCGGCGACATCGCGTCGGCCACGGTCGACGGTTCGTTCTCGCTCGTATACCTCGTCTTCAACACGATCATGAACCTGACGACGCAGGCGGCCCAGGTCGCGTGCTTCCGGAACGCGGTGGCACATCTGGCGCCCGGCGGCTGTTTCGTGATCGAGGTCATGGTCCCCGAGCTTCGGCGGCTCCCGCCGGGCGAGACCTTCCACGTGTTCACCGGCGCCGGCGACGCCTGGGGGATCGACGAGTACGACGTCGTGAACCAGGGGCTCGTATCGCATCACCTCGACGTGGTGGACGGGCAGCTCGACCGCGTTTCGATGCCCTTCCGGTACGTGTGGCCCGCCGAGCTCGATCTGATGGCCCAGCTCGCCGGGATGACGACGCGCGAGCGCTGGGGCGGGTGGAAGGGCGAGCCGTTCACGAGCGAGAGCCGACAGCACGTCTCGGTGTGGGGGCTGGCGGCGTGAGCGACCGGCCGGCGAGCTGGGACGAGTCGTTCTCGAAGCACTACGAGACATGGGCGGCGCACATGACCGAGGACGTCGCCTTCTATGTCGACCTCGCGCGGGAGGCCGACGGTCCGCTCGTCGAGCTCGCCGTCGGGAACGGCCGGGTGGCGATCCCCGTCGCGCAGGCGACCGGGCGGACCGTGCTCGGGATCGACACGTCGCCGTCGATGCTCGAGCAGGCACGGGCGAACGCGGCCGCGGCAGGCGTCGAGCTCGACCTGCGCGAAGGCGACATGCGCGATCTCGCGCTCGACGAGCCGGCCGCGCTGATCACCTGCCCGTTCCGCGCGCTCTTGCACCTGCCCACATGGGCCGACCGGCGCCTGACCTTCGAACGGGTCGCCGCGTCGCTCCGTCCCGGCGGCCGGTTCGCCTGGAACGCGTTCGCCTTCGACCCGCACATCTCGGCACGGCTCGACGGACAGCACCGGGACGAACCGGTGCCGCACACGATGCGGTACGCGGTCGGCGACGACCGGATCGACATCGTGTTGGACGACGGCGGGACCAGCTCGCTGTGGTGGGCGACCAAGAACGAATGGCTCGGTCTGATCGATGTCGCCGGGCTCGAGCTGGAGGCGCTCTACGGCGATTTCGACCGGACGCCCCTCGGCGACGGCGGCGGCGAATATGTGTTCGTCGTTCGTCGCTGATCGGTCCGGCGGTCCGGCTCACCGCCCTCGCACTCAGTGCCTGGCGATCGAGCGGGGTTCGACCCTCGGCCCATAGCGAGGCGCGTGCATGCCCGATGCCTCGAGCAGCACCTCGACGCGCGCCCGATGTCCCGCGTAGGGCTCGAGCAGCTCGAGCATCCGCTCGTCGGTACCGCGCGGCTCGCCTGCCAATGCCCACGCGACCAGGTTCGGCAGGTGAAAGTCACCCACGCTCACCGCGTCGGGGTCGCCGAGCGCGAGCCGAGCGACCTCGGCGACGGTCCACGACCCGATCCCGGGGAGGCGCAGCAGCGCGCGCTTCGCCTCCTCGAGCGTCCCCTGGGCGAGGGCGTCGATCCGGCCGGTGCGGGCGCACACGCCGCGGATCACGTCGGCGCGGCGGCGCTCGAGCCCACACCGATGGAAGGTGAATGAGGGGAGGTTCGCCACCCGCGCGGGGTCGGGAGGCAGCATCAGATGGCCCGGTCCCGGGGCGGGCTCGGCGGTCTCGAGCGTCAGGAGCCTGTATGCGCGCCGCGCCTCGATCCCTGTGACTTTCTGCTCGCAGATCGCGGGGATGAGCGCATCGGTGAGGGCGCCGGTTCGGGTCAGCCGCAGCCCGGGGTGCTCGCGGCGGAGCCGGCGGATCAGGTCGTCCCGCGGATCGAAGCCCGACCAGTCGTCGTCGGCGCCCACGAGCCCGGAGGCATCCTCGAGTGCCCGGTCCGCGCCCGGCCCCCACGCCTCCACGTCGATCCGCGCGCCGTAGGTGCGCAGGTGGAGCGTCGCCGGCCCCTCGGTGGTGCGGAGCGCTCGCAGGGCCTGGGCGCCCGCGATCGTAGTGGTCGGATCCTGATGGCCGCGGCGCAGCGGGAACAGGGTGGCCGCCAGGTCGATCGGCCCGAAACGTGGGGAGATCGTCCTGGTCGCCATCGGACCAGGGTAGCCACCCCGGGCCTCCATGGTCCCTGAGCGGGCCGCTGTGGGACCATGCCCCGGTGAAACTGAAGCGGATGCGATCGATGAAGGGCGGGGTCGTCGACCGGCGGGGCGAGCCGTCTTCGGCCGGTGGGTTCCCCGGCCTCGGCGGCGGGGGCGGCGGAGGACTGCCGATCCCCGTCGGCAAGGGCGCGATCGGCCTCGTCATCGTGATCGTGCTGATGTTCCTGGGTGGCTCCCAGATCTTCGGGGGTGGCGGAAGCGGCGTGCCCGGGCTCGACGGGTTCTCCGACGCGGGCACGGCGACGACGCAGGGCGACACGATCGATCCGACCGATCCTACCGGCCGGTTCGTGGCCGCGGTGATCGACGACGTGCAGTACACCTGGAACGACATCTTCGAGCGCTCCGGCAAGACCTACGAGCCCACCCAAGTGGTGCTCTTCACCGGGTCGACGAACACGGGATGCGGGCAGGCGTCCTCGGCGACCGGCCCGTTCTATTGCCCCGCCGACCGGCTCGTGTATCTCGATACCTCCTTCTTCAAGGAGCTGGAACGGCGATTCGGCGCGCCGGGGGACTTCGCCCAGGCCTACGTGATCGCGCACGAGGTCGGCCACCACATCCAGACCCTGCTCGGGATCGAGGCCGACGTCCGGCGCCTGCAGCAGGAAGATCCCTCGCGCACGAACGAGCTGAGCGTGCGGATGGAGCTCCAGGCCGACTGTTTCGCCGGGGTGTGGGGCCGGGCGGCACAGGCCGCTGGGATCCTCGAGCCCGGGGACGTCGAGGAGGGGCTCAACGCGGCCGCACAGATCGGCGACGACCGGATCCAGGCGTCGGTCGATGGGCGCGTCGACCCCGAGTCCTTCACCCACGGGACCGCCGAGCAGCGCTCGACTTGGCTACGCACCGGGATCCAGGTCGGTAACCCCGACGCCTGCGACACGTTCTCGAACGACATCTGAGCCACCTCTGAGCCACCTCGTGTCCGTCGATCCCTCGGCGACCCGAAGGTCCCGGCCGCCTCGGGACCCCTGTCCCTCCTGAGCCTCTCGCCGCGGCGTTAGCCTGCCCTAGTCAAAGGAGTAAATCGGTCCGTTAGGGACCGGAGCCCGGAAGGGGGCGCCTCATGGGTACGGACGGGGATCGGGTCGACCCGGGCGAGGGTCGCGCGCCGAAGAGCGAACGGCCGATCGTCACGAAGCACGGTCCGGTCGTCTCGCGCCGCGCAGCGCTCGGCATGCTCGCCGGCGGTGCGGCCGTCGGCGTGGTCGGCACCAAGGTTGGGTTCAGCTCGTCGAGCGGCGGCGATCTGTCGGGCACCGCGACCGAGCATGGGCTCGACGGGGCCGCGGCACAGGCCGCTTTGAAGACGTACGTCCCGGGCGGCGATTACGACGAGTACTTCATGATGTCGTCGGGCGGGCACTCCGGCCAAGTCATGGTCTACGGCGTCCCGTCGATGCGCCTGCTGAAGGTCATCCCGGTCTTCACGCCGGAGTCGTGGCAGGGATACGGCTTCGGGACCGATCAGGGCAACATCGTGCTCGACGAAGGGTCGGACCCCGCGAAGTCGAACCCGCTGTCCTGGGGTGACACCCACCACCCGGCGCTCTCAGAGACCGAGGGCTCGTACGACGGCCGCTACCTCTACATCAACGACCGGGCGAACGGGCGGATCGCGATGGTCGACCTGCGGGACTTCAAGACCAAGCAGATCTTCGACATCCCGAACCTGCAAACCTCGCACGGTGGGTGCTTCGTCACCCCGAACAGCGAGTACGTGCACATCTCGACGATGAGCCCGACGCCGAACACCCCGAGCGGATATGCGCCGCTGTCGCGGTACAAGGAGGACTTCCGCGGCTTCTCGACGTGGCTCGCGATCGACCAGGACACCGGCCGCTTCGTCATGGACGAGAGCTTCCAGATCGAGCTGCCGCCGTACACGCAGGACCTCGCGGACGCGGGGAAGCTCACGAGCTTCGGCTACGGCTTCATCAACTCGTACAACACCGAGATGGCGACCGGCGGCAACATGAGCATGGACGGGTCGATGGACCCCTCGCAGTCGCTCGAGGCCACCGCCACGAAGAACGACTACGACTTCTTGCACATCATCGATTGGCAGAAGGCGGAGGAGATCTTCAAGGCGGGCAACGGCCTGAAGACGATCAACGGGATGACCGTGATCCCGTTGGCGATGGCGGCGAACGAAGGGATCTTGCACTTCGCGCCCGAGCCGCGGAACCCGCACGGCATCGATGTGAACCCGACCGGCGACTATCTCTGCGTCAGTGGCAAGCTCGATCCCAACGCCTCGGTGTACTCGATCGAGCGCATCAAGGACGCGATCGCGAAGCAGGACTATCAGGGCACCGATGACTACGGTGTGCCCATCCTGACGCTCGAGTCGGTCCTGGAGGCTCAGGTCGAGCTCGGCGCGGGGCCGCTCCACACGCAGTTCGACAACGAGGGCAACGCCTACACGTCCCTGTTCGTCGACTCCGCCGTGGCCAAGTGGTCGCTCGGCCCGAAGGCCGGCAAGAGCGAAGCCGACTCGTGGAAGCTGCTCGAGAAGCTGCCGGTGCAGTACAACATCGGCCACCTCGTCACCGCCGAGGGCGACACCGTGGAGCCGGACGGACGGTATCTCGTGGCGTTGAACAAGTGGTCGATCGACCGGTTCCCGCCGGTCGGGACGCTCCACCCGCAGAACTTCCAGCTCGTGGACTTGACCACTCCGATGATGGAGATCCTCACGGACACGCCGATCGGCAACGGCGAGCCTCACTACGTCCAGATGATCCACCGGGACAAGCTGAAGAACGTGATCCAGGTCTACGAGCCCGGTACCGACCCGATGAACTTCAAGACCTCGCCGTTCGCGACCGTGGCCGGCAAGGAACGCATCGAGCGCAAAGGCAAGGACCTGCACGTCTACATGACGGCGATGCGGTCGCACTACACGCCCGACGTGGTCGAGGCGCGACAGGGTGACGTGCTGAACCTGCACATCACGAACATCGAGCAGACACCCGATGCGACCCACGGGTTCGCGATCCCTCAGTACAACATCGAGGCGAGCATCGACCCCGGCGAGGTCGTGAACATCGTCGTCCCGCTGAACCGGGCGGGCACCTTCGCGATGTACTGCTCCGAGTTCTGCTCGGCGCTCCATCTGGAGATGCAGGGCTGGCTCCAGGTCGAGCCGAACGTCGTCACAGCGCAGTGACCCACACCACCGACGAAGGAGAGATCGTCATGCGAAGCACACGGTTCTATCTGATGGCCCTGGTGGCGGCAGGAGGGCTGTTGCTCGCCGCCTGTGGCGGCGGGGGCGGCGATACCACTGAGCCAGCACCGTCGACGGACACCTCGTCGAGCACCCCCGTATCGACCGACACCGAGACGGTTCCCGCGGTGAGCGGCACGCTCGAGTTGTCGGCGCCGGTCGACTCCGCGAACACGGGCTTCGCGGAGACCACGCTGGCCGCACCCGCTGACACCGAGTTCACGATCCACTTCGTGAACGACGACGCCGGGATCCCGCATAACGTCCAGATCTTCGAGGGATCCGCCGCGACCGGCACGCCGGTCTTCGCGCCCGAGGACAACGAGATGATCACCGGGCCCAGCGAGGTCGACTACGAGATCCCGGCCCTGCCGGCGGGGACCTACACCTACAACTGCGTGGTGCACGCGACGACGATGGTCGGCACGCTCACCGTGCAGTGAAGGAGGTGGCGAGGATGGCGGCCGAGCGGACCCAGACGGACTCCGGAGCGATGCGAGTATGCGCGGACATCGCGGACCCGACGGACCGCCCCCGCCGTGGGGACCCCTCCTCCCGATGGGCGATCCGTGTCGCACTGGGCATCGCGGCCGCCATCCTCGTCCTCCTCGCCTGGCGTCTCCCGGTATGGGAGGCGCGCCTGTCGGCTCCGCAGTACCCGGCCGGTCTGTCCCTCACCGCCTATGCCCACGGCGTCGAGGGCGACATCCGGGAAGTCAACGAGCTGAACCACTACGTGGGGATGGAGGCGTTCGACGAGGCCGACGCCCCCGAGATGAAGCTCTGGGCCCCCGTGTTGCTCCTGGCGATCGTGGCGGTGGCGATCGCGACGGTCCTGCCGGCGCGGGGATGGCTCGCCCGGTTCGCGCGCCTGGGGCTCTGGCTGATCCCGATCGGCGCGTTGCTCGACGTGCAGTTCCGCCTGTACCAGTACGGCCAGGGGGTCAAGCCTGATGCCGCTATCCGGCTCGAACCGTTCACCCCTCTGGTGGTCGGGCCCACGAAGGTGCTGAACTTCACGACCTGGGCGTATCCGGGGGCGGCCCTGTGGTGCCTGTTCCTCGCGGCCTTCCTCCTCTCGTTCGCGGTGCCGCTCTCCCACCGGATCCACGAGCGGTGGATCCACCGTCCGATCGTCGTGTACGTCCGTGACGACGAAGAGGGGGCCGCGGCATGAGGACGGCACCCGGGATCGCCGCCGCCGCGTTGGTCTGTGCGATCGCGCTGGCCGGCGGCCAGGCATCGGCCGAGGGGCCGGCGGGCGCGACCGGGGCGGACATGGAGGGCATGGGCGGAATGTCGACGTCGCCGGACGGAGAGATGACGATGCCGGCGTCACACCTCCAGTCGATGATCGACGCCACGGCGGCGGGCGCCACGCTGCAGGTGCCCGACGGTGTGTACGTCGGGCAGGTGCGGCTGGACGCACCGATCACTCTGATCGGCACCGGACGACCCGTGTTGGACGGCGATGGCGTGGGCTCCGCCGTCCGCATCACCTCGCCCGGCGTCACCGTGCGCGGATTCGACATCCGCAATACCGGGCGCGGTCCCGTGGGATCGCCCTCAGGGGTCATGATCCAGCGGGCCGACGGCGCGACGGTTCAGGACGTGCGGATCGAGGATTGCTACATCGGCATCACCGTCCGAGGGTCCGAGGACGTCGTGATCGACGGGGCGACGATCCGCGGCTCCGGCATGATCAGCGGCGAGCTTCACGTGGTGGAGCCCGAGGCGGACACGGCCCACGACATGGGCGAGATGGCGCCGCAGGTGCAGATCAGGGGGGATGGGATCTGGCTCTGGAATTCGGTGCGCCCGATCGTGCGGGACTCGACGATCGACACGGTCCGCGACGGGATCTATCTCTCGTACGGCGAGGGCGCCGTCCTAGAGGGGAACACGATCCTCGACAGCCGGTACGCGATCCACGACATGTATGCGGCGGACGTAACCGTGCGCGCGCAGGTGCTCAAGGGGAACCTCTCGGGGATCGTGCTGATGTACGGCGGCCCGGTCGTGGTGGCCGACTCGACGATCGTCGAGTCCGGGAGCGCCTCCACCGGCTTCGGGATCCTGGTCAAGGACGCCGGCGGTGTGGAGATCTCCCGCAACGTGATCGCCGACAACCGCGTGGGGATCCACATGGACGACGCCGGCAGGACGGAGACGGCGCCCAATCGGGTCGTCGAGAACACCGTCGCGATGAACCAGATCGGCGTGCTGCTCTATCCCTCGGCCGACGCCACGTTCACGCGGAACGGCTTCGTCGAGAACTCCACGCAGGTCACGCTCGGCGGCAAAGGGTCTACCCAGGTGGCGTGGACGGAGGACGGCGTCGGGAACTACTGGAGCGACTACGGCGGCTTCGACGCGGGGGGCGACGGCACGGGCGACCTCGCCTACACCGAGAGCGGCCGCATGAGCCGGCTCCTGGCCGAGGAGCCGCTCTTGATCGCGCTCGCGTCCGGCCCCGCGTTCCGCTTGCTCTCCTCGGTCGAGGACAAGTGGTCCTCGAGCGATCCGATCGTGATGGATGAAGCGCCGATCGTGGATCCCCGCGGCCCGGCACTGCGCGGCGATCACCTGGGGGGGCGCGCGCCGCTGTGGATCCCGGGTCTCGTCCTGACGGTGGGCGGCCTGTCGCTCCTCGCGCGCGCACGCCGCCCTCGCAGGGTGGTGACGGTGCATGCCTGAGGCGGCGTTCCTTGAGGTCGTCGGCCTTACGAAGGTATACCGCGGCGGCTGGGGGCTGCACGACGTGAACCTGGCGCTGCCGAGCGGGACGATCGCCGCGCTCGGCGGCCCCAACGGCAGCGGGAAGTCGACGTTCCTGCGCTGCGTCGCGGGGCTGGCTCGTTCCGAGGGCGACGTCCGGCTCGACGGCGAGCTCCTGGGCAGCGCCCCCGGGCCGCGTACGGCGATCGGCTACCTCCCGCAGAGCGTCGCGATGCCGGAGGCCTCGACGATCGGCGAGGTGCTCGACTTCTTCGCGGCGCTCCGCGGGGCGGACCGGCGCGATCTCCCCTTGCCCGACGGGTTCGTGCGTCCCGACGAGGATCGCATCGGCGAGCTCTCCGGCGGACAGCGGCATCGGGTCGCGCTCGCGGTGGCGCTGCTCGGCCACCCGAAGCTGCTCCTCTTGGACGAGCCGGTCGCGAACCTCGATGAGGAGGGCCGGACGTCGTTCTGGCGGATGCTCCGAAGGCTCCGCGAAGACGAAGGCGTGACCTCGATCGTGTCCAGCCCGTCGCCATCGGAGTTGCGGGGCGTCGCCGACCGCGCGATCCACCTCGACGACGGGCGTCTGCACCGCGAAGAGGATCTGACCGAGCCGGCCGACGTCACCGACATCGCGCCACATCCCGATACCGACGCCGATCTGGAGGCGTGCTCATGAGGGCCGTCGCCGCGCCCGGCCCGACCCGCGTGATCGCCTCCTGGGAGTACCGCAACGCGGTCCGGGCGCGCTGGGTCCTGACGATGGCCGCCGTCTTCGGTCTGTTGTGCGTGGCCGTGACGCTGCTCGCGTTCCGCACCGTGCGTGAGCTCGGGCTCACCGGGATCGGGCCCGCGTCGGCGACGCTCGTGAACCTCGGTGTGCTGCTGCCGTCGCTGATGGGACTCCTGCTCGGGGCCGGCTCGCTCGCCGGGTCGCGCGAGCAGGGGATGCTCGCGATGATCTGCGCGCAGCCGCTTCGGCGCTCGCAGGTGGCGACGGGCGCGTTCGTGGGCCTGACGGGGTCTCTATGGACGACGCTCGGGATCGGGTTCGGCTGCGCGATGCTGATCATGGCCGGGGTCGCTCGAGGGAGCGACGTGCCCGCGCTCGTAACACTGATCGGTGCGACCTTCGGCGTGGCTGCGACGAGCGTGGCCATCGGGGTGGCGATCTCAGCGGTCGTCGGCAGCCGCGTGCAGGCGATCTCGTTCGCGGTGGGCCTGTGGATCGTGCTTTCACTCGGCGTCGACCTCGCCCTGGCGGCACTTGCCCCGAGCGTCCATCTGGGTCCGGTGGGGCTCCTGGGCGCGATCTTGCTGAATCCGCTCGAGGCGGGACGGATCCTGGCCCTCCTCGGGACGAACTTCCAGGGGACGGCGCTCGGACCGTTCGGCGCCTACCTGATCGCGACCTTCGGCAAGGCGGGAACGGTGGGTCTGTTGGTGGGCGACCTGGTTGCGTGGACCGCGGCTCCGCTCCTCGTGGCACGATGGGCGCTGCCACGAAGGGATCTGTAGAGGCTCGGACGCCGGCGGAACGCGATCGGAGTCCCCTATGGGAAGGACGGACGGTGCGGCTGTCACGCGAGAGCCGGTACGCGCTGGAGGCGCTGTCCGTGCTTGCCGCCCGCCCGCTCGGTGAGTACGTCGAGTCTCGAACCCTCGCCGCCGAGGCGAAGCTTCCGGCCGCGTTCCTGTCGAAGATCATGCCGTCGATCGCACGGAGCGACGTGCTGTCGTCCGCGCGTGGGAAGGGCTACCGGCTCGAGCGGGCTCCCGAGACGATCACGCTTGGGGAGATCCTGCGAGCGGTCGAGGGCACCGAGGTGATCTGGGACTCCTGCATCTTCTGGCGAGAGGAGTGCGACGAGGGCGACCCGTGCCCTTTGCACTTCCAGTGGGCAGAGGTGAAGCCGGTGCTTCGCGAGGCGATGGACGCGGTGACGCTCGCCGACATCCGCGACCACGGGATCGCCGCCGCCGGTACCCTCGCAGGGTGACACCCACAGCCGGACGCACCGCCACCGTGTACGACCGCTCGCTCGAGGAGCTCACCGAGCGGCTCTCGGACTGGGGTGAGCCGGCCTTCCGCGCGAAGCAGGTGCATGCGCAGCTCTGGAGGCGGAGCGCGACCTATGAAGAGATGTCCGATGTCTCCCCGGCGCTCCGGGAACGCCTCTCGGCCGAGTTGCCGATCGGGATCGAACTCCTGGACGAGCGCACGGCCGATCGCGGCGCTACGCGCAAGGCGTTATTGAAGCTGGGAGGCCGTCACGTGATCGAGACGGTGCTGATGGGCTACAAGGACCGGGTCACGGTGTGCGTCTCGAGCCAGGTCGGCTGCGCGATGGACTGCGGCTTCTGCGCGACCGGCCAGATGGGACTGCTGAGCAACCTGACCTCGGGCGAGATCGCGGCGCAGGTCGTTTGGGCGCGCCGAGAGGCCGCGAAGCTGCCTCCCACGACGCCGCAGCGACTCACCAACGTGGTCTTCATGGGGATGGGAGAGCCGCTCGCGAACTACCGCCCGGTGCACGAGGCGATCGCGAGGATCGCCGATCCTGCGTTCATCGGCCTGGGCGCCCGGCACATCACCGTGTCGACCGTCGGGCTCGTGCCCGGGATCCGCCGACTGACCCAGGACATGCCGCAGGTGGGGCTCGCCGTGAGCCTTCACGCCGCCGACGACGAGCTTCGCGACGAACTGGTGCCCGTGAATCGGCGCTATCCGCTCGCGGCGCTCGAGGGCGCGATCGCCGAGTGGCGCGCCCGCACCCGTCGCCGACCCTCGATCGAGTGGGCGATGATCGACGGCACCAACGACGACGACCGCCAGGCAGGCCTCCTCGCCGAGATCGCCTACCGGCTCGGCGCCCACGTGAATCTGATCCCGCTCAACCCGACACCTGGGTGGCCCACCCAACCGAGCCCGCCCGAGCGGATCAAGCGGTTCGCGCGGATCCTGAAGGCCGGCGGCGTGAACGTGACGATCCGGGACACGCGGGGGAGCGAGATCGATGCGGCGTGCGGCCAACTCAGGCTGAAGCACGACGATCGCTCCCTCGAGGAGGGGTAACAGGCATGGCGGGATCCGTGTCTCCGGTCGTTCCTGCAGGTCGGATGCGCGCGATGGACCAGCCTTCCCTCGTGGCGGCGCCTGACGTGCGTCTGCGCCCTTGGACCGTCGCGGACGCACCCGCACTCGTCGCGGCCTTCTCGGACGAGGCCATCCAGCGCTGGAACATCCAAACCATGTTGACCGCGGCCGAGGCGGCGGAGTGGATCGCCCCGTGGCACGAGCGATGGGCAGCAGAGACGGATGCGAGCTGGGCCGTGACCGACGATGGTGGCCGGGACCTCTTGGGGTACGTCGCGCTCCGGGGCATGGACCTCGAGTTCGGTGTGGCCAAACTCACGTATTGGGTGGTGCACGAACATCGCGGACGTGGGGTCGCCACTCGAGCGGCGAGCGAGATCACCCGGTGGGCGCTGGACGACCTCGGGCTCCATCGGCTCACGCTGTACCACTCGGTCGCCAACCGGGCGTCTTGCGGTGTGGCGGGCAAGCTCGGCTTCTCCCTCGAGGGCGTCATGAGGAGCGCGCTCCTCCACGCGGACGGATGGCACGACATGCACATCCACGGGCGAGTCGGAGCGTGACCGAGCGGCCGTCGACGTGCGTGAGTTGTGCGAGCCCGAGGGCTTGAAGCGGTGGGAACCGGGTCGGACCGAGAGCTACGAGGTGCTGGAACGTGCCGTCGACACGTTCGTGTTCTACGACGCGGCGGGCGGGATCACCGCCACGGACTACCGATACTGATGAGCTGCATGGAGGATCAACGCCGGCGCTTCTTCGGGTCGGCCATGCGGCCGAGCAGCATCACGCCCACCGCTACCAGCAGGACGAAGACGGTCACCAGCAGCACGACCCCGACCATGATGGTGGTCGCGTCGGGTTGATCCGACCCTCCCTCGACGCCCTTCACGATCGCGTAGACCGACAGGAACGTGTAGACCGCCACGGCGACGAACACCGGCAGCAGCACGAAGAACGTGACGGTGAGCCCCGCCACGCCCAGCGCGACGCCCTTCGAGTCGGCGGGCTCCTCCCGGCGATCGAGGTCACTCAGGTCGCGAACGTCCGTGGTGTCGTCCATCCCGGGCACCCTACCGCAGGGTGCGCCGCGTATCCTCCCCGCTCATGGACGCGGTGCGCCTCGACGGAGTGGAGGTCGTGATCCCGGGCGGCCGTCGGATACTCGGGCCGGTCGACCTGAGCGTGCAGGCCGGCGAGCGCTGGGCGCTCCTCGGCCCGAACGGCAGCGGCAAGACCACGTTGCTCTCGGTGGCCGGCGCCTGGCGGCATCCCTCGGCGGGCCGCGCGACGGTGCTCGGCGAAATCCTCGGACGCACCGACGTGCGGCGGCTGCGCGCGCGGATCGGCCACGTCGGCCACTCGGTCACCGAGCGTCTCCGTCCCGGGATCGACTGCGCCGACGCCGTGCTCGCCGGCCGCGTTTCGGCGCTGGAGACGTGGTGCCAAACCTTCACCGACGACGACCGTGCAGAGGCCCGAGCGATGCTTGCAGAGGTCGGCTGTGCGCACGTGGCCGATCGCGCGCTCTCGACCTGCAGCCAGGGCGAACGCGCCCGCGTGCTGCTCGCCCGGGCCCGGTTCGGCCGTCGCGAGCTCCTGCTGTTCGACGAGCCGGCAGCCGGGCTCGATCTGCCGGGACGCGAGGCGCTCCTCGAGGCGATGGAGACCACGGCGCGTACCGTCGGCGCACCCACGTCGTTGCTCGCGACCCACCACCTCGAGGAGATCCCGCCCTCGACATCGCACGCGGCGATGCTCCGTGCCGGACGGCTCGTGGCCGCCGGCCCTATCGAGGAGGTGCTCACCGACGCCGCGGTCTCGGAGTGCTTCGGGATGGCGATCGCGGTCGCGCGGCGGGCCGGCCGGTGGTCGGCGATCGCGGAGTGACCTTCGTCCCTTGACCCGGTGTTCCTGCCCGGGTACGACAGGCGCGTGAGGAGCCACCGATCATGACGAGCCGGCTCGACCGGATCGTCGCCGCGACCCCCACCTCGCGGAACCGCTGGGTCGATTTCCTGCGGGCGGGGAGCATCGTGGCGGTCGTGCTCGGTCACTGGCTGATCGGGATCATCGCCTGGGACGGGGGCATCATCCGCACGACGAGCGCGATCGGGGTGACGCCGCTGCTGTGGCTCGCGACGTGGTTCTTACAGGTGATGCCGATCTTCTTCTTCGTCGGAGGCTTCTCGAACCTGGTGGCGTTCGACGCGACCCGGCGGCGAGGCGACTCGTCGTGGACGTTCATCCGGGGACGCATCGGCCGGCTGCTGCGACCCTCGGTGGTGTTCCTCGGTACGTGGGCGGTCGTGATGGTGGTCCTGCACCTCACGGACACCGGCGCGCAGGCCGGACCGCCCCTGTGGGGTGACACGCGTCTGCTGCGGGGCGTGCTGCCCCCGGGCGCCACCGTCCCCTTCGGGCCGCTGTGGTTCCTCGCGGTGTACCTGGTGATCGTCGTGATCAGCCCGTGGACCGTGGCGCTGCATCGGCGGTTCGGGATGCGGGTGCCGCTCGCGATGGCGCTCGGTGCGGTCGCCGTGGACGTCATCTCGTTCGGGTTCGGGCATCCCGCGCTCCGGTGGGCGAACGTGGCCTTCATCCTGCTGTTCCCGCATCAGATGGGACACGCCTACGCCGACGGCACGCTCGAGCGGTGGCCGCGCCGCGCGTTCTGGGCCATGGTGGCGGCCGGGTTGATCGGCCTGTTCGTGCTCACGAACCCCGACGTGTTCCGCTGGATCGGCGGCGAGGCGCGGTTCACGTGGTTCCCAGGGATCGGGCACTACCCGAAGAGTCTCCTGGGCACCGACGTCGAGCTCGTGTCGAACGCGTACCCGCCGACCGTGCCGTTCCTGCTGGGCGGGATCTGGTCGATCGGCGCGGTGATGCTGCTGCGCGAACGCGGTCGCGCCTGGCTCGAACATCCGCGCCCGTGGAAGGTCACGATCTACCTGAACAGCATCATCATGACGCTGTTCCTGTGGCACATGACGGCGTATCTGCTCGCGGTCCTGATGCTGTGGCCGCTCGGGTTCGGGCAGGAAACGGACAGCACGCTGCGGTGGTGGCTGGAGCGATCGGTCTGGGTGCTCGTGCCCGGCGTGATCCTCACGTTGATCGTCGCGATCGTCGGCCGCTTCGAGCGGCCGCGGCGCGCGCAGGTCGTCTCGGTGGTCGAGGCCCGGTAGTACGCTCGGGCGTCGTGCAGCCCAGCGCCTCTCCTCCTCGATCGGCCGCCCGGGCGGTCGCGATGTCCATCGCGGGCTTCGTGCTGTTCGCGACCTTCGCCTCGATGCCGGGCTCGCCGTTCCAGCCCGTGCTCCCGAGCCGGTCCCAGCCCGCCGGCCCGTTCCGCTGGCTCGCCGACACCCTCCACCTGGACGCGCTGTCGGGGAACTGGCTGATCGCCGTCGGGGTCGCGATCTCGGCGTTCGCGGTCGTCTCGTTCCTGCTGCTCCTGCGCGAGGCCTTCCACGAACGCGTCGCGCCGCGCACCGTGCTGATCCTTTCGATCGCCTATCTCCTAGCGGTGGCCACGCTGCCGCTCCTGTTCTCACGCGACGTGTACTCGTACGCGTTCTACGGCCGCATCGCCGGCGTCTACCACGCGAACCCCTACATCCGGACGCCGCTCGAGTTCTCCGGCGATCCGCTGTGGGTGTTCGTGGGTCCGAAATGGGTGGACACGCCGGCGGTGTACGGCCCCCTCTGGACCATGATCTCGGCCGTGATCGCGCGGGGGTTCAGCAGCCCCGCCGGCCAGGTGGCCGCCTACCGAGCGATCGCGATCGTCGCGGCGCTCGGGACGCTGCTGATCACCGCCGATACCGTGCGCAGGGTCTGGCCGGCGCGCGCGGCCTTCGCGATCGTGGCGTTCGGCGCGAACCCCGTCGTGCTCTTCCATTCGGTCTCCAGCGGCCACAACGATCTCGTCGTGGCGCTCTCGATCGCGTCGGCGTTCGCCCTGCTCATGCGCGGGCGAGAGCTCCCCGCGGTCGCGGTGCTCGCGCTGGGTGCGCTCGTCAAGGCGACGCTGCTCGTGCCCGTGATCCTGGTCGTGGTGTGGATCGTCGCCCGGCGCCCGCCCGGGGGACGTCTGCGGCCCGGGCTCAAGGCCGCCGGGGTGGCCGGCGTGATCGGCGCGGCGTTCGCGCTGCCCTACCTGCAGCCTGCGGACCCTTCGCTCGGGATGCTCGAGCTCGCGAAGCACGAGGGATGGCTCGCGCCGGCGACCTTCGCCCGCCGTGTGGTCGACCTGGTCAGTTTCGGAACCCTCGGTGGGCTCGCGAAGCTCGTGTTCGCGGCCGCGCTGATCGCCGCGCTGATCGCGATCGGACGCATGGTGGCGCGCGAGGCCTCGGGCGACCGGCCTCGCACACCCGGTGCCGCGATCGGATGGGCGCTCGTGCTGATGATGCTCCTCGGGCCGCTCCTCCTGCCGTGGTACGTCTCGTGGGCGCTCCCGCTCGCGTGGCTCCTCCCGCAGGCGCCGCGCGTCGCGCTCTTCGGGTCGAGCGCCGCGCTCGCGATCGCGCAATGGACGACCGAGCCGCTGCGGTATCCCACCGCGTTCGGCGTGAACCTGTGGCTGGGGCACTGGATCGCGACCCCGGCGATGCTCGCGCTGGTGGTGTGGGCGTTGTTCGACCTACGGGGTCGGTTCCGCGGTGGGTACGCCCTTGCGGATCAAGAGCCCGTAGCCGAGCCCGCCGGCCACGACTGAGATCGCCGTCGGGCCCCACGATCCGGCGAGCGGCACCCCGAGCCGCTCCGCGAGGAGACCCGCGATCGCGAGCGAGGCCACCCCGAAGCCCGGCGCTGCGGCGACGGCGGTGATCGGGTCCCCGAACGTCCAGCGGGCCCAGCCGAAGCCGAGCGCCCACAGCAGCAGGGCCACCGCGAGCGTCGCGCCCACGATCGCCAACGGGGAGGACGCGGTGAGCTCGCCCTCCCCGGGCGGAAGCGGGCGCGGGTCTGGCACGGTCGATGCCACCGCGTCCGACCACCGGACGAGTCTCGGGTCGCCCATGGCGCCGCCGACCCGGTCGAACTCGCGCAGCACGAAGACCGCGGCGTCTCCCGGGGGGATGTCCTCGAGCAGCTGGCGCGAGAGCGTGTCGTATTCGGCGTTGCCGCGGACGGTCGGCCGGCCGGCGAAGAAGCGGCCGGGGTCGCCCACGTACACGTAGACGTCCCGAGCCCGGTCCGGAGGCACGGCCGCGCGCAGGATGTTCCCGGCCTGCGTGGCGAGGAAGATCGACGTGGTGTCCTCGTCGTTCACGATGAAGACCAACGGGGTGCCAGGCGGGGTCGTGGCCGCGATCCGCCCCGCCTCGGTGGCCGACGCGAGGTCGTCGGGGGAGATGAACGTCTGCTGGTCGCTCCAGGCGCCCAGGGTCGGCCACGCGAGCAGCGCCCCGAGCACCGCCCCGATGGTCCAGCCGACCCAGGGCGAGGTCCGCTCGGCGATGGCGCCGCCCGCCCACGCGATCCCGAGCGCGGCGAGCACGGGCAGCGCGAACCCGAAGGTGATGATCCGGTCGGGCGGGAACGAGCCCGACCAGATCCCTACGGGAACCCCCACGAGCGTGACCGCCGCCCAGGACCCGAGGAACCGACGCGGGAATCCCGCCACACGGGGGGCGCCCGCCGCGGCCAGGGGGAGCAGCGCCCAGGGGGCGTACCGCCACGCCTTCTCGCGGTATCGCGATAGATAGGTGTCCTTCAGCACAGTCCCGAGCCCGGAGCGACGCAGGAACGCGTCCTTCGAGGTGTCGGCGCGGAGCTTGTCGGGGCCGATCAGCATCGAGAGCAGGCCGGCTCCGACGATCGCACCACCGCCGGCGGCTGCGATCGTGACCCGGCCCGCGTCCGAGGCCCAGCCGCGCTCGGGCTCACGCAGGTATGCCCAGAGCGCCGCGACCGCGAGAACCGTCACGCCGACCAGGAAGAACTGCGGGTGCGCGAGACCCGCCCCGCCCAACAGGACGGCCGCGGCATCGGTGCCGCGCTGCGAACGCGATGCCAGGGCGGCTCCGGCGGCGAAGAACGGGACCGTGAACGCCAGGTTCGCCACGTAGCCGCCGCCGAGGTGGACGGCGAAGAGTCCGGCGGCGAGGCCCGCGAGGAGCCAGGCCACTCGGCCCCCCGAGGTCCTGCCCCGCACGAGCGAGGTCGCGGCCGCCCCCACGCTGGCCGCCAGGGCGTACTGGAGCCCAGCGATCGCCGGCACCAACGGCAAATGCAGGGTGCCCGCGGTGGTGGCGATCGTCGCCGCGATGCCCGGACGCTCGCCGATCACCGAGAGCCCCTGCGACGCGCCGACGCGCGTCCACCACAGATAGACGGGCACGTCGGGTCCGACGCCGAACGGCCACGACCGAAGGATCGTGGGGGTGAGGAACACGGCGAGCAGGACGATCGCGAGCCCCCCGAGCCACGCGAGGTCGTCCCGTGCTCGCCGTCGATCCGCGGCGTCCGTCGCTACCCCGTCGCCGAGAAGGAACCCTGAGCGTTCACCGTGACGGTGTCGTCGGTGCTCGCGAGGTTCGTGCACAGGAACGAGCCGCCGACCTGCGTGGGCAGCGCGGGGCTGATCGTGACGGTGCACTCGCCGGCGCTCGACCGGAACTCGAGCGGTGCGTCGCCGACGTTCAACGTGAACGCCAACGAGTGGGAGCCGTCGGTCGCGATCTGGCTCGTGAAGGACGGCCCTCCCAGGCTCAGCGTCTGACCGCCCGGCCCGGCCCACGACAGCGCGATCGCCCCGGGCGGCGGCGACCACACCGCGGGCGTCGAGAGTTCGCCGAACGTGACCGTCGTGTTCACACCGCCGCTCGCCGAGACCGTTGCCTGGCCCTGGGCGACCGAGCCGGTGATGCCGGGCGACGACGTGGGCAGGGGGCCGCTCGGGCTGATCGTGACGCCGGTGTCGCCCGACACCGGGGAGGCGCCCACGGAAACGGTCGGCCCCGTGGCCGGCGGCACCGAGATGCTGGGAAGTGCCCCGTCGAGCCCGCCCCCGCACGCACCGGCCAGGAGGACCGCCGCCACGGCGATCGACGCCAGAGGCGTGCGGATGATGCGCGGCGTTCGTGGTCGCTCAGGCATGGCTCTGGAGAGGGACTGTACCCGACGAGTGTTCCCGAAGGGTGCTGCTAGCATCCCGCGCATGCTCGAGCGTGGCTTGATCGACGAAGTGCTGCGCGCGGCGCGCCGTCGTGGCGGGTCGTTCGCCGAGGTCTTCGTCGAGGAGCGCTCGTCGACTTCGATCCGGCTCGACGACGGCAAGGTCGAGGAGCTCACGACGGGACTCGACCGGGGCGCCGGCGTGCGGGTGGCCCACGGGACCACGTACGGCTACGCCTACTCGAATCGACTGGACCGGGATTCGTTGTTGCAGGCCGCCGACGCCGCGAGCGCCGCACTCAGAGGGGAAGCTCCGGGCGCGGTCGTCGATCTGACCGAGCGCGTCGGCCCCGGGACGAATCGCGTCGAGCGAGCTGCGGGCGAGCTCCCCGCCGCCGACAAGGTCGCGTGGCTCCGTGAGCTCGACGACTCGGCGAGGGCGTATTCGCCCGAGGTTACGCAGGTCACGGGGATGTACGGCGACTCGCTCCAACGGCGCCTGATCGCGACGAGCGACGGCGCCTGGGTGCGCGAGGACCGGCCGCGGATCCGGCTCGTGGCCCAGGTGGTCGCCAAGCGGGGCGACAACATCCAGACCGGCTTCCACGGGCCTGCGGCGTGCGGGGGGATCGAGTTCCTCGATGCCCACGGACCGAGGGCGACCGCCGAGGTGGCCGCCAAGCGCGCGGTCACGATGCTCGACTCGATCCCGGCGCCCGCGGGCGAGATGACGGTCGTGCTCGGGCCCGGCATGGGCGGCGTGCTCTTCCACGAGGCGGT